>CAYFJO010000138.1:0-24060 GCA_964343305.1 uncultured Pirellulaceae bacterium | reverse complement strand
TTCTTGAGGCCGTTGAAGTTGTCGCTGTGAAAATCCCAACGGCCAAAGTTCAACGTGACGACTCTCGCGCCCGCTTCGACCAATCGTCGAGCCATCAGAAAATGTTCTTGATTGCGAGGTGCGCCATCGCCGTAACGTTTCGAGTCGCCTTTGCCGTATCGTTCGCGGACTTTCGGATCTTCGTTTGAGAGGTCCAGCGCTTGGGCGAGTTGGCTGGACGTTAAAATGTTGAGTGCCTGTTCGGACAACGCATCCATGCCACGCATCGTGCCGCTGTTGTCAACGTCACGGCGAAAGCGATCAAAGCTCGCCAGCAAGTTCTTGCGATCGTCGAGTCGATCGAGCGTCATACCGTTGAGGACCATATCCTGTTTCGCAGGACCTGACGGACGGAACGCGGAATGGCCGATGCCGAGAAAACCGGGATGACCGGGCGAGCCGTAAGGCGGGTGGCCCGCGTCGGGTGCGAGTCCGAGAAACGGCGGTACATTGGGGCGCAGCGGACCTTTGACTTTCGAAATGGCCGAACCGATGGACGGCCAACCACCAGGCGGTTCGTTACGTTTGGCTCGGCCGGTATAACAGATAAACGAGTCGTGAGCACCGCTGGGTGATCCGACCACGCTCCGCAGTGGAGCGCACTTGTCCATCACCTTGGCCAGTCGCGGCATGTGTTCGCAGATTTGAATACCCGGCACGTTGGTGGCGATCGGTAGAAATTCGCCCCGAATCTCCGACGGTGCGTCCATCTTGAGATCGTACATATCTTGATGCGACGGAGCACCGGCCATGTAGATCATGATGATCGCTTTGTGCGAGTTGTGAATACCGACGGCTGCTTCGGCACGAAGCAACTGCGGCAAGGTGAGCCCACCCATCGCGAGGGCGCCGACTTTGAGGAAATCACGTCGACAAAGCCCGTCACACAAACGGTATTTTTGTCCGGGAATGGTTAGCATCTTGCTGGTTTCTCTTGAGGTAGATTGTCGTTCAGCGAGCGAGGTAGATTATATCAACAAACGTTGATGCGTATCAATACAGAAGCCCGGCTTTTTCAAAAAGCCGGGCTAATTTGAGCGCCACTTCGGAAGTCGGCGGCGTAGAGTTTACCTTGTCTAGTCAACCGTCACTTTGCCAGTCGCGGCCCATTCGACACCACGGCGGAACAATTGTTGGTAGGCTGGGTTTTGCTTCGAATCTATGCCGTGGCCGAGCACGTTGTGCAGGACTCGGCCTTTGCCATACGACTTTGCATAAACGATCGGTTCCGTCTTGCCACTCCACTCGGAATCGGCCGTGGCCAACACCTCGATTTTTGCATCGCCCGATAGCTTGGCGTACAGCTCGTCTTCCGTTTTGAAATCCTTCAAACCTTTGGTGACGGGATGGTCGTTGTTCTTGATGTTGACGACGAACTCGCCGTACGGCCCGTGGCCGCCGGTGCCCTTGACCCACACGCGGCCGAGCAACTCGCGATACTCTTTCCATTCTTGAAACGAGCTGCAGGCAAAATGCAGCGCGACGACGCTGCCGCCGCCTTTCACATAGTCCAACAAGCCAGCCTTCGCCTTTTCGCTGGGATCAGGAGCCTTCCAAAAACCGTAGTTCAAAACGAGCACATCATTCGACCCCAGGCTCTTGGACGCGAAGACTTCGACGTCCGTGCTGATGCTGACGTCGAACCTGTCCGACTTTTGCAGGATGGCCTGGTTCAATTTGGCGGATTCTGCCCACTTGTGAGAACCGACGTCGAAGCCGGTGACGATCAGAACTTTGACTTTGTCAGCGGCGTTCGTCAGACCACTGGCGACGATGACAAACAAACAGGCAAGCAGGACAAGTCGTTTCGAAAGTTGCATGAGAATTCTCCAGGCGTGAAAGAGTGGGTGGGTCAAGCCGTCCATCATCGCCGACGAGATTCGACGATGCAAGTGACTGGCGACGAATTAGATTCCAACGACTTTCCGCCAAGTTTGGGCCATTAGGGAATGGCCGGCCATTGACGGATGGACGCCATCGCCGGCCCAGTAAGCGGGCCTGGTCCCAGCGGCAACCGCTTCGTCAAACATCGTCTGGAACGGCACCCATAATGTTCCAGCATCTTCGGCAACTTTCTTGGCGGCTTCTCGTCGCTGGTCGAACTCGGGAAACCACTTGTCGTTGACGGCACCGCAGCGAAGCACAAACGGCTCGCAGATGACAAGTGTCACGTTGGGCAACGCCTTTCGCGTCTTGTCTAACAAAGCCGCGAAACCCGTTTGATAACTTTCGACCGTACCGTCGTATCGACCGGCGAGCTTGTGCCAAATGTCGTTCACGCCGACCAAGATGCTCAGCACGCGCGGCTTCAGATCGATCGTGTCTTCTTGCCAACGCTGGTCGAGGTCGGGCACTTTGTGGCCGCTGATACCACGGTTGTAAATCTTCAAATCCAAGCCGCCGTGATCGCGCAGCAATTCGCAACCGAGTAAATGTGGATAGCCCATGCCCATCGCACGAGCGTTGTTCGCGCTGCCTTCTTGTCCGCGGTTTCGGCCAGCGTCGGTGATGGAATCGCCCTGAAACAGAATCGTGTTTCCCTTTTTGAGCTTCACGGGCTCGGCGGCGATCGACGTGTTTTGAACCAGTGAGACGGCAGCCGCAACGCCCGCAGCCATCGCGGCACTTTCGAGGACTTGTCTTCTTGATAGTTCGTTCGATTCGGCATGCATGTTGTGTTTCCTAAAGAGGCTGGATCTGAGTGAGGAGTGTTATTGCCGTTAAACAAACTTGATTTTACTCTCCTCGATTTGCGGATGTTAGATACCGACGCGCCGATGATTGCGTCAACGTTGGTGAGCAGTCATATTTAGAGCCAATCTCAAAACCGGGACTGGCTCCCTTGACCGCAGATGCCTGTCCCGCTTTTGGGATAGGCTCCCAGCCCGGTTTATTCATGAACCGCCGTCCAAACGACGTAATGTTCTCTGTGAAAAAGAGTTGCGGCTAACTTGCCTAGAACACCGCGCAAATTCGAATCCACGCTAACCCGACGCGCAAGCGAGGGGCAACGTCCAAGACCCCTCGCTTGCGCGTCGGGTTAGTGAATAATCCGCGTTAGTGACTTCAAATGTTCCTTTAATTACGAAGAATCACATGACAGAAAAAACACCAAAGTCATTTTTCTTGACCCCGTTGCTTCTGCTGTCATCCGCCATCGCGTCACGTGCGGACGACTCGACCATCAAAGTCTTCATTCTCGCCGGCCAGTCGAATATGGAAGGCCAGGCGGTCGTCGATCTTGACCACGAGAAATATTACAACGGTGGCAAAGGGAATCTTGAGCACGTCATGAAGCACTCGCCGCTGAAAAAGATGTACTCGCATCTCAAAGACGCCCAAGGCAATTGGATCGTCCGCGACGATGTTTGGGTGCGATACAAGACAGAGCGCGAACTGAAGAAGGGCAAGCTGTCGATCGGCTATGCAGTGTACGGCGGCAAGAATCACTTTGGTCCCGAAATGCAATTTGGCCATGTCATCGGCGACTACGTGCCGAATCAAGTTCTGTTGATCAAGACGGCATGGGGTGGCAAGAGCCTGTACAAGGACTTTCGGCCGCCGAGTGCGGGCGGTGAAGTTGGTGTGTATTACAAGCGAATGCTCGCCGAAGTTGATGAAGCGTTCAATAGGATCGGCCTTGAGTTTTCCGTCCAACGCGCAGATTTCGACATCGCTGGCTTCGTTTGGTTTCAAGGTTGGAACGACATGTACAACGAGACGGCGCGAAACGAATACGAACAAAATCTTGTGCATCTAATTAACGATGTACGAACCCACCACAGAGAGCCAAACTTACCAGTCGTGATTGGCGAACTCGGCAACGGCGGACCGAAGGCGAGCGCCAACATGATTGCGATCCGCGAAGCTCAAGCAGCGGTGGCAAAGCGATCGGAATTCAAAGGCACGGTCGTATTCGTCAAAACAACCGATTTTGCTCGTCCGAAAGAACAATCACCAAACGTCGGTCACGGTCACCATTGGTTTGGAAATGCCGAGAGTTACTTTCTGATCGGAAACGCGATGGGCGAAGCGATGAAGGAACTTCTAGAATAGACTCAACAAGCGCTGGTCGCCGGGAAGACTAGTGCTTTGTCAAAGCGTGATTTTGGGATCGCGAGCCGTAGCCGAACTCACCAGAGTCTGGTTTTTTCAGTTCGTCCAAAGTCTGGCGACTTCGGCTACTGAGCCCGTGAAGGCGTTTGCCGCATTGACCGAAGCCTTTGTTCGACGTCTTCATGATCTTCGACTCATCGGTACCACAACGCGCAATATCAACAGAGTCGAAAGAACTGTCAGAATTGGCTGTTGAAAAACTTCTCTACCAGCGTGCGGAGACTCTTCGATCGACTCCAACCGAAAACGGAATAATCATGTACGCCGTATCTATTGGCGCCAAAGCCAACCTACATTTGTCATAGAGCAAATGACATTAGGGGCATTGAAATGTGGGGCTTCGTTCTTTTTCTGCCTGTGGCGATCTCTCTTTCTCTTGCGGTAGAATTGGCGTCGGCTTGCTAACTTCCAGGTGGGAAGCGGAATTGGGGCAATTCTCTTCTGATCAATGAGCCTCCTTAAGTCCTCGTCGCTCGGCAGCGGTGTTCTTGTCCCAGTGCAATTATCCCATTTGAGACAGAGGATGACGCGATCGATCAACAAATCGAAAGTTGAGGTTTACGAGTTTTTCATGCTCGTACTCTGTGTCTATGTCTTGGTCGCGTTGGCGGCAACGACATTTCTCCAACTCGATGAAGCGTTCGTTGATATTCTGGATTGTGTCGACACAGCGATTTGTTTCGTCTTCATGGCGGACTTCTTTGCGAAACTGTTCACTGCCGAAGACAAACTCAAATACATGAAATGGGGTTGGATTGATTTTCTTTCGAGCATACCAGCCGTGGGACCGTTGCGGTGGGGCCGATTTGCTCGGATCGTTCGCATCCTGCGTTTGTTGCGAGGTGTGCGTTCATCCAAGATCCTAATTGAATTTCTGCTGCGGCGTCGGGCAGAATCCGCTTTTGGCACGGCAGTCTTGATTGCACTGCTTGTGGTCGTCTTTTCCAGCGTTGCCATACTCGTGTTTGAGCGAGAGGATTCCGCCGCAAACATCAAGACCTCCGAAGATGCACTTTGGTGGGCATTTGCAACCGTGACTGGCGTGGGTTACGGGGATCGCTTCCCTGTCACATCCGCGGGGCGGGCTGTCGCCGCGCTAACCATGACGGCGGGCGTGGCGTTGTTTGGAACGTTTGCCGGGTTCGTGGCTTCCTGGTTTCTAGCGCCTCGGGACGAGGAACAGGAAGATGAACTTGAGTCGATTCGCCTTCAGCTAATTGCAATTGAAAGTCGTTTAAGTGAACTCGTGGCGAGAGACGAGCAACGTAGCATTTCCGAATTCCATTAACAAAACTCGGCAGGCAAGCTATGAGCAAAGCACAGTCATCTCACAACTGTCAGTGCCAGACCTTAGAACTTCAGCGATGATCGAGACCGATGCACTTTGCGAGTTTGCTGTCAATCCAAGTTGTTTCACAAACTCGTTGAATCTGACTTAGGCCAAGATACGACCGATTGCCGAATAAACCGACCGGTCATTTACTCAGCCGTTTTGTCAGAAAACGTTGCACCTCGGTTTATGGAACAGGATTCGACGATATCCTCGATTTGAACGTCAGTTCTGATCGATTTGGCCGACAATCGAGTTGAAAACTCATTGAATCTGACGAGAATCGCTTTTCGAACGTTTCATCGGACTTTCTCCCTCTCGATTTCTTGACTGGCCAGACTATTGCCAGTGGTTTCTCAGATCGAAATGTCGCTGCCAGGTTTTGCACTGGTGCAACTATTTACGACGCAGCACATCGCCACGCCTGACCGACCAGCTTACAATAGGCAGATCCTGTCGCCACAGGAACTCGTCGACCTCGTCGGTTGGTTGAAAATACGCCAGTACGCCGGAGTTGAAAAATCAAGAGCCGTTGAAACCATCGCAAGCCTCGAATTTCCCGAAAGGACAACATGAGAAACAACATCTATATCGTCACCATAATCGTCGTCACGTCGTGCGCGCAAGCCGGGGGCCAGGATTTTCGGCCGCTGTTCAACGGGAAAGATCTGACCGGTTGGAACACAACTGGCAACTGGGTCGTGGAGAATGACAACACGGTTACGCTGAAACCACGGCCGGGCGAAAAGGGCTGGCAGCGCTACGACGCTTACCTGACCACGGATCGTAAGTACGGCAACTTTGTTCTCGATCTGGAATTCAAGTTTAATGCAAAAGGTAACTCCGGCGTCTTCATGCGAGTGGGCGATCTCAAAGACCATGTGAAAAGCGGTTTTGAAGTGCAGATCCTTGATACGCACGGCAAGAAGAAATTTGGCGCTCATGACTGTGGCGGAGTGATCGGCACATCGTCACCGTCGAAAATGGTGGTGAAACCCGCGGGCGAGTGGAATCGCTATACCATCACCTTGAAAGGCAACCATCTGCAGGTCGTCCTGAATGGCGAGCAGATTCAGGATTTCGACTTGAGTCAAACGAAGCTCAAGGACCGGCCAGCCGAGGGCTACATCAGCTTCCAGGACGAAGCCAAACGAATCTGGTATCGCAACGTGCGCATCAAGGAGCTGAAGTAAGTGTCGGCATGCGGCGCTCGGACCAGTGACCGACACCAAATAAAGCGAATCGCCGTTCGACCATGAACGTACCCCAGCGTTGCAGATTTGTTTCGCCCGATGGCCTTCCAGGACTGTTGAAAGGGGCGATCGGTTCTCTTGTGTGGAATTGCATCACTTGTCGTCTGCTTCCGGTTCTATTTACCTCAATCGCAGCGATGCCTTCGCAGGCCGCCGATCAGGAGTCGTGGCTGAAATCAACCGGATTCGGTTTGATGTTTCACTACGAGTGCTTCAAGAATCACAACTCGCACGATTACAACAAGGCCATTGACTCGTTTGACGTAGAAGCCTTCGCCGATGCGGTTGCGAGCACGAAGGCTGGACACGTTATTTTTGTGATCGGCCAGCACTGGGGAAAGTACTGTGCTCCGAACACCGCGTATGAGAAACTTCTTGGCGTCAAAAACGGAGAGTGGACTTCTCGCCGCGATTTGATCATGGAAATCGCCCGCGCTCTCGAAAATCGTGGGATTCGACTGATCATTTATATGACCGCTCGCGCACCGATGCGCCACTTCCGAGTGATTGAAGCAATGGGTGACACGCTGCCGACGATCAACGGGAAACCCGCCGGTCCTAACGTCGATACGATGTCTCATCCGCGAAAGTTGAAGGGATTCCGGCGCAGCGAAAACCAACCGCCCAACTCCGTCTTTCTAAAGAACTGGGGCGATGTTTGTGGCGAGTGGTCGAGACGATACGGCAAACTGGTCTCGGGCTGGTGGTTCGATGGATACAAGATGGAAATGAAAAACGCTTATCAGGACTTGAAGAAGCAAAAGTACAACGTCGACACGTGGCTGGCCGCCGTCCGATCGGGGAATCCTGAAGCCGAACTTGCTTTCAATGCTGGGGCTCATCCGATCTTGTCGCTTTGCACTGGTGGCAAGCTGTGCCCGCATCAGACGTTTACTTCTGGCGAGCAACGCGACTTCACGTTCAAGGGCAAGCCGCTAACACCAAAGAATTTTCCCGCGCCGGATGGCGTTGTCTGGCACTTGTTACTTCCCGTCAGCGACGGATGGGGCGCGGGAACCAAGGCGAGGTTTGAAGCCGAGACGTTACTGCAGCGGATCAACGCGATCAATTCTCAAGGCGGCGCCGTAACCCTCGATACTCCGATTGCCGCCAGTGGTGAGATTCCCAGTCATGTCCTTGCCCGCCTGAAACAATTAGGAATGCTTGGTGATGATGCGCCGAGAACCAGCGAAGCTACGCCAGCAGCCGTTTTCGATAAGGACCAGTTCATCGTGGCGGACGGCTTGGCTATCGAGCCATTCGCGACCGAGCAGTTGTCCAACCCGTGCAGCATTGACGTGGACGATCGTGGTCGAGTGTGGGTTGGCGAAGCGGCCAACTACCGCAAGAAAGCTCGAAAAGAAGGCGACCGCATTCTGATTCTCGAAGATACCAATGGGGACGGTCGTGCCGACTTAACAAAAGTCTTTTACCAGAATCCTGACATCGACGGCGTTCACGGCGTCTGCACGCTCGGCAACGAAGCGATTGTCTCCGCGCCCGACCGAATTCTTCTGCTGACTGATACCGATGGCGACGACAAAGCGGATGAAAAGAAGCTGCTGTTTACGGGCAGGGTTCTCCATCCAGTGCATGGTCAACATGACCACGCAATTCATGCCGTGATGGTCGGACCGGACGGGCGGCTCTATTTCAACTTCGGGAACTTCAATGCCGAACTGCGGCGCGAAGACGGTTCGCTGGTGAAAGATATTTACGGCTTTCCGGTCAACAACAGCCGCCAACCATATCAGGAAGGCATGGTCATCCGCTGTGAACTGGATGGCAGCCGAGTCGAGGTGCTAGGCCACAACTTCCGCAACAACTGGGAAGTCACGGTCGATTCATTCGGCTCGATGTGGCAATCGGACAATGACAACGGGTCAAGTTCTTGCCGAGTCAACTTTGTGATGGAACACGGAAACTATGGCTACCGCGACGAACGAACCGGCGCGGACTACAAGACGAAGCGCACAAATCTTGAAGCCACGATGCAGCGACAGATGTGGCATCAGAACGATCCTGGCGTGGTGCCGAATCTGCTGATCACCGGTTTCGGCGCGCCGACGGGAATTCTGGTCTATGAAGGCAGCCTGCTGCCGAAGCAGTTCCACGGGCAGATGATTCACGCGGAACCCGGGCGCAACACGGTTTGGGCCTTTCCCACTCGACCGGACGGAGCCGGCTATTCGGCCCAGATCGTGCATCTGGCGCGCGGCGAAACGGATCGTGACTACCGACCCTGCGATGTGTCGGTCGCACCCGACGGGTCGTTGTTCATCGCGGACTGGTACGATCCTGTTGACTGTTGCCATCGCACGTTGAACGACGCCGGTCGTTTGTTCCGAGTCGCACCGCCGGGCCATGTTTATTCCAATCCGAAGTACAACTACGACTCACCCAAGGGCGCGGTTGCCGCGTTGCGAAGTCCGAACCTGGCAGCGCGGCATAAAGCATGGACGGCGCTCAATCGGATGGGCGCTGCTACTCGCCCAGCACTGCGGACCTTGGTAGAAGACCCGAATCCGCGCTTTCGAGCGCGAGGGTTGTGGGTTCTGTCGGCGATCGCCGACACTCCTCAACCTGCCATCGAACTCGCTTTGCGCGACGAGTCGACCGACATTCGAGCACTCGCGTTGCGAATCGCTCGACGCCATCAGTTTCCCGTCGAAGCCGTTGTCAAACGGCTGGTACATGACAAGTCAGCTCTTGTGCGGCGCGAATGTTCCGTCTCACTCCATCGGCTCGGCTCAGCAGAAGCCGTGCAACTGTGGACCGAACTTGCCACTCAATACGACGGCAAAGACCGCTGGTATCTGGAAGCTCTCGGCATCGGCGAGGTCGGCAAGGAATCTGCCTGCCTGAATGCGTGGCGAAAGCGAGTCGGAGAGAAGTGGAAGACGGCCGGCAATCGCGACATCGTCTGGCGTGCGCGCGCCCCTGAAGGCGCGACGCTGCTCGCCGAGCTACTGTTGGACCCAGACGTTCCCGCGGCAGAGCACCCTCGGCTGATGCGCGCATTGGATTTTCACGACGGACGCCACAAACAAGCTGCGTTAGCCGCGCTGCTCACGTCGGACCCGAAGCGCAATCCAGTCGCGTGGCTCGAAGCATTCCAACGAGCCACTCCCGATTTTCTGAAGGCCCACCCCGACATCTCCGACCGGGTCGGTTCGGTGATGTTGACCAGCAAAGGCACCGTGACATTCGTTGATCTGGTGGCACGATTCAATCGACGTGACATGATCAGCCATCTGATGGACATGGTGCAAGCAGCCTCGGAATCGGAAGCCGGCATTCGGGCCGTTGCCCAAATCATCGCGTTCGAGGATTGGGACCCGATCTGGAAAGCTCTCGTCGACCCGAATCGGTCCGCACCGTTCATCAAAGCACTCGGCTATGTCGACAGCGTGCACGCGAAAAACTATCTGAGCGGGACCGTCACGAACGAAGCTCAGCCGGAAGCCACTCGATTGCTCGCGATATCGGCGATGGGCAACAAGCGGCCTCAGGCCCTGGAACTCAAGAGACTGATGGAACAGAAAAAGTTGCCGCAGGAATTCATGGCTCCGGCAATCCGAGCGCTGACGTTGTCACCGGATCCTGATACGCGCATGTTCGCCGCCAGCAGGCAGCACCTGATTGTCTCGGCTGGCCAGCGCTGGCCGCTGGAAAAACTGCTCGCTGCCAAGCCGGACACGACCAAAGGCTTCGCCGCATTTCAAAAAGGCGGTTGCATCAACTGTCACAAAATCGGAGACCAAGGCCGCGACTTTGGACCGGCCTTGTCTGCGATCAGCGGCAAACTGACCTCAAAGCAGTTGTTCTCCGCCATCTTGAACCCCAGCGAAACCATCAGCCTTGGCTACGAGGGAGTGACGGTCCTCACTGACGACGGAAAACTTCAAAGTGGCTTCGTCGCCGCCGAAACCAAAGACACCTTGACTCTCCGCATCCCCGGCGGATTGACAAGAGAGATTCCCAGAACAACGATTGAATTCCAGAAACGCTCCGAGGTCTCCCTGATGCCTAAAGGCATTGACGCCATCCTGTCGCCGCAAGAACTCGTCGACGTTGTCGGTTGGTTAAAGCGAGCGGCAAATGAGGAATTACCGTAGTGGAATTCGCCAGAATTCCTTTTCAGAGGGAAGGAACTCTGGCGAGTTCCACTACGGCAGGGAAGAACTCATCTGCCGCTCGCCTGGATGTACAGATGTCGCACAGCTCAGTGGCCTGAATGCCGGAAAGACGTTGAAAGAAACTCTAAACTCATGGGTGAAACTCTATAGAGGATTCCTATGAGCGAATGGCCGGAAACGAGTGAAAGTCTGATTCTGCGAGTGAAAGATCCGCAGGATGCGGCGGCCTGGACTCAGTTCTTGGCGATTTATCGCCCGGTGGTGTATCGGCTGGCTCGACGGCGTGGGTTGCAGCATGCCGATGCAGATGATCTGGCCCAGAGCGTGTTTCTGTCGATCTCACGAGCCGTTGGCCAGTGGGAGCTGGAAGACGATGCGCCGCAATTTCGCAATTGGCTCGGTCGGATTGCTCACAATGCGATCCTCAACGCGCTGTCACGCGGTAAGCCGGATCAGGCAACCGGATCGTCGAGCGTTCAACTGTTGCTCGGCGAAGTTCCTGCCAGCGATGACGCGATGACGACAGCGCTTATCCATGAAAGTCGGATGGAAGCGTTTCGTTGGGCAGCTCGCGAAGTCGAGTCTGAGTTTACCGAGATGACATGGGCGATGTTTCAGGAAACGGCTGTCGAAGGACGGCCGGTCGCCGAGGTTGCGGAGGCGCTCGGACGATCGACCGGGGCTGTGTATGTCGCTCGCTGTCGCGTGATGCAACGGATCAAAGAAAGGGTCAACGACGTCTCAGATATTCTGGAGCATTGACGTATGAATTCATCAACCACTTGTTTGCAGCGAGACGAGGTGCAGTCGTTCGTTGCCGGCGAAATGACGCCGGCGGGAATTGCTGAAACGGAAGAGCATTTGACGACCTGCGATGGCTGTCGTACCGCAATCGAACGCGAGATCGGTGACCGGCAGTGGTGGGACGACGTTGAGGAGTCGTTGCGGGCGGAGAACGCGGGCGAACAGATTGACGTATCCGTGGATAGGGGCGAAACAATTCCTCGCTTGCTCGATCTGCTGGGACCAACTGACAACCCCGACATGCTCGGCCGAATTGGAACGTACGAAATCGTCGGCGTTCTCGGTCAGGGTGGAATGGGCGCGGTCTTCAAAGCATTCGATGCAGGGTTGAACCGATTTGTAGCGATCAAGCTTTTGCTGCCACATCTGGCTGTATCCGGTGCGGCTCGGAAGCGATTCGCGCGCGAAGGGCAAGCGGCCGCAGCCGTCATCGACGATCATGTCTTGCCGATTTACAGCGTCGACGAGTGGCAAGGCATCCCGTATTTGGTCGCTCAATACACGCGCGGCCTCAGTTTGCAGAAGCGGCTTCAGGATCGGGGGCCGTTGGAATTGAAGGAGACGCTCCGCATCGGTCTGCAGGCGGCACGCGGCTTGGCGGCAGCTCACGCACAGGGGCTGGTGCATCGAGACGTCAAACCGTCGAACATCCTGCTCGACGGCTCGGTTGATCGAGCTGTCCTGACCGACTTTGGTCTGGCCCGTGCTGTCGATGACGCTTCGATGACACGCACTGGCGTCATTGCCGGTACGCCGCAATACATGTCACCCGAGCAGGCGCGCGGCGAATTTGTCGACCAGCGGAGTGACCTGTTCAGCCTCGGTAGCGTGTTGTACGCGATGTGTACCGGCCGCGCGCCGTTCCGCGCTGAAACGAGCTACGGTGTGCTGCGACGCATCACGGACGAAGAGCCGAAAGCAATTCGCGAGATTGATCCCGACATCCCCCAGTGGCTCTGCGAGATCATCGCCAAACTCATGTCGAAGCAATCCGGCGACCGTTTTGAATCAGCCCGCGAAGTCGCCGAGTTGCTGGAAAGCTGTCTGGCTCACGTGCAACAACCAGTAGCCGTGCCGTTGCCGGAAAGTTGCGGTTCGCTTCGCCAGCGTAGTGCGGCCGACGTGGAGTCAAAGGCGTCGATGTTCCGCCGCTGGCCACCTTTCAAATTGCTCGTGGGAACTGCGTTTGCTTTTGCGATGTTCTTCGCGGGCATTCTGATCGTGCTTGAATGGAACAAGGGAACGCTGAAGATTGAATGTGAGACGGACGGCGTACCGGTGCGGATCATGCAGGGTGACAAAGTTGTCGAGAAGCTCACGGTAACTCGAACCGGCACATCGGTACGCATCGCGGCGGGTGAGTACGTCGTGGAAATTGACGGCAAAACGGATGGAATTGTCGTAAAAAACGGAACCGTGCAATTGCAGCGGCGGGGACAACGGATCGTGAGAATTCTCGTAAAGGAGAGCGCCCGTGAGCTAGGGGAGAAGGACTCAAGGGAACTTCACGTGTATTGTCAGTTGGTCGACGGAACAAGTGTCGAAGGAATGTTTGCCAACAATGACCAGATTCTTCAACTTCAAACGAAATCCGGCCTCATGCCAATCCCCCTCGCTAAAGTAGAGCGTATTGAGGTCAAGGACGACCGCGAGACAACATCTGTTGTACTCGTTGACGGCAAACACCTCACGGGATTCGTCGAGTCGGATGGTTTCCGCCTCCGCACGGGGAAGAAGTCCGTTGAGGTCGCCTACCCGACGCTCAAGAAAGGCCAGATGCGCCGACTTTGGACCACGCCGGCAAAAAGACCGCTCAAAGTGGCCGGCACCAAGGCAAGCGGTGTCTGGCGACCGTACACTATCGCTGGAGCGACCGATGGTGACTTTGATACTTCGTGGAATAGCGGTGATTATAAAGGCTGGATCGAAGTCGATTTAGGAAAGATGGAGACAATCGTCGAAGTTCGGACTTCCCTCTATATGTGGCCTTCGGGAAACGCAACACACCTTGTTTACGTGTCTGACAAACCAATCGGCCAAAATCGCAAGGAAGCTAAGTTGATAAAGTGGATGAGCGGGACGCATCGCCACGGCGAAATGATCTTCGCGGAGTGCCCGCCAGAAACTCAAGGCCGCTACGTGCAGATTCACTGTCCAGAATCAGTATCCTGGTTCTGCATAGACGAATTTCAGGTTTTCTCGGAACGATAGGTCGCATCGGTTGTGAGCCGCATCTCCCGACACAACGAACGGGAAACGAACAGACAAGAAACTGAACCGCTATTAACGCCGACACAAAAACACAAATTCAAGGAGCTGTCATGTCGCGTCTCACATCCGGGATGAAACTGCCGAAACAATTCACATTCGTTTTCGTTGCCTCAATCGTCTTTTGCACGGCGGGGTCCGTATATGCGCTATCGTTTGGTGGTCCAGGAGGAGCGTGGCCGAAGACCTGGCCAAAGGAATTGGAGCCGTTGCGAAAGCAAGCATCGACCTGGTATCACGGTCAAAAGAATGAAACCGGCCAACAATATACGTGTTACAACATCCCTTTCGCCAACCGGAAGGAATTTGAGTCCGCCTGGCCGCATATTTTGACGCTTACAAATAAGGGAGTGCCCGTCACACTCTTTCGCGGTCCGATGACACCTCAGAAGAAATCGAGCGGCCGGCAGCTTCCACAAGCGCCGCAGCGGTACATCCGCATCGGATCGCCCACAACTGGCGGTGTCACCATCGTAGCTCTTGTGGAAATGACTTCCCCACCTCCCCGGCCAGCGGCAAGCGTCGTGATAATCGGCATTGAGTTAGTTGTTGATGGAGATGTCGTTGATTTGAACCGCATTTCCCTACCGGCCGATACCCCGATTATCGACAAGCGGCAGTTGACGGACACGGATCGATCATCGACCGAAGTCAAATCGCTTTCCCCCGCAACAACACCGGCGCGCCCCTTCGAGCCGCTTCGATCAGGGACTTGGAGGGGCAAATGGGACCACAAAGTAGATGGCAAGGTCGTTAGTCATTCGTGGTGGGATCTTCAACTTGATTTTCGGAACGACAGCGTCACAGGTCATGTTTTAGAAGTCTCAGATGGCAGTTCGAGCGACTCGATTCTTTCCGGACAAGTAATCACGGCGATCTCAAGGGCGCGTTCAAACCGATCCAGCGCGCGGTACGGTCGATTTGTTTCAGTCCTCATACTGCGCCATGACACATCCGAGAACGGATACTTCGTGATCAATACCGCGCACAGGGTGGCTGGGAATCGATTCTTGGGGACGTGGGTTGATAGCATTGGTCAGGTGGGTGACTTCGAATTGACGCTCACCGAAAAACAATAACCATCAAGTCCCATTGAACCGCTAGCCCGGATTATTCACTAACCCGACGCGCAAGCGAGGGGCGACGTCCAAAACCCCTCGCTTGCGCGTCGGGTTAGTGTAGATTCGAATTTGCGCGGTGTTTTAGGCAAGATAGCCGCAACTCTTTTTCACAGAGAACATTACGTCGTTTGGACGGCGGTTCATGAATAATCCGGGTTAACGTGGGCGTGCGATTGAGGGCCAATGTCGCACGATAATTGGCTGCATCGCTGGACGCTAATCGTGTCCCCACCGTCCTGTTGACCGTTTTGGCTCCAAACAAGAGAGACTCAGAGGTGACAGACCCAAATCACGTCGCTCTTGGCGTTTTTCCGGCCAAGATGCGTGCGCGAAAATCGATAGCCCAACACAGCGGACGGTTTCAATGCGTGTCCACACTGTGAGCGTCGATTCTTCATAAGAATTTGTGTTTGTGATATCGAGGCTCGGAAAGCGTCGACTACACTAGCGAGCCAGTTTGGCAAACTCGTCTGCAGAATGGATTTTGATGATGCCGTCTTTTTGCCGTTCGATGAAAACGAATTGTTCGTCGAAAGCACCCGCGTCCGTGCCAATCAACTCGCCGGTTGCACTCACCGCACCTGGCCGGCCGCTTCTAAATTGCAGACCAAGCCATTGCATCCGACCAGTTTTTGCTTCCCACACGATTAGCGTTCGATCAATCGTCGGGCAGGCGATCAACTTGCCATCGGGACTCCACGTTGCCGACTCGGGCGAGAGGTTGTTTCCCGCTAAAGTTGGGCCAACTGTGCCGTCGGCTTTGAACAAGCGGACCGATTGTCGATGAACTTGCGCGGCTAGCCAAGACGAGTCGGCATTCCAGCGGAGATTACGAACGATTGCGCCAAGTTGGACGACGGCTGAGGCCAACGATCCGTCCGTCCGGGAAAAATGAAGATCGCTGCTCGATGATGCGATCCAAACTCCGTCGGGACTCCACGCAACCGCGCCACCTTGCGTGTCATGTTTCGCCAGCACACACTCTGTCGTTCCGTCCAAATTCCAGATTCGCGGGATTCCTTCACGCTCGATCGAAACCAGTTGATGTCCCATCGGATGCCAGTCAATCGCGGCATCGATCTCGGATTCGTGCCCACGCAGTAACGGTCCTTCAGTTCCATCGGCTTTGAGGAGTCGAATGTCTTTTCGTGTGGTCGGATCGGTGGCCGCCAGCCAGCGTCCATCTGGGCTCCAGCTTGCGCGGCGAGCCTTTGATTCGCTGAGTTCTTTGCCGTCACGATTCAACACGACTAGCTTGCCGTTTTGATGTGGGATCGCAAGTTTCGATCCATCCGGACTCCACGACGTCCAGCAGCAATGTTCGGTGATTAGTTTTTCATCCGAGCCGTCAAGGTTCCACAATCGCACGCCTTTCTCGCCGAATGAAAACGTCGCCACGACTTTGCTGTCGGGACTGATCGCCGCATCCCACATGAATCGACCGGGGACTCGCCACGACGCACCAGGTTTTCCATCTCGCGACCAAAATCGAATGGCATGATCGCGGCTTGCCACGGTCAGTTTTTGACTGTCGAGCGTCCATTGAACGGGACGATGCATGATGTTGTTGGAAACGTGGCCTCGCAGCACTTCAGAGCCGGCACTGGTCGCCACATCCCAATGCCAGACGGCTCCTTGGTCGATGACGGCTACGATCGTCTTGACGTCGGGACTCCACGCCAGACGGTGCGTTAAATGAAATGGTCCGCTAAGTTGATTGATACTCTTACCCTGTCGCGTCCAGATCGAAACGCTGTTTCCGTTTGTCGTGGCCAGCCGTTGGCTATCCGAACTCCACACAAGATCCGCAACTCGTTTCTTTTGCAAAAACTTCCAGGCCAGCGTTCCATCTGGCTTCCATACTCGAACGTTGCCCAGGTGGTCGGCCGTTGCAAGATAATCGCCGTCGGGGCTCCAGCGAACGACCTGGATTGCCGCGTCGTCGCACTTCAACTCAATCGACGGTTTTCCGTCAACATCCCCTTCGCGCGGGACATGCCAAATCCGCACTGTCTTGTCAGCCGACCCGGTTGCGATGAGTTGCCCGCCGACACTCCAATCGATCGTGGTGACTTCGGCCGTGTGTTTCGTGCCTGCAAATAATTTCGTGCCGTCGCTACGCCATCCGATCACTTGGTGGTCTCGGCCCGTCGAAACAAGCCGCTTCCCCAAAGGCCCCCAAGCAATCGCGCGAACTTCGTCGGTGTGTCCTGCAATCGTGGTTTCGACGGAACCGTCGATGTTCCAAATTCGAATGGTATTCGCGCTGTGAGACGTCGCCAATTGAGTTCCATCAGGACTCCACGCTAGCGCCGCGTTGAACTGTTGCGAGTTGTTCAAGATCCCCGTCAACTGCCACGTTGCGGGATCATAAATTCGCACCACACCAGTACTCTCGATACACGCGACTCGATTCGTCTTTGCGTTCCACCGCAACGCCGATACATGATCACGCGGGGCGTGCGATTCAATCTGCCACTCGGCGACGCCCGCGATCAAAGCTGGCTCCGGGTGAATTCCGTTTAGGTCAGCCGCGTTTGCCGCTGCCAGCATCGACAATTGTGCAAAACCGACAAAGATAGATGCGAAGGTAAGTTGTTTGGCATTCACAGCGTATTCCTCGATTTATTTGGTCACAAGATACAGAAATTAACATGGATTCATCAAACAACAATACGCAATGGTGATGAATATCGTTGAATAGATGAGAACGAACCCCAACATCAACATTCGCGAGATTCGCATGGGGTCAATTCATTCAGCCGAACATCTTTCCACGTTTTCAGGAGTCTGCCTGCCGATCAAGCGCTGATGCAAAGGAAATGAGCGAGAGTTACAATCCCGTTGCGCCGTTCATCGCGCATTCGGATAGAATCAAAGTTCGTTATCGCCACTTTGCATGAGAATCTGGAGCCCCATTATGCGGAGCGAGACTCGCTTAATCGTTGCATTGGGCATTTTGTTTGCTTTTACAGCTTCGGCGCTCGATGCGGAACAGCTCGAGGTTGAGTGGTGGGCAGTGAAGCGCCACGTGGTAGAGCATGCGTTTCATCGCGACATCGGCCAATGGGCTCGCGAGTTGGAAACGCGTCCGTTGCCGGACGATCTCGGTCAACTGGCTCGCGCGTACAACGTGTTCGTGCGCGCCGGGCATGACGAGTCGGTCCGTCGAGCAATCGACAAACTGGCCACGATGCAGAATGATACGCACGTGCGTCTCTTGTCGGCAATGGCCGACGATTTGATTGGACGGAAGGATTGGGACGCGGCACTCTATTACGTAAAGCACGTCGATCGGGCTCAGCCAGGATGGGGATACGTGCTCATCCGACATTGGGCGAAGGAAGGTGACGCCGACGAGATCGACCGGTTCCTCGCCGACCGCGAATCGAACGACTTCTGGTTTCGCGAGCGACTTCGGTTTCGCCACGAGGCCGGCACTCTCGATGAGTTGATTGACGAATTGGCGCAGCAGGTGCGAGACGACCCGATAAACCTAGCGCCGGTAGATCGATATGTTACGGCAGTCGTCCAGGGTGGAGTGAGAAAGCACGACGTTGGCTGGCTGACGATGGTTTGCCGGCCGAAGACGGCCTTTGACAAGCTGCAACTGGCCGGCACTGTACGTTTTGCACCCAAGGTGGCCGTTGTCTTTCTTCAGCAGTCCCTCGACACGCCGTATACCAAAGAAGACGAAGCCGCGATGAAGCGTCACATGACAATGAACGTTGCGATCGCGCGGCCCGATCCGCCGTCGTGGGAGCCGACGTTGCGTGGTTGGGCAAAGCGAGACTTGATGATGCTCTACAAAAAGTTGGGCCAGGCGAAGAAAGCACAGAAGCTGCTAGAAGAAATAACCGCCGAGCATCCGGACGGGCTGGGATGGCTGGCGCTTTCGAGAACGGCGGGCCAGATTCAGGCGGCGTCCGGCGCACAAGTTGTCAAAGGCCGGATTCTGAAGGCGGAAGAAGAGAATAAAGCCAACTCCGCCTACTGGCGCGGGCGCGGCGAATATTTCGCCGGCCGCAAAGAACACGACGAGGCTCTTCGCGCGTACAAAAAGGCCTTGGAATTGGCCGACAACCTTGACGACAAAGTGTGGGCTGCGGACTACTATTCGCGCCATTTGGAAATGGTCAAAGGCCGGCGGGCTGCGATGGACATGTTGTGGCGCGAATACCAAGCTGCGAAGAACGACGTTTACGTGGGTCGTTTGGTGCGGATGATGGGTGCCGACTTTTATCGTCAGCACGAAGACGAGTTCTGGAAGTATTTGGCCGCTCGCAAATCCTGGGAATGGCCGCAGCGACTGATTTGGGGCATGGCTGAGGAGGAGTTGAAAAAGGGCAGGGTCCATGCGTTCTGGACGCGCGCCGAAGCGTTAGCCAAGGCGCCGGATGCTCCCAATCGCGCCAAGGTGCTGGGTTGGATCATGACGCGCACCAAGGCTAGTGCCCGCGCCATTCCTCTCTTGCGTCTGGCCGTTGACAACTTGAAAGACGAGAACCACCGTCGCTCGGCGGGCTTCACACTGTTTGAAGCGCACTTGTGGTCGGGCGATTGGAAGGGGGCGGAAGACGCGTGGCATCTTGCCCGCAAACAGCTTACTCCGAACGAGACGCCACAGTGGCTGGGAGACATCGCCAAGTGCGCTGCCAAAGCCGGCGCCAAGAAGGACGCTATGCGATTGTGGAAAACTCACGCAAATCTGGACCGCGGCGCGACCGACGACATCGACGACATGATCGAAGCGGAAATGCGCGACGAGCTGCTGGCGTTCTACAACCAAATGAAAAAGGACGACCCGGCCAGCAGCGCTCCCGATCGAATGATCGCATCTATCAACTCAATCGACTAAATATTCCGGGGGCTCAGTCATGCGCATCGGGTCGAGTGCTTGGTTGAATATGGCTTTGGGTCTCATCGCTTCACGGGGTCCAGAGATCCTGACATCAGGGCGGCAAAACCCGTGAGCCGACGGCGCTAGCCGCGGGCCCGTGCGTCACAAAGTGGCCGACATTTCGGCGACGCCAACACCCCGTGCGCCGTGTTTTCCTGGGACCCGCAGCCAGTAAAAAATGTCCTCGTTTAACGCCGAGCCGGCAGGCGACGGCTATTCGTGTGCCGTCGCCTGCCGGCTCGGCGTTAAACGACGTATGCGGACATTACTAACTGGCCGTGGTATACTCAGAATTCTTGGCATGGTTCAAAAAGGGGGCAGGTACCGTTGCCGGAACGGTCCACAGCGTGCTTTGCACAACGGTACCTGACCCCTTTTTGAACCATCTTGAAAGGTTGTTGACTTGAGCTCGTTTGACTGGTGCATCATCATCTTTGTCAACGCCGCCATCATCATTTTTGGGTTGTGGAAGGCGCGTGAGACGAAACGGTCGGTCGATTGGTTTCTCGCTGCCAAAGGCCTTCCGTGGTGGATCGTCGGCCTTTCGATGTTCGCAACGGCGGTCGACAGCGGTGACTACGTTGCCGTGGCCGGAGCCGCGTACCGCAACGGCATGTCCTACATCTCGCCGTGGTGGTTGGGGTTGACCGTGGGGTGGATCACGGTGGCGTACGTCGTTTTGCTTCCGATGTACCGGACGGGCATGTTCACGAACTCGGAGTACTTGGAATATCGATTCGGGCCGGTGACTCGCATCATCAGCGTCCTGATCCAGATTCAGTACCGTACGAATGTCTTGGCGAACGTTGCCTATTCCCTCTATCTGACTTTCAGCATCTTGACAGACTGGGGAACACAGACGTGGTGGTTGGTGGTGGCAGTTGCCTGCGGTGCCGCGGCTTACACGGCCAGCGGAGGATTGAAGTCGGTTGCCATCACGGACGCCGCGCAATCGGTGGTGATGGTGGTCGCGTCGCTGGTCCTGTGGTTCACGGTTTTTACAGCGATCGGTGGCTGGAACGGTTTTGAACAGCGGCTGGCCAAAGCCGAAGTCGATCAGAAAGTAGCCAACGCCATGCTCCACGTCGGCGGACATTTAGAGACGGGTGTGCCTCCGTCGCTGGTCCTGGTGGGTTGGATCGTTTTTCTGACCGCCTACTGTGTCGTGAACCACTCGCAGGCCATGCGCATGCTATCGTGCCGATCCGAGTGGGACATCAAGATGGCCGCGGTGATGGCGGCTTCGCTGACGGCCGGTGTCATGTGGTTCAACGTGACCCTCGGCATTCTGGGACGGGCCGTGTTTCCCGATCTTGGTTCGGGCGACCAGATCTTCCCGCTCCTTGTGCGCGAGTTTCTGCTGCCAATGCAGATGGGGCTGACCGGCATTGTGGTCGCCGGGCTGCTGGCAGGAGGCATCTCGACCTACGACTCGATCGGGTCGGCCGTCTCGGCTGTGTTTACGCGCGATCTCTATGCGCGGTTCTTCGTCAAATACGCCGACGACCGGCACTATCTGCGGGTCTCGCGGCTGGCCACGTTTGCTGTGATCGCGGCATCGTTTGTCTACGTGCCGTTCCTCGAAGACGGCATGGTGAAACTCTACGTGAAACTGGTGGGAGTGACGGCCGTACCCTTGTTGACGGTCTACATGATGGGGATCCTGACTCCGGTCCATCGGCTGGCTGGCTCGGTCGGCTTGATCGTTGGAGTCACAAGTGGCATAAGTCGGCTGCTCAATGCTCCGCTGGGACTCGGATTGCCGCTTCAGTGGACCAACGAGTGGTGGGGTTGTCTCTGGAGCATCCTGTTGACGGCCGCCGCGATGCTGGTCACCACTCTGCGGTTCGGCTGGGCCGATCCCAAGGAAATCGCCGGCTTGGTTTATCGATCGTACAGGAATGCCGAGTCGAAGCCGGCGGCGGTCTCACTCCGCCGAATTGAAGCGACCAAGGACACGTGGATCGAGCAGTCCCTCGCGGATGTGCCACAGATGCCGGCTTATCCGTTTACCGTTCCGGCGAGCGGATTGCCGTGGTACAAGCGGCCCCTTATCTGGACAGGTTTGTTGATCGGCGTCGTGAGTTTTCTCAATCTTGTCGTCTTCTGGTAGAATGGCGTGACCGTCGTATTTTTGCCTTTCGGTGGAGTGGGAGGTCGCAGATCGGTGAGCTTGAGTGCCTTGAGTGTCACGGATTCGCCAGTGGGATTGAATTACACAATCCTATTCTGAACGCGGTTACTCAACTTCCAACCCTGTCGTTTCGGCGACACGGTGAGCAACCTCTTTTGCCCGCTCGGAGTCGCTGAATTCCGTCAGATAGACCTGGGCCTTGGGGCCGACAATCCAAACGTGATAGCGCTGATATCCTGCGCCGCTTTGTGCGCGAACCGTGCGTGAAGGCGTCGATACCGTGGTGAATTCCGACAATGGAATAACTCGTTTGCGGCCCATCCCCAGGATGGTGAACGAATCGACGACTTGGCCGTCTGAAACCGAGATCTTCTTGTACCAACGCAAGCTCAAGATCACTACGCCTACGAATGCAAACAATACAGCCAACGTCAAAAGGATTGGAAGTGGATTACCGGGAAACTCGCCGCTGACGGCTGGTGGTACAAAGAAAATGAGGACAACAAGCGTCGAGACAAACAACGGCGAACTGAGCAGCCAACCCTGCCATCCGCCGCCGTGACGAAAGGTTAAGGCTTCTTCACGGTCCGTCATGGCGCGTCCAAAAGTGAGCAGTAGAAGTAGATGTATGACTCGCGTCTGGTGAGTATATCGTATTGATCGACATCTCAAAGCCTCCGACAAAACTCAACTCAAGCGATTCCTATCGAAAGAAAACAGTATCCTCGAAAAGATCAAGCAACTGGAATGCAATGATCGTGAAGAAACTCAACAGTGATCAGACCGGCGATTTGATGATGCCGGTTGTTGGGTGTTGCCAGGGTGGCTTTATTCCCAGATTTCGCTCTTGACAGATTCGGGGCTTGCGATGAAACGGTGTCGGGGAGATTGTAGTTGAAATTGATTTCGCGGAGGAGAAGTTGGCACGCATGTTGCGAACAGGTCAGGTATTCGTTGACAAACGGCCGTCATCGCATAGCCCCGCGCCTGGTCGGCGTCCCCACGGGCTTGGACCGGCACCAGGAGAAGGACGTTCGACTGCGTGTGCCTCTAGTTTGTCTTTGTCAAAGGAAATGCCAGTGCCAGGTTGTTCTCCCAAAACCAACCAACCGTCCTCGATTTGATAATCGTGCGTGAAGACAGCATCTCGGCCCGCATCAACCAACTCCATCATCATGTGATTGGGTAAACAGGCCGCCAAATGTGCCATAAAACTACCAGGGCAGTTCATCATGGCGACTGGCAACTCAAATGCGTGGGCCAAGTCGGCAACTTGCATCGCGCCGGTGATTCCCGAAGTGCCCAAGCCAATTTGAACAACATCCACCGCTTCGTTGGCAATCAATGGCATATAGTCGCCGACGTGATTTAGGTTTTCGCCGGTGGCGACCGCGGCCGCAACACTCCGGGACACTTTTCGCAATCCTCGGTAGTCCCATCGGCGCGCGGGTTCTTCGACCCAAAAAAGGTCAAATTGTTCCTCGAAAGCAAGGATGTGTCGGATGGCTTGTTTCGCCGACCAGAACTCATTGGAGTCGATCATCAAAACTGGCTTTTTGTTTGACTTCGCTAGTGCATCGCGCATGATGCCGAGGCGACGAAGATCTTGATCCTGATCCAGACCAACTTTGAGCTTTCCGGCATTGATCCCCCGGAGTGCCATTCGCTCGTAAAACGACTGCAGTTGGTCGTCGGTCAACGGTGATTCGATACCGCTGGCATAGACACGGACGCGCGGTGCGGACGCACCCAGCATTCTCATGGTGTAGCCAGTTTACCCTTATGCCCGTTTCTTACCGTTCGTCCTCTTGTATTCGGTCATAAAGTCCTGCCACATCCGAGCCAATCTGGGGCGGACAAACCTCCAACCCGTTCGGCGTCTTGCATCTTCCGCCATCTCCATCCCAGACGCAAGACTCCCCTCCGGCACGAGATCCACAACGGCAGCCTTCGTCT
>CAYFJO010000137.1:0-24208 GCA_964343305.1 uncultured Pirellulaceae bacterium | reverse complement strand
TTACATCGAAGCCACACGAGATGAAACCGAAACTCGCTTGCTGCATGGATTGCGGAAACGCTGTCTTCCAATCGAACACAACCTGAGCCTAACTGAAACTGTGACGGCGTTGCGGCGAGGCCAAGGCATTCCCGTCGGCAAGAAGGTTTTGATTGTCATCGACCAATTCGAGCAATGGCTGCACGCTAAGAAAGAAGAAGAAAACACGGATCTTGTTCAAGCCTTGCGGCAGTGTGATGGCGGCCGAGTACAGTGCATCGTGATGGTGCGGGATGATTTCTGGATGGCGGCGACGCGCTTCATGCGAGAGTTGGAAGTCCGCCTCGTCGAAGCTCAGAACTCGGCTGCTGTCGATCTCTTCCCTGTCCGCCATGCAAAGAAGGTGCTGACCGCATTTGGGCGAGCGTTTGAATCCTTGCCAGACAAACTCAGCGAAATGACGAAAGAGCAAAAGGACTTTCTCAAACAGTCAGTGGCTGGCATCGCCGAAGAAGGCAAAGTCATTTGCGTCCGCTTGGCGCTCTTTGCCGAGATGATGAAAGATAAGACATGGACGCCAGCGACGCTGAAAGAAGTCGGTGGAACGACCGGCGTTGGGATTACTTTCATGGAAGAGACGTTTAGTGCTTCGACTTGTTCTCCCGAACACCGCTATCATCAAAAAGCTGCCCGCGCCGTTCTGAAAGAACTGTTGCCCGATTCCGGCACCGATATCAAAGGGCACATGCGATCCTACGCCGAGTTGCTGGAAGCCTCTGGTTATGGAAGTCGTCCCAAGGACTTCGATGATCTGATTCACATTCTGGACAACGAAATTCGGCTCATCACGCCTACCGACCCCGAAGGCAAAGATCCAGACGATGAATCCGTGACGCAAACATCAACAGGACAAAAATACTTTCAACTCACACACGACTATCTGGTTCATTCGCTGCGAGAGTGGCTGACACGCAAGCAAAAGGAAACAAGGCGCGGCCGTGCCGAACTCCGATTATTTGATCATTGTGTGACATGGAACTCCAAGACAGAAAACCGATTCCTGCCGTCGTGGTGGGAATTCCTCAACATCCGGTTGTTCACCCGCAAGAAGAACTGGACTGAGCCTCAGCAAAAAATGATGGGAAAGGCGGGGCTGGTGCATGGGATTCGTTTCGCCATTGCCGCCGCCCTGCTCGTGGCCGTCGTTCTCGGCGGCATCGCGATTCGCAATGAGATTGTACGGAATGAGCAGGAAATCGTTGCTCAAAAGGAAGAAGAGCAGAACGATGCTGAGGCCACTCGCCTTGTGGCTGGTCTGTTGCAGGCCGAAACATCGCAAGTCAAGACGATCATCGAAGACCTCGTTGGCTACCGAACGTGGGCCGAGGACGATCTCAGCAAAGCGCTTGCCGAATCACCTGACGATACCAATGCCAAACTCCATGCCGCGTTGGCGATCTCGTCAAATGACACGTCGGTGTTGCCGTTTCTCAAGGAGCGGCTGCTGACCGTCTCGCCCGCGCAGTTCGAGCATGTGAGAGACCTGCTTGGAAAGTACAAGAGCGAAGTAACCGCCGATTACTGGCAGATTTCCAAAGATGACAGTCGAACCCCTGGTCGCCGTTTTCAAGCCGCCTGCGCCTTGGCGGGTTTTGACTCGGATAACGAGCATTGGCAGGACAACGAGTTTAGCGATTTCATCGCGGAGCATCTGGTTGAAGTGTTACCGTCCGAGTTGCTGCCGTGGCGTAATGCCCTACGTCCGGTGCAGAAACATCTGACGGCTCCCTTGGCCGCCATCTATCGAAACGACACCAAGGGCGAACAGGCCCGTTTCTTCGCGGCGGACACGCTGGCCGACTATCTAAGTGATGATGCCGATCGGCTGTTTGACCTGCTGGTAGACGCCGATCAGAAACAGTTCGCAGTCATTCTCAACAAACTAGGTGCCTACCGGGAGCGGGCCGTCCAACTTGGCGTCACCGAAATCGCAAGATCTCCTGCACAGGATGCCAGTGAGGACGACAAGGAAGCATTGGCGATGCGTCAAGCCAATGCTGCGGTCATGCTGCTGCGGATGAACGCCGCCGAGCAGTTCTGGCCTTTGCTAAAACACAGTGATGATCCACGGATTCGTAGCTACATCATCCACTGGTCAAGTCCGCTAGGCGGTGATCCAACCTCGATCAAATCTCGTTACGACCAGGAAACGGATATCACAATCAAGCGAGCCTTGCTGCTTTGTCTCGGTGAGTTCGTGGATACCCAGTTGCCAAAAAGCGAACGCGTGTCGTTGATCGATACTTTGCTAACCGACTACCGCCTCGACCCAGATGCGGGTTTGCACGGTGCGGTGGAGTGGCTGTTACGGAAGTGGGGGCAAGGCGATCAGATTGCCGCGATCGACAAAGAATTGCAACAAACTAAAGATCAACTCGATTCCGACAATGCGCCGGAGAGACATTGGTATGTCAACGGACAAGGTCAGACTTTCGTGATTCTCGACGCAGGTGAGTTTCAGATGGGATCGCCAATCTCGGAAGTAAGTCGCAATCCAAATGAGAATCTGCATCAACGAAAGATCGACAGACGCTTTGCCATTTCTACGAAGGAAGTTACGAGAAGTCAGTGGCGTGATTTTTACAAGTCGACCAAAGTTTTCCCTGCGGATCAAGAGAGTCTTAAACCCTATGTTCGCACGGACGATTCACCGATGGTGGCGATGACATGGTATGAAGCGGCGCGATATTGCAACTGGTTGAGCGAACAGGAAGGCATTCCAGAGGACCAATGGTGCTTTGAAATGAATGAGAACGAGAATTACGGCCCTGGCATGAAGGCCAAGGAAGACTTTCTACAGTTGACTGGCTATCGGTTGCCTACGGAAGCGGAATGGGAATTTGCCTGCCGGGCGGGTGCGAAGACCATTCGTTACTATGGGCGAACAGAGTTGTTGTTGCCCAAGTACGCTTGGTATCAGGCCAACAGTGACGTCCACACTTGGCCTGTAGCGACTTTGAAACCGAACGATTTTGGTCTCTTCGACATGCATGGCAACGCCTACGAATGGTGCTACGATGCTTACCGGGGCTATCCGTCTGCTGTGAACGTGCGGGTCGACGATGCACCGAACACCGATGCAGTCTCAAACTCTAAGTACCGTTTACTTCGAGGCGGCTCGTTCTACTATCAATCACCGCTAATCCGTTCCGCCCAGCGTATTCAAAACCAGCCGAACTACCGTAACAGCTACGTTGGTTTCCGTCCGGCAAGAACTCTCCACTCCCGTTAGTCACTTGGCATCTTTCTGCTCTCAGGATCTGTCGGACTGGATTTCCAACCCGAGAGATTTGTTCGTGCACCGTTTTGCACGGAGAATCGACACCAGCAATGAAATGACGTTGATCAAGCGCCGCATTCCAGAACCGGTCGAAGTCGAATCGGTAGACGATGTAGTTCCGAACAGTTCATTGTCGTAGCCGGAGTCGCAAGATCTTGGGGTTGTCAACGTTGCCCGAAGTCTTGCGACTCCGGCTTCAATCATGCGACAGCTATTGCTCGGCGAGTGTTGAGCCTGCAAGGCAAACCACGTATGTCGATTGCCGGCGTTTCGTCTATGGCGTGTCGGTCTTTTTTGAAGAGATCACGTCACCCCAGGATTAACCTTTGATTCGATTTCATTGGTGAGTCGCTGCACTTGTACCTCAAGATCCGCCAACACATCGCTTGCTCCGGCTAAGGCGTCTTCTTGCCCTAGCTCTTCCAGGCGCGCTGCGACGACAACTACGGGTTTTGCCCCAAATACGGAAACCGAGCCCTTCAACGTATGTGCACCTCGCTGGACTCGTTTGGCATCTTTAGATGCGATGGCCTCTCGTATCTCATGCATCATTTCCGGGCATAGGTTTACAAGCAGTTGTGCCATCTCCTTCACGCCCCCGTCGCCACCCGCAATTCGATTGCTAGCCTCATTCCAATCGAGAATCTCGCTCGTGTCGCACGCGGTGCTGTCAGTGACGTCAATTGTTCGACGCTTCGTGCCCTCCGCGTTCAAGAGTTCTGAGTTGCTCAACCTAGACGTTGGATCCTTCGGAGCGAACTGCTCAAGCGTCGCATATAACTGCTTGGGGTCAATCGGTTTCGAGATGTAGCCGTCCATGCCTGCTTCGAAACAGCGGTCGCGATCTTTCTTCAGGGCACCTGCGGTCATTGCAATGATTGGGATATGTAGTCCAGATTCGGTTTCTTTTTCGCGGATCATCATCGTTGCTTCGCAGCCATCCATCTCTGGCATTTGTACATCCATCAGGACAATATCGAATTCCTGCTCTTCAATCGCGTCGATGGCTTCTCGTCCATTGTTGGCCACGACGATGTTGTGTCCGTGTAATTGGAGCAAGCCGATCGCGACCTGTTGATTCACTGGGCCGTCTTCCGTTAGTAGGATGTTCAGTCCAGGTTGTTCATTCGTCGCAACCTCGGCCCTAGCGCCGGAAAGGATTTCATCAACAACAGACGCCCCGGCGGCTTGTAAGATCGTATTCAACAATTCCGATTGCACGACAGGTTTGGTCATGTAACGTGCGATTCCCAGCTCACGGCAGCGGTCGCCGTGGCCCGCAGACGCCGCCGACGAAATCATAATCATGATACAGTCGTCCAACTCCATGTCACTTCGCACATTTTCGGCAAAGGAAAAACCGTCCATTTCGGGCATCATACAGTCGAGCAGGACGAGACGGTATGGCTCGCCATTAGCCGAGGCCTCGTGCATTTCAGCCAGGGCAGCTTGGCCGCTTGCCGCCAGGGTTGGCTGCAATCTCCAACTCTTGAGAAGCTCCTGCAAGATGTGTCGATTGGTTGCGTTATCGTCGACGACCAAGACTCGCATGTCGCGCAGAGTTGACAACTCGGCTGGCTCCGTTTTGGGAGACTCGGCTTCGATGCCAAACTTCGCGGTGAAATGAAAAGTCGTTCCCTCACCCAACTCGCTTTCAACCCAGATCCGGCCGTTCATCAACTCAACCAATTGTGAAGAGATGGCTAGACCAAGCCCCGTCCCGCCAAACCGTCGAGTCGTCGACGTGTCGACTTGGCTGAAAACCTCAAAAATGTGCGTTAGTTTTTCGGACGGTATGCCAATCCCCGTATCGCGCACACTAAAGTGTAAGCAAATCTCATCGACAGAAATGGAGTCCTGAACAACCTCAACTACAACCTCGCCGTCGTCGGTAAACTTGATCGCGTTTCCGACAAGGTTCACAACAATTTGGCGCAGCCTGGTCGGGTCGCCACTCAAATAATCTGGTATTTTGGGATCGAACCGACAAAGCAATTCCAGTTTTTTTTCAGAAGCGCGAATGGCCAATGTTTGGGCCGTCTGCCCAACACAGTCGCGGAGACTGAAACCGGTTTTCTCAAGTTCCAGCTTGCCCGCCTCAATTTTGGAAAAGTCTAGGATGTCGTTGAGCAGCACCAGCAACGCGTCCGCTGATTGTCTGACCATCCTCAGGTACTCCAATTGCACACTGGTAGGCTGCGTATTGAATAACAGTTCTGTCATGCCGATGATACCGTTCATCGGCGTCCGGATTTCGTGGCTCATGTTTGCCAAAAATTCGCTTTTCGCTCGATTGGCATCAACTGCCGCCTCTTTGGCGACGCGCAAATTGTCGGCCGTTTCCACCAATTCTGCCGTTCTTGCTTCTAGACTTCTTGTTCTTTCGCGCACCTGCTCTTCAAGATGAGCGCGGTGCTCCTCTAACTGTTCATCGCGCTGTTGAATCTGGTCTAACATCGAGTTGAAGCCATCGCAAAGGACGCCTAACTCGTCGTTCGTTTGCTTCTCAACTCGTATCGCGTATTCGCCGCCATGTGAGACCTTCTCGGTGGCCTCAGCAAGGCTCAAGATGGGGTTTGAAATCACGCGTTGAAGCGCATTTCCGAGGACCAAAGCTATGCCCACACATCCCAGAAGAATCAATACCGCGATCAGTATCTGGCGGCGGAGCGAAGTGTACAATTCGTCCATGCTCGCCCGCAGATAAATCGTGCCGAGGAATTCGTCCTCATCGCCGATTTTCTTGAATACATGTACGTACCCGTCCTTGATGAACACTTCATCTGCGTTTGGCCGTGTCGGTACTTCTGAAGGTTTTGATTGTGGTGCTTCGTAGGTGGCAACGTGATTATTCTCGCTGTCAAATGTGCGAGCAAACACGACGATGGGTTCGTGGCGAAGCGACGACAGGGTTTCGTTGGCCGTCATTTCATCGCCGAATTGCAAAGCCGTCTTGCTGTTGTCGCCCAAGACGTCAGCCACGGCTGAGACCTCGTGGATCATCGCCAGTTTGGCCGATTGATAATGATTGACCAGCGCTGCGATCGTTGAAAACGCCAGCGCAATGCTCACGACAATTATCAACAGAACGGTTATCTTCGTTCGAATCGATGAATTGATGAGCGGCATCTTCATTGTCGTTAAGTATCGGCCAATTATTGCCGTAGCCGGAGTCGCAAGACTTCGGGCAACATTGACAAGCCCGAAGTCTTGCGACTTCGGCTACAGCTTGTGACGTCGGCTACAGTCGATGCGAAAGCTATTTCCTGGTCAACCACCCATCGGTGTCACAACGCCGCGGAGCCCGATCAATCGAGAGCTGATCTTTAGGCCTTCGCGTTTCTCAGCGTCTCGATTGATAAACATCTTGACCTTGTTGTTTTGGGGATCACTCCAGTAGCTGATAACCGCTCCTTTCTCTGCGAGCCCTCGAGAGTCCGCTTGACGTTGGGCCTCGGTAACCAGAAGGACGGGATGTTCTTCGGTGCTTTTCAAAGCTGCAAGCAGGCGATGTTCTGCGGTTTCCCCTCGCACACCGTCCTCAGCCAATCGAGAGACAAACAGTATATGGCACGGCTTATAGTCTCTTTCGAACTCGGCTACCGATTTGAAATGGCGAACGGTGATCTTTTTGTTCTGGATCTTATCGGCGGTGATTCTACCAGCGGCGATCCGATGTCCGTTTTGCGTCGCGCGAATATGTCGAGCGAAAGGATTCTTGCCCAGCACCCCGATCGTGAATTCCTTGTTGGCGCCGTCGAATGGTTCCTCGGGCCAGGCAATCAAAGTGCCGAAGTAGACGAAATATCCCGCCTTGATCTGGTACTCGACGTTTACCACGGGCGCTGGTTGTTGCGCACTGGATGGCCGAACGCCAAGTATTTGCGTTCCAAGCAACCCAAGAAGGACTACAATGTTCAGAATCTGACGTCTAAGTTTCATGCGGCGTCTACAAAGGACTTGCGGCATTCTTGCGCCTCGCGATTCTTTCGTGCGGTGGAATGAGGATATCATTCGAGGGCACGCGGCAACTGAAAAAGGGCAAAAACGCGATACATGCAGTGTAAATTCACTGCGGACAGGTAACAAGCTTCTTTCGCGGCCAAGTGTGGTTTCACAATTTGGCGGATTGTAGACATAAGCAACGGAATCGCAGCAGCAACAGAATCGCAGCGGTTGTTACCGTCGCCAGACTGCTTGGGCGTAGATCCCTCGATTTATCTCGGTGGCCGTCGTTTGGACCAGCGCTGGTGCGAATTCCGCATGATGCTCTTCCAGAATATTTTGGCCAACGACGGAAAATTCCCACGCATCATTAGGAATCCAACCTAGCCTGATGTCCATTGACATATAGCTTCTGGCATTGACGTTTGGCAAGTTGTCAACGTAACGAACCATCATGTCAAACTCGAGATTGTGCCGTAGATCCCACGATGACATTAAGTAGGCTTGGTTGTGCGGGCTTCGGCCTTCCTCTCGCGCTTCATTGGCTGAATTGTGAGATTGAATCTGTAGGAACGAGTACCACCCCATCAGACGCCAATACTCAGTAACGTCCATCTGCGTACTGACCTCGACACCGTACACTTCGGCGTCTGCAATGTTGTCGTTCAACAACGGGATATCGACGATTGGCGGAACGACGATCGGCGGTCCATTAGCGCGAAAACTGATCAAGTCTTCGTAATCGTTGTAGAAGACCGCCATGTCCCAGGAAAATGAATCGTTCGGCTGGGCACGATAACCCAGTTCAAAGGCCGTCAGGTCTTCCGACTCAACGAATGGATTTCCTTGGATAAGACTGAAAGTTGACGGCGGAGCCGCAAGGGCACGAAACATGATATCGTCTTCGATACGTGATGGAGTTCGGACCGCACGAGACACCGATCCCCAAATCACGCGGCGTTCATCCGGCGCCCAAAGCAAACGAGCGGTCGGTTGCATTTCAAATCCCGTAAAGTCGTTGTGTTCGAATTTAGAACCGACCGTGAGTATGAGTTCATCTTCCAATAGTGTCATCTCATCTTGAATCCAACCGCTCACGAGTTCGGTATGCCGCTTCGTAGGATTCACGCTAAAAGTAAAGGCGTTGGTCGTTCCCACGGTGTCACTCACTTGACGGTATCGGACGCCCCAGGTCACGGCGTGCCAGCATGCCGGCACAAAACGATGTTGGAAATCGACGTCCAAAATGTCAGTCACCTGGTCGACCTGCAGATCCCGTCGATTGGTGCGGTCAACATAAACTTGCAACGCGGAAAACGACTCGTCGCTAAATCGATGGGTCCAGCGCCCCAGCATATTGCCGCCCGCATGGTCGATATCGTCAATGACGAATTCCGTAAACGGGGCAACGGGAATCACATTCGTTATGCTGTTTCCAAGACGTCCCTCGAAACACTCGCCTTGAAAGGTAATTGTGTCACAGTCACACCCAGTTGGATTCCAGTCCGTTCGAAATCCCCACCGTCCCATTCGCCAATCGTCGTGGGTACCGGCGGCATTGAAGCTTCTGTCGCGCTCGAAGTGTTTTCCGTAGACTCGGTAGCTAAAGTTTTCACCAATCGCCCCGCCAATACGAACCGCGTTAATCGACTCGTCCTGATCGCCACCGCCCGACGCCACCAGGACTCCCTGAGTGTCTCGGGCGCTTTTGGTAATGATATTGATCACGCCGTTAACAGCATTCGCACCCCATGCAGTCGCACCAGGGCCGCGGATCACTTCAATTCGCTCGATATCCTGAAGCACCAAATCCTGCACTCCCCAGTAGACACCGGAGAACAGCGGTGTGTACACACTGCGGCCATCGATCATCACCAGCAATTTGTTCGCAAAGCGATTGTTGAATCCCCGCGCCGAGATTGCCCACTTGTTGGAGTCAACTCGTGCAACTTGAAGTCCTGGCACCATGCGAAGAGCTTCGGGAATGCTGGTCGCACCACTGCGGCGTATCATCTCCTGGGTGACAACGAAGACGGCAGCCGGCGAACGCCCGATGGTGCTTTCTTGTCGAGTGACAGCCGTAACGGTTTGCTCGAATGCTGGAACAAGGAAGGGTTGCTGCGAGAATTCTTCAAGCGAAGGAAGGTCGGGAAGCGGCTGTACGTCGTCCTGGTTCGCTGGCTGTGTGTAGAAAACAACCGGCTGCGATTGTGCTGAGCTCTCGAAATATGAGTAGTGGTGACTGACCGTTGGTTGGTCTGCACGAACAACATTCGACAGCAGCAACAAATAGATGACGACCAAGCTCGGGTGACGCAATAGAAAAAGCGTTTCACGCTCGGATTTTCGAAGCGACTCGACAATCATGCATTCTTCCTTGAATCTCTTTTGGGCGACCCATTCGCCTCTTGAGCTCCCGCCACACAATTAGGGGAAATACCTTACAATCCGCATCGACTGTAACGTAGCGGAAAATAGAGTGCTCAATCCTAAAGACGACTTGTAGCGACTATTGCGCTACGCGACGTTAACCCGTCAAAACCAGAGCTTTCGAAGAAACCAGTTGTCACGCGATCGGAATCCATAGATTCGTCACAATAGGAATGATTAGCACCCGAGGTACAAAAGAACGGCGAGTATCTGAGTAGCCGAAGTCGCCAAGACTTCGGGAGAAGTTGCAAAGAGCCCCGAAGACTTGGCGACCTCGGCTACATTCCTTTGTGGGCCGAGGCTGCCTCGTTTTAGCGACGTCGGCGTTTTATCATCGTGATCTCGTTTCCTGTTTCGTTGTACGAGACTTCGTCCATGAAGGTCCGGATCAGCATGACGCCCCGGCCGCTCGGCTTCAGGAGATTTTCAGGATCAGTCGGATCGGGCAGGCTCGATACGTCGAATCCGGGCCCTTCGTCGCGGACGATGAATTTGGCGGTGTCACGGGTCAACTTAGTGGTGACATGAACTCGGCGGCCACAATACGGCTGGATTCTGGCACGCTCGTCACCTAGTTCACGATAGGAGTTGTCTCCCGACGCACGCATCGCTGAATCAAGTTCCAGGTTACCATGGTCCACCGCGTTGGTTAGTGACTCGACCAGCGCCGTGCTGACTTGCGTCATGTCATCGCAAAAGTTTAGCTGATCCAGCCCGTCCTGCAGGTAGCTGATCAGTGCTCGTGGGCCGTATGGTTCGTAGCCAATTACGAAATACGATTCACTGCACTGCAGAAAGTTAACAACTTGCTCACGTTCGCGGGATGCCTCGATCGTCGCTAAGACGACGCGCAGCGCCTCGCCCAAATCTTGTTTGAGACTTTTCTTCGGCACATAACTGGCGGCGCCTCTTCGAAGTGCCTTTACCGCAATTTCCTCGCTGCCGTGAGCGGTCATCAAGATCACAGGAACGGTGCTATACCGCTGTCTTATCTCGCCTACCAGCTCCAACCCGTCCATCTCTGGCATCTGCAAGTCGGTGAGTACGGCGTCCGGTTGTTCACACTCAATCGCCGTTAGTGCCTCGCGACCGTTTTCGGCATAAACCGCAGTGAGACCCTGTTCCTTGACAAATCCGCCGGCCATCTGCCTATCGAACGGTGAGTCGTCAACGACTAGTAGCTTTGTCATTGTTCAACCTCGACCAGGTAGTTGAACTCGCAAAAGTTTAGGTTGCTCCGAAGTCTTACGATTTCGGCCACAGCACCTGATTTTCTTATTCGCTATCGTAACGAGCGCCGACTGAAGCGGCAACACTCGCTATTCGTGTTTCGGCACTGCGCTACTGCTTTGAGTTGCGTCGCAGGTGGTTGGCGACCTGCTTGCGGCCGCGTTGGATTTGTTCGCTCATCAGTTCGCGGGCCCGCTAATGGTCGCGGTGTCGGAATGCTTCGATCAGCAGTTCATGGAATCGCTGTTCATCGCCGTGGATGACAGTCTCCAGACCCGCTCACGTTGTGGACCGATCGTCTCAGTAGTCAATGCTGCTGGAGGCCTTCAGTCGGCGAGGCCGGACGGTCGGAAGACCGCCCCACTCTTCATCCAACTACACCGTGATTTGCCATGCAAATTAGCCGTTTGGGCGTTAGCCCCGGTTCTCGCGTTATTCCGTAAAAAAACCGGGGCTAACGCCCAAACGGCTAATGAAAAGTGGCGCTGTCCAACTAGGGTCGACAAGATCAATGAAGACTTCCTCACTGACCTCTTGTCTCGGATTGCCTCTCTTGGATCGTCTGTGAAACCACCACGTAGCAGGCGAGTGAAATGGTCATGCCGACGTACACTTCGTGAATCCACGAGATCGATTCGAAAGAGGCACTCTTCTTGGCAAAGAACCATGCGGTTGTGACTGTGAATCCGACGATCAAACTGGTTAACGCACCGATGCGCGTTGCTCGTTTCCAGAACAGTCCGACGACCAGCGAGGGCAGGAAACAGGCGGCGTAGAGCGAACCGGAAAAGGAACTCAGTTCGACGATTCCTTGGGCGCGGATCAATGCCAGGGTGGCGGCGGTCGCGGATAGAATGAGGATCCACAGGCGCGTCCATTGCATCGCAGCGCGCGGGTCGCGGTTGGGGGAGATCAAGTCGTGGTCGACGCTGGACGCCGCGACGAGTAACACCGAGTCGAGCGATGACATGGCGGCGGCCGCGAGTGCTGTCATGAAGAATGCGCCGAGGACCGTGCCTAACACGTTGACGTTTGGACTCAACAAATGCGGGACGACAAGATCGGATTGCACTTTACCGCTTTCCATCACATCGGCGGCGGGAACATAAGCGTGTGCGAGGAAGCCGACGGGCAGCATACAGGCGAAAGTCAGGAACAACATCGCGGGGGCGATCCAGCGGCCGTGGCGTAGTTGCTCGTCGGATGAAAGGCCGTAGAACCGCGAGAGTTGCCGTGGTTCGACGACGATCTTCAAACCGACGCCAAGCGCCAAGCCGATCATCGTTGCCAGCGGAACGTCGCCGGTCCAATTGAGTGCGTCGGGGTTTGCTTCGCGGACGGATGTCAGCAAAGGTCCGATGCCACCTTTTTGGAAAATCATGGCCGCGGGCAGCACGATCGCGCCGCCAAACAAGATCAACCCTTGCACCGCATCCGTCGCGACGACCGAATGAAATCCACCGCTTAGTGTGTAGGTCGTGACGATCAAAAAAATGGCGATCATCACCACTGACGGGCTGGCGTCGAACAACGATTCGGATAGCCGTGCCGCGCCGTCGTAGACCGCCGCCATGTAAACGACCGAAGCGGCAACGATTACGATCGCGGATAGTCGCCGTATCCATTTCGACTTGTAACGGTGGCCGAGAAAGTCGGGGATCGTCAAAGCTCCAACCTTTCGCGACGCTTTGACAAACGGCGGCGCGACCACGAACCAGGCGAGAAACACCATCACGGTGAAAACAACCACGCACGTTAACCACCAAGCGGGCCCGCGCGTGTAGCTTTTTCCCGAATGACCAACGAACGTCACGGAACTGACAAACGTCGCGTAGTACGACAGCGCGATGACAATGCCCCCAATCCCGCGTCCACCGACGAGAAAATCATCGAGCGACTTGGACTTTCGGCTCCCGTGCCAGGCATGATAAGCGAGCAAAAACAAATAGCCGACCAGGAACGTGACCTGCCAACTGTGGCTGCGCAGCCAATCCATCTACGGGCTCCCGCTCGGATCGGCGGTCGTAACAGATGGAATTTTCCAGAATGGTTGCGATGTTTTTTCGCTGGTTAAGTACAGCGATCGATCGTCCGCGCCATAGCATATTGCCTCGCCTTGTCGTCGTGTCGGCATCGTGATCCCGCGCGGCGCTCGTTCGAACGCATCGGACCATGACTCGGTTGCCCGCCGGGTGAATTCGAAGCCGTTGCCGTAAGTCAGCACAATCGCTCGACGGCCATCAACGGAGATGTCCATTGAGGTCGGAGCAGGGACACCAACCGTTGCGATCACCCGGGCGGTCACTTTCTCCGATTCGTCGGCAAGCGGCACTTCAAACACCGCCGACCTTAAACCAAGCCGTTTGCTCATCAACAAGATTGTCCTTTCATGTGGATCAAACGCGATCGATTCGCAGTCGGTGGGTCCCGTTTCATATTTGCATGTGATGGTGCGGACCACGTTCAATTCGCCATCGGCGGGAGCATCGCCATTGAACCGGGGTTCCTTGATCAGATAGATTTGCACGCTCGATCGCTTTCGGGCATTGTCGCCAATATCACCTACGGCGAGGTAGCTTGAACCATCGATTTGATACGAGCACATGTCTTCCCAATCCGTGGCCTTGGCACCGCGAACACGAAACGTCGCCAGTGTGCGGCCTTTGCCATCGATCAGAAACAACCGCGGCCGGTCACCCGAATCGTTATGTGTCCAAAACGCGCCCGGCCGGGTGTGCGATCGCGCCAAGCCACTGCTTTCGTCGATCGATTCGTCCTCAATGACGCCAAGCTGAACGGGCCGTTTGTATTGGACCAGCACGACTTCTTCCGCATCGATCGCGCGGAGAGCGGTCAGGAAGAGAAAGAACACGGACAAGTATCTTGTGTTGTGGGACATGCCTGACGATTGTAATGAAGATTGCCGTTGCTGGCTATCGACACTCCCTCTGTGGGCGGTCGGTCTGGTTGTCAAGAAAAAAGTCTTGGCGAGCTAGGCTGCGCTGCGGCTGTTGGACAGGCGGCGGCAGTGCTCGATCGCCTCGGCCGGTCGGAGAGTTTGCTGCAACTCATCGGGATGCCGGTGGCACCAGGAAACAAACAGACGCATTAACTCGAGATCTTCCAACTCAGTGATGCGTTCGCTTGTGTAGGTTTCATGTAAGACGTGCAAGCAAGTTTGTGCTGAGCCCGACGTTGTCGGTTCGTCAACGATGGCGGCCACGTTTGCATGGTCGACAAGTACCCAGTTGCCTTGCATTGGCAAGACGAATCGATAGTTGTTGGCAACTTCGCGGGCAAATTGCGTCTGCTCGCACAGATAAAGTAGCTCGTCCCAGGTTTCTCCCAGTGCAATCAATTCATCAACATGATGCTCGTTCGTCGCGATGTCGATGGCGTTCGTTAGTTCGTTCAGCGGCGAGGCGTCAGTGCCGTTGAGCATGTCGCTGGCGGCTTGGACTTCCTGGGCGTAATCAAACTTTGTGCATCGCCCCGTACAAGGGGCGAGGCATGTATCCAGCTCGCCGCGAGTGCACTCGGCCGGCCAGGTTTCGCCAAACAACCGGCCTTGATCGGCGAACCGCATCGGCGTTCTTTGTGGACAGTCACGGAGACGAAAATAGTTGTTCAGTCGCGAGACGGCCGAGCGTGTTCGATAGTTGAGTGGTACGGGCCCCCAAACCGTTCGACTGTCGCGCAGTGGTAGTTTTTCAACGCGAAAATGCGCGGCTTCGACCGGAGTCAAAAACACATAGCCACAGCGTGTTCGGCCAGGTTGACCGTGCACGTTCATCTTCGGTCGCCAACGGCGTATGAGTTCCAACTCGCGGAGTGTTGCCAGCAACTGGTGACCACTCGGTTCCCAAACAAGTTGTTGGCACAGCGCAGCGATTTGGCGCTGTTTATTGACTTTGCTGGTGTCATAGAAATACGTGAGGATGCGTTGGCGAAGTTGGTCTGACTTGCCAACGTAAATCAATGTGCCACGGCGATCAATCAACCCATAGACGCCGGGTGCTTCGGGGCATTGGTTGCGGATTTCGCGACGCAACTCGCCACGAGCACCGCTTGCATCGAGCGTACTCATTACCGGCTGGGTGATGCCGAATCGCGTGGGGCCAAAGCTGTCGAAGCCGGCGCGCAACGATTGCGCGTGGAGTAACTCGTCCATAGAAAAACACTGCCGTGGAAGTTGGTGGAAAAGCGAAGAGTAACTTGTTTATCGGCTTGCCGTTAAACGAGGAGAAGTGTTAGGCAAATCTGATCGGCGGGTCTCAACTGCGGGGCGGGAGTGTATCTGGAACGGCGTGAACCGTCGAGAGCGGTTTACGTCTTTTCGAATCAGCGCAAGACATTGCCGCGCCGATAGAAACGGCGCGGCAATTTGTCGCTTTGGTAGCGGAACTCGCGAGAATTCCGGTCCGAAGTCTTGGCGACTTTGGTTACGAGTCAGTTTTGTAACTTTTACTATTTCGTGCGGAACGGTGACGCGGGCAAACCATCTTTGTTCGACAGGTTTGGCTCCGCTGTGTCACTCCAACCAAGCCTTGCAGCGGTGGGTTTGTCGACGCCGCTGACGACGACCGTGTTGCCGTCGATCTTGGCCGTGGCTTCAACGAATTTGCCATCTTCGCTGGCGATTTCAAACCAGCTCAATTCTTTGCCGTCGCGCGAAACGAGTCCGCCGCCTACATGGTCGAAACTGACTCGAATTGTGTTACCTTCGACTTTGTGAGACTTATAAAGCGGCCCCGAATAAACAAGGTCGTCCTTGCCATAGTTTTTGGCGAGCGCCCACAGTGCGAGTCGTTTTCCAACGTCTTGCTTGTTTTTGGGGTGGATGTCGCCTGTATTGCCGATGTCGACCGTGACGGCCATGCCGGTGTTCGGGATGGATAGTGACGCCAATTGTGCTTCCCAGATTCCCGCGAGGAGTTGGGGCTCCCGATTTCGGTACCGAAACGGTGCGAGTTGCACGTAGTAAAACGGCATCTCGTCGTTGGACCACAGCGAACGCCAACCGGCGACCAACGCCTTTTTCTTCTCGTGATACAGCATTCCTTCGCCGTTGTTCGACTCGCCTTGATACCAGATCGCGCCTTGGATTCCGTAAGGCACGAGTGGATTGATCATTCCGTTGTAGAGAGCTTGAGCCGACTGATGATTGATCGTGTTATTGGGGCGTTTCTCTGGATACTTTTCTGTGTCTGCGAGCTTCTCCAATCCTTTGACCGATTTAAATCCGACGGGCGGAGTCCACGGTTCGATTCGAGTGCCGCCCCAGTTCGAGCCAATCAATCCGATTGGCACGTCGAGTTCCTGTTGCAGATGTCGGCCAAAGAAGTATCCGACCGCCGTGAAGCTGCCGACCGTTTCCGGCGAACAAACTTTCCAACCGTCAGAAGGCACTTCAGTTTGAGGTTTGTCGGCGGGAACGTGCCTGATTTTGATGTGACGAATGTTCGGGTGCTTGGCCGCCGCGATTTCCTCTTGCGGATTGTTCGCGCGAGTCACAGGCCACTCCATATTTGACTGGCCGCTGCACAGCCAGACTTCGCCGACCAGAACGTTGGCCACTTTGACGCTGTTGCTGCCATCGACGGTCAACGTGTGCGGGCCGCCTGCTTTCATCGCGGGCAGTTTCACCGTCCACTTGCCGTCGCTGTCCGCTTTGGCCGTCGCACTGGCATCGCCAAGTTTGACCGAAACTTCCTGATCTGGATTGTCCCAGCCCCAAATCGGCAACGGTTGATCACGTTGTAAGACCATATTATCGCCGATGATAGCGGGCAGTTTGACCTCTGCCACTGTGGGCAGAGAGACGAGCAGCAACAGGACGAGAGACAACCAGCGGGAGGATCTCATGGAAAGCGTTCCTTTTAGGTAGGGAGAAGTGAGGGAGGGAAGCCGTTCGTGGCTACGATAACCGAGCGCGAGGCGGGAATCAATCCTCGCACCGATATTTCAGTTCGGAGCAGCAGTTGCGGTGCACGCCGAAAGGCGAAATGTTGTTGCTGGACGGCGAGCAAAGCGTTTACGACGTCACGATTGCACGGTGGACAGTTTCGCGTTGCCGTGTCGATACTATAGATGCCATGTCGGAACATCAAACAACTGCAAGTTGGCTGAGGGATGCGAAGAGCGCGGTCGCATTTACCGGCGCGGGGATTAGCACCGAAAGCGGCATTCCCGATTTTCGTTCGCCCGGTGGTGTCTGGGCGAATTCACAGCCGGTGTATTTCGACGAATTCATGGCAAGTGCCGACGCTCGCTATGAGTATTGGCGGCAGAAATCGGTGTCGCACAGCGACTTTAAGAACAGCCAGCCAAACGCCGGACATCAAGTGCTCGCGAAATGGGAAGGCGCGGGGCGGCTGCGAGCCGTCATCACCCAGAACATCGATGGACTGCATCAGGTCGCCGGCAGCAACAAGGTGTTGGAGTTGCATGGCACAGCGCGGCAGATCATGTGCTTTGGCTGTGACGCGCGGTTCGACGCCGGCGAAATGGTCGAGCAGTTTCTGTCGGACGATCAAGTACCGCCCTGTCCACAGTGCGGTGGTCTGCTGAAACATGCGACCGTTTCATTTGGACAGCAACTGCCGGAAGATGTTTTGGATGAAGCCGTGCAGTTAAGTTCATCGGCCGATGTTTACTTCGCGATAGGTTCTTCTCTGGTCGTCGAGCCTGCCGCCAGTTTGCCGCGACTGGCGAAACAAAACGGTGCGAAACTCGTGATCATCAACCGGGATGAAACACCGCAGGACGATTTTGCCGACTGCGTGATTCACGCGTCGATCGGTGAAACGCTGGCGGCAATTGACCAGTGTCTGGAACCTCGACAGTGAACCAGCAACTCCTCGCCACCGCCGCGCCGGTCATCTTTGAGACGAGCCCGCATGCGTAGTAACTTTCCGTACTTGCCGGCCCGCACATTGTGAATCGTCTGTGCGACAGGCGCGGCCGTTCGCCATTGATGTGCCATCGCCATGACGGTTCTGTTGGCTTTGCACGCGGCAACGATTTTGTCCGCCGCTAGTTCACAACAAAGTGGCTCAAGCGGCGGGTGGGATGGGTTCTCTACTCGTGACGGTCCTTGTTTCGCATCAGCGGCGGCGGAAAGCCTGCGGGTTTGGATCCGCTTCGTAGGCGTAGATTGGATCCCATACCGCGCTTATGGCTGAACGGCACACGGTTGGCGTTTGATTCGACCAGGATCTGGTGCAAGTCAGTCCGCATTTTGGTGATCGTTTCCTGGTGATCTTTGCTGAAGATCAGATTGCGCTCCTCGTGCGGGTCGTTCTCCATGTCGTACAACTCGTCGATGTCCCAGATGCCGTGGTATTGGATGAACTTGTACCGCTGTGTCCGCAGCGCCAGCGTGGTCGGCGTGTGCGGATAGTTGTATTCCCAGTAGTATTCGTACAACGCGTTTTGTCTCCATTCGGATGGCTTTAGGTTGCCGGCGGCTAATTGCAGGTAGCTGCGTCCGTCCATGTGATCCGGCGTTTTGATGCCGGCGGCTTCGAGGATTGTTGGTGCGATATCGATGTTGGCGACGACTTGATCGAGCGTTGTGCCAGCTTTCCAAAGTTTCGGACAGACGCCCAATAACGGCACGCGAATCGATGCTTCATAGGCCGTGCGTTTGTCGATTAATCCATGTTCGCCCCATTGAAAACCGTTGTCGCCCATGTACATGACGAGTGTGTTGTCAGCCAGGCTGTTGTTTTCGAGCCACTTTCGCACTCGGCCGATCGACTCGTCAACACTCAACAACGATTCGCAGTACAACCGATAATGCTCCTCAATATTCGTGTCCTGGTGATACGCAAAATCGACGCCGTGCCAACTGTTGCGTTGGTCCTTAAGCCAGCGCGGTTTGTCCTTGTAGTTTTCCGGCGTGTTGGCCATCGTCTTGGGGACCGGGAGCTTCTTGTCCTGGTAACGGCCCGCATGCCGCTCGGCCGGATGAAACATGCCGTGGACACCTTTGTGTGACAGGTACACGCAAAACGGCTTGCCGCTGCCTTTCACGCGCGAGTTCAACCATTCGATCGCATAGTCGGTGATTTCGTCGGTGATGTAGCCCTTTTGCGGAACACGTTTGCCGTCGATGTTCAACGACCAGCGCTTCAAATGTTTCGGCGGATAGTAATGCCCCTGACCGCGAAACGATACCCAACGGTCGAAGCCCGGCCGGGGCTCGTCGGAATGGCCGCCCATGTGCCATTTGCCGAAGTAGCCAGTCTGATAACCAGCCGCCTGCAGGTATTGCGAAAAGAAGATCGTGCCGGGCTTCGTTAACACGTTGTTGTCGACCACGCCATGATTGTGCATGTATTGTCCGGTCAAAATCGACGCTCGGCTGGGCGAGCAAAGCGACGTGGTGACCATCGCGTTTTTGAAGTAAACGCCGTCGCGTGCCATTGCATCCATGGCTGGAGTTTCCACCCAAGGATGTCCTAGAAAACTCATCACGTCATAACGATGGTCGTCCGACAGGATAAACACGACGTTGAGGGGTTTCGCTCCGTCGATCTTATCCGGTTTCAAATCCGAGGCATCGACGCCCGCAGCCGCAGTGAGCGTGACAAAAACCGTGATCAATTCGTAGCGCATAATTACCTCCGATCAAGGTGTATGAGTTTCCGTCAATCCTGAGCCAACGAGTATAGTTTAACCACTCGACGTTGATTACAGTGGGTTCCCGGAAGTGGTCAAGAGAATGACGGCGGAGTTTGATGCGTATCACGCTCGCGGGCTGAATCTGATCGAGGAGCCGGTGCGCATCACTCTTGGCGATCCGCGTGCGCCCAGGGTTGAAGATGCTTGTCGAGACTTCGTTAGAGTTCGATAGCCTGGTCGTTGCGACTTGGGTAAATAGAGTCTGACTCCGTAACATGCGCGCATGTTTGTTTAACGCCGAGCCGGCAGGCGACGGCTATCCGCGACGAGAAGTCGCCGTCGCCTGCCGGCTCGGCGTTAAACGACTTTTCGGTTGCGGGCATTGCCCGCGCTAGGAATGTTATCGCGTCAAGTTGCCTAGCGTCGACTGAAAGGAAAAATTGGCGGCAAATCGGCCGTCGAGATCCTTCGCGACTGATGCCAGTGAATCTGGCTGAAGTTGTTCGCGGCTGGTTGAACTGACAACGACCGTGTTGCCAGCACCGGGGACGGAAAAAACGTACGTATTGGCGAAAGCACGGCGAATCGTTTCGATGTCGTCACTTAGCCCGCGGTGAGAATTCAGGTTAAACACGACTAAACCATCCGGTTTGAGACGCCGTTGTACATTTCGATAGAACTCAATGGTTTTTAGACGCATTGCAACGCCCGTCGAATCGGTGTCATCCGACGGTTTCAAGAATGCGTCCATGTAAATCACGTCGTAAAGACGGTCGGTCTCGCGCAGAAATCGAAAGGCATCCTCGGTGATGATGCGCGTCCTTTCAGATGAACGTGTGCCAAAATATTCTTCGGCGATTTGTACTACCACGGGGTCAATCTCGACTGCGTCCACGTTGACGCTTGGATCATAGTGCTGCAGAAAATGCACCATCGCACCGCCGCCCAAACCGACAATCAACACATCCTCTTGCTTGGGCCGGAACAAATAGCTTGCAAACATCGTCTGGGTGTAGGGGACGAGCAGGTCGTGCGGCTTTTTTAGGTCGATTTTCGTTTCCGTCACTTCCTTGCCGCTGTCACGCACGAACGTCATTGCGCGAACATCGTTATTTCGCCGAATCCGGATGTGTGAAAAGTCAGATTGGATCTCGTGTTCGATCGCCCCCAATCCGCGATGGTACGAGCAGCCAGCGGATGCAAGCACCAATGTAACGCACACGAGTGAGTAGGTGATGCGGTTTTTGTGTTGGCTCTGAATCATCCAATTTCACTTTGAAGCAACTTGTGCTATCACTGCTGGTTGCCGACGACGACAACTATTAAATCCGTTCGCTTGGGAAAAACTGTCGAAGCAGACCATTGGTGTTTTCATACGTGCCACGCTGCCACGAGCACACAGCCTCGCAAAGTAAGCGTCGATATCCACTTCGTCGGCGAGTTGGTGGCGTTCGCTAGACTCTTTTTCGATGTGGAGGTCAACGTTTTACACAGTGACGTGGGAATCGATTCCCCGTTAGACTGCACGAGATCCTCATTATTCTTGTTCCACTTCTGGACGTGCTGGTAAAACACCCATGAGGATCAACTTATCAGCTTGAGGTTTATTAGCTTTAGCCGTCGCTCTATTGAATAATAACAAATACATCGCGACACGGCCCGTGTTGCAATCAGCAACATAACAAACACAACCAGTTGGAGCCGCACCGGCGCCTCGTCCCACGGTTTGAATAAGCCCGGTGGTAAGAGTGTAGTCTGGCGTTTTCCCCTTTTCTTCGACTTCCTTCGCGATCTGAAAGAGGAATTGAAGCGGGATCTCGATCACGAGTTGATCGCATCGTTTATTCTATTGCATCTGACCGCGATATCAAAGCCGGTCGTCATCCATTGTCGGAGAAACACAGATTTGAAATCCGAAATCCGAAACAAATCCAAATGACAAAAATCAAATGTCCGAACCCGTCGTCTGGTTGTTTTGAAATTTGGTCATTCGGATTCTGGATTGGTTTAGGATTTCGTGCTTCGGATTTGATTCGTCATTGGGTGTTTCGCCATTCCGCGCAGCGGCAGCCACGCCACCCAAAGCAGCCAAACGTAGGGCATGCTCTGCGCGGGGCAGTCGAGGTTGAAGAGCACAAGGATTCCGAGAATTCGATGCGTCCAGCGTGATGGAAAACCAATCCGTCACGCACAGCGTGACCTACGCTTGCTGGCGTCATCTAGAGATCGGACTCGCGCAGAATCCGTGCGCCGTGAAAGACAGTGAGAATATCAACACGAGACTCGGAAACGCGATAGATCAAGCGATAGTTCCCCTGAATCACCTCGCGGATTTTTTCTCTTCCGATTTCTGGTACGACTTCACCTGAGAATGGAAAATCGCGCAGTCGGCCGACAGATTCTCTTAGGCGGCGAACGTAGGCCGATGCGGTGGCCGGGGCGTCGCGTGCAATGTGGTTGCGAATGGCGCGCAGATCCTCTCGCGCTTGGCGTGTCCAGTAGATTTTACTTGGCATCCTCGGCCTCGAGTTCCGCCATGAACTCGTCGTGCTCCATCACGTCGCCCTCGTCGGCTTGTGCAATGCCAAGTTCGATCTTGCGCAGCAGATACAGACGGTCGATCACATCGTCCAACGAAACGTCGTCATCCAACGATTCAATTACGCTGATTGCCTTTTCTTTTGTCGTCATCGTTTTATCCAAATCGATCCATTTGAGAGGGAAGAACGCCCCTCATCAATTGAGATTACCTGATACGGTCTGCGCACGCAACGGAAAAATGACGAATGACGAAACACCCAATGACTGCGTTGTGGGTAGGTCTCCTGACCTGCCTACTGGATCGACCAAAGGTCTCACGAGCGAGCAAGAGGAGACCTTCGGTCGGCGAAGTGAGGCGGTCGGGAGACCACCCCACAACAGAGTCTGCAACCGTCGTCTGGTAGTTTGAGATTTGGTCATTCGGGTTTTGGATTTGTTTAAGATTTCGTGCTTCGGATTTTTTTCGTCATTGGGTGTTTCATCATTCGTCATTCCGCGCAGCGGCGCCCCAACGGGGCAACCTCAACGTAGCCCAGGGCAGAGCGGAGCGCCGCCCTGGGTGCTTGATGGTCCAGAGCGACGAAGCCCTGAAGGGGCGACACACGAAAACCTTTTTTGTTTCGCCCCTTCAGGGCTTGGGTCTTGTTTTGCTCTTTAACCCAGGGCGGCGCTGCGCCCTGCCCTGGGCTAGGATGTTGAACGCCGTTGGCGTTGGAAAGGAAAACCGTCCTTGCTTTCAGAATCGTGGGGCATGCTTTGCATGCCGCAGTCGAGGTTGAGAAGCACAATGATTCGGAGAATTCGGTGGGCCCTACGTGATCGAACGTCAATCCGTCACGCACAGCGTGACCTACGCTCGCTTTTTCTCGCCCGTTTGCGACAACGGCATTAAGCGAAATTCCAGCGATCCTTTTTGATTCGAAACGGATCGATACCTCGGATTGAGCCCACGTAGTAGACTTTATCTTCCCGAATGGCCCACTCCATATTGTGCTCGACTTCCCAGTTGCACTCCATCCGCAATTGAACTACTGGGATCTTTTTGCGTTTCGGTTTCGGAATGAACAGCTCAAATGGCCTAACCGCTTTTAGCACGTCGCGTGGTGACTTGAAGTCGGACTCAGATTCACCAAGACTGGTGACCTCGGTTGTCTCGCAATAGCGAATGGAAGCCTCACATAACGCCACTACCACCCGGAGCATTACGGATTTGACAGTAACATCGGCGGATGTGCGTTGGGACAACCCAAGTCATGGTTTGATCCCTTCAAAAATGGAACCATTCCGAACCGCAAGGAAGGCGAGTATTTGACTGATCGATTGGGCGCTGAAGCTGCCTCGTTCATTCAGGCTAACAAGGGCAAGCCCTTTCATCTGACACTGTGGCCCTACTCGGTGCATACGCCGATTAAGGCACCAAGAGATCTTGTGAAAAAGAATGGTGGGAACAACTATCGGGCGATGCTCGAAAGTCTGGACAACACCGTAGGGAAGGTGCTGGACACACTCAAAGCAACCGGGACACTCGACAACACCATGGTCGTCTTCTATTCAGATAACGGCGGCCACATACGCACTGAGTGGTTGGCGGACAAAAAGGCCTCGTTGCTGGAAGGCGGCCTCAGAGTTCCGATGGTGGTCAGTTGGCCGGGAGTGATCGAAGGTGGAACGAAGTGTCAGGTTCCCGTTACCAGCATGGATTTCTTTCCGACCTTCGTGCATGCGGCGGGCGGTTCGACCTCTGAGATCACCCAGTTGGAAGGGCTGGACCTGAAACCGCTGTTCCTTGGCGCGAACAAGCTGGACCGCGACGCACTCTACTGGCACTTCCCGCATAACCGCATGGAAGTCACCTACTACATGGGCAGCACCATCCTCCAGGCCGACTGGAAGTTCTATAAAGGTCACGGGACGATCAAGGACGCGCTGTTCAATCTCAAAAGCGATCCGATGGAGAAAAACAACGTGCTGACAAACAACCCGGAGCTGGCAGATCGCCTGCGCGAAAAACTCAGCGACTGGCTCAAAAAGGTATCAGCGAAGATGCCGCCGCCCGTGAACAACTATTGAGACCGGCGCAGTTAATGGAACGCTTTAGAATTTGAGCCCTGCGAA
>CAYFJO010000136.1:0-24289 GCA_964343305.1 uncultured Pirellulaceae bacterium | reverse complement strand
ACACCGATGGCCGGTTCCAGTTGGACAACGTTCCGAGTGGCCGCCTGTTGATCGATGTGCTGGGCACGACGATTCCCACTGCAGCCGGAACGTTTTATCCGAACGTCGACGAAGGCATCCACGCGATTCCCGGACAGACCGTGACGTTCGCTCATGCGGTCTACTTGCCGTTGTTGCAGACGTCGAGCTTTGTCACGCTCGACGCCCAGAATCCAACTGTCGTAACAAACCCAAATTTGCCCGGTTGGTCGCTGACCGTTCCGGCCGGTTCGATTCAACGCCGCGACGGTTCGCTCGGCACACAGATGTTGCTCGACAGCGTTCCCGTAGATCGGTTGCCTGGGCCGCTTCCCGACGGTTTCAATCCCTCGATGGTGCTCACGATTCAGACGCAAGGCGGCGCGGATGTTTTCACCAGCCCGCTTGCATTGACCGGACCGAACGTCGACAACCTGGCTCCTGGCGAAAAGACCGTGCTATGGGATTTTGACCATGCGGCGGGCGAATTCGTGCCGGTCGCCACCGGAACGGTTTCGGAAGATGGTCAGACCTTGACGACTGATCCGGGACAAGGCGCTCTTCGCCCAGGCTGGCATGTGTGGACGAGAAAGGCGAAAGTTTTAGTCGCTCGCGCCGCGCAATATGTCGCGCGAAAAGACTGGTATCATGTCCTCCTTTGCACTGCACGGGTGGCTGTCGATGCTGCGGTGCTGACGACTGACTTTACACAGTTTTTTCCAGGGTGGGGTGGTGTCGTTGCCGGGCTCGTAAATGCAGTGGGGGGACAGCTTAGCAATGTTCTGGATGATGCATCCACAGGCGCGGATCTTGGGGCTGCGGCGCGGGACTGGGGGGCAGCCAGCTTAGGGGTGATTGGTCAAGGGGCAGAGAGCGAGGCCTCTCAAATCGCCAGGGGAATTGATTTGGCCGGTGACAGCGGTCGTGCCGCGCAAGCGGCCGAGTTGCCGGGCCTTGCGAAAATGAGTGCCTTCAATGAAATCTTCAATGACTTGCAATCGGCTAGGACGGCACAAATCTGGGGTGCCCGCATCGGAGCATTGGGAACTGTGTTTTCGTTTTATAATGCCGTCACCAGTATGGAAGATCATTTAAAGGCTCTGGGCAGGAGCATGATGTGTATGACGGAAGCGATCGGCGATCCACCGGGCGACCAGAACCACCTTCTGCTAACCCAGCTCGGTCGTGCCATCGATGCTATCAACAGCGTCAATCTTCGAGAGTATGACCGCGCGGTGTCCGAATTTCTTTTCGGTGCGGCGGAATCGACAGCGGTGCTTCGCGCCATAGGTTCTTTCCCGGATAACCAGACAATCGACGAGCCATTTCGACAACAAATGTTGCTCAAGGCGAAAGTGGCCGAGTCACACTTCAGATCAAGTCTCGATCACCTCAATGGACTGCTTGGCCGCCTAGGTAACGCGCGCGGCGTAATCGAGTCGATGTTGAAGACCATCGCGCCGGACGTCACCAACCGCGTCTATGCCAGGTTTGATTCGTTCAACGGCGAGACGCAGTTCATGTCGGGCATCGGCCAGATCAAAACGCAACTCACCCCAGGCGTGCAGGGCACCTTGACACTCGCTGAGCCAATCAATGGTCTGATCGGCACGATCGATGTCGAAGTGCCCGAATTGACAACTGGCAATTTTGAATTCGAACTGCCACCCGCTGTGCTTGAAAAGTCACGCGAGCCCGACCTCGACGGTAACGGCTTGCCTGACGATTTGGACATCGTATTGCAAACCCCGACGCGCGACGAAGTCGACCAGTTGAAACTCGGCTTGCAACCCGCGTCGACAGCGGCGGCCGTTACGGGCGTGATCGCTCGTAACGCGACGTCGCCGCAAGATTTGGTTGCGAACGATTCTCTCGTTTACATAGCCGACGGTTTGCAAGGCCTGCGCGTGATTGACATCTCAGCGCCGTCCAGCCCAAACGAAATTGGTCAAATCCAGACCGCTCGATCGGCCGACCGCGTCTTCTATCGTGGCGATCGTGTTGCCGTGGCCGAGGCAAGCGGGTTCATCGAACTGTTCGACGTGTCCGACCCAACCGTGCCGGCAAAACTCCTGCAAGTGAATCGCCCGGACGCGGATGACTCGCGCACTGTTCTGACGGCCAATCATGTTGTTTTCGTTGCGGCTGGGAACGTCGAAACGCGAAATGCATCGACCGGGCAATTCACAAACAACCTTTCGTTGGTTGGCACAGGTCTTGCGCGTGATGTGTTCATCACCAACGACACGGTTTACGTACTGTTGGAACATGGCGTCACCGGTCAGTTGACCCTCGATAGTTACGGCGTGGATGCCTCGGGACTGATCACCGCACTCGATTCGATCCCGCTCAATGGACGCGGATCTGCTGTGTTGCGACCGACGCGGTTATCCGGCGGCGACGGAACATTGTACGTTGCGGGAGTGGAAACGGGCATCGGCGCACCGCTTGGATTCGTGACCGTTAACATTTCCGATCCGGCGAACATGGTGATCGTCGGAACGCAGACGCCACAAGACGTCGCAGCGTTAGCCTCTGATGGAAGCGGCAATGCGCTGGCCGTGCAAGTAGTCACGCAATCCGATATCCGCGCAGCTCATTTCGATGTTTCGGATCCCACGGTCACCGACAATCTGGTGAACGCCGATTCGATCTTTGCCGGCTCGCAGTCTGCTGTAGCGATTGACGGACCGCTGGGAATCATTGGTGGCGGCCGGGAATTGAACATCATTCGTTTTGTTGAGCCAGGCCAAACCGCGGACACTGTTGCTCCGACCGTCAGTTTCACCAATGCGATCGGAGGGACGCTGTTCACGGAAACAGAACGCATCGGTGTCAACGTCGCCGCCAGTGACAACGTGCAGATCGCGCGCGTCGAGTTATTGGCGCAAGAGGACAACGTCATCGCTACGGACACAAGTTTCCCATTCGACATGGATCTGCTCTTTCCCGACAATTTGCCCGATGGCCAGCCAATGATTTTGGCCGTGCGGGCAACGGATTCGTCAGGCAACACGGCCACGGCGACGGTCAACTTGACGTACCGCGCCGTACCGCCAACGGTTGTTGGCGTGAGCCCTGCCGTAGGATCGCAAATTCAAACGCTGGTCAACACGATCCAAGTCGATGCCAGCAAACCGCTTGATCGAGCCACCGCGTCGCCTGCGGATTTCACGATCGTCGGTGATGGCTCGGACAACACGTTTGGCACGGCCGACGATGTGACGATCACGCCCGTTCGGTTGTCCTTTGCCATCGATAACCAGTCGGTCAGCGTCATCACGCAGGACCCGTTGCCGAGCGACCACTATCGATTCACCGCGCCGGCGGCGAGTTTAACGGACAGCGGCGGCAATCAACTTGACGGCGAGTTCGGCGGCACGTTCCCGTCAGGCAACGGCACGGCCGGCGGTGACTTTTCGTTCGGGTTCGATGTCTTGGTCGACACGCCGTCACTTGGGCCGCTGGCAACATACCTGACCGAGGTGATCGGTACGAAGACACTGACAATCGATAACGGCGACATTGTTGTGCGCGATTCGTCACTAAATGACATCGTCCGCCGCGACACCGACACGATTCAATCGCTCTTCATCGGCGGCACAGGCGGAAACGACATTTTGGAAATCGATTTTACGAACGGCAGCCCGTTGCTTCCCGGTGGCACGTTGTTCAACGACCACAATCCGAACGACAACGACACGCTGCAACTGACCGGTGGCACGTTTACCAACATCGAGCACACGTATCGCAACGCCAATGATGGCCGAGTCGGCCTGGACGGCCAATTCGCCGATTACATCGGCATTGAACCGATCATCGATCTGTTGCAAGCGACCGACCGTGTATTCTCGTTCAACGATACGAACAACAACATCACACTGGGCGACAACGGCATCGCGAATGACGGCATCTCGCGTATCACGAGCGCCGACAGCGAACAAACCGACTTTGTCGATCCCAGCGGCACGATCACGATCAACTCAGGCAACGGCGACAATATCATCACGCTGGCCGAAGACGGCTTCACAGCCAGCACGTTGCCACAAATCAACGGCCAACTGGGCACGAACACGCTGCGCTTCGGTGGAAGCGGGTCGATGATCGATTTCACGGACGCCGGCGCGGTTCTTCCCACTAATTTGCAGGAAATTGATTTCCGTGGCGACGGATCCAACGCACTGATTTTGAACGTCGCCTCGGTCAACACAATCACAAATGCGGCAAACCAGTTGGTCGTCCATCGCGACACGAACGACGATGTGCGCATTGGCGCGGGTTGGACTGCGGCGGGTGTTCAATCGGTTAACGGCGATCGTTTCCAGACCTGGACGCAAGGCGGCACGATGTTGCTTGTCTCGGCCACGGACACGATCGGCGTGCATCGATCGTCCAGCGGTTCGTTCTATCGCGATGCCAACGGCAATGGGCATTACGATGGATTGGGCATCGACAACTTTGTCAATCTTGGTGCCAGCACCGACTTGCCGGCCATCGGCGATTGGAACGGCGACGGCATCAGCGACCTCGGTCTGTTCCGTCAGGCGACGGGAACATTTCTGTTGGACTTGAATGGCAACGGAACGTGGGATGGTCCCACAATCGATCGCGCGACGCAATTTGGCGGCTCGAACGACGTGCCTGTGATCGGCGATTGGAATGGGGACGGCCGAGACGAAATTGGCGTCCACCGGCCCGCGAGCCGCTTGTTTCATCTCGACGAAAACGGCAACGGCGAGTGGAACATGTTCGTCGATCGTCTGATCACCTTCGGCAACACGACAGATATTGGCATCGCCGGAGATTGGAATGGCGACGGTCGAGACGACATCGGCGTATTTCGAGCAGGCGAGTTCTTGCGCGACCAAAACGGAAATGGCCAATGGGACGGCTTGGTGATCGACCGTAGCGACGGGTTCGGTAGTGTCACGGATACGCCTGTCATTGGAGATTGGAATGCGGATGGACGCGACGACATCGGTGTGCATCGTGGCAGCAATGGGATGTTCCTTCGAGATACCAACGGCAACGGCGGTTGGGACGGCCCATTGGTCGACACGGTCAACATGTTTGGCGGTTTGGGCGACACACCGCTGGCCGGGAATTGGGCGGGCGAGGCAACGCTGATGGCGATGTTTGGCGGGGCGGATGATTCGCTGCATGTGACGGCGATTGTGCCGAGCGACCTGACGGAAGTCGTGTCGGTTGCCACTGACCTTTGGCGAAACACCGGTTTGACGTCGAGCCAATTACACCAATTGACAAGCATTGACGTGTCGATTGCAAATTTGGCGGGTGCTCGACTTGGCCAAACAATCGGCAATTCTATTACGATAGACAGCAATGCCGCGAACTACGGCTGGTTTGTCGATGCCACGCCCGCGGACAACGGAGAGTTTGGATTGGTTGGCAGTGAGGGGCTGTTGGCCGTTGGCGACAGCGCGGCTGCCGGACGCATGGATTTGCTGACGGTCGTATTGCACGAGATCGGTCATGTTCTTGGAAGGGACGATCAATTCAGCGGCGAAGCACAATCAAATGTCATGCAGGATGCACTCGATATGGGCAGGCGACGATTCGTGGGGTATTCCCTCGTCGCCTCGGCTTGATAGAATTTGCCAAGTCGTTTGCTGTTGGACGGATTGCTAATCCGTCCCTCATTGTTGAAGTGGACGGATTAGCAATCCATCCTACTGGAGATCATTCGTGAGCAATCCATACGAAACCCCAGGCGCGCCTAACAAATTCACCGAATCGCCGCCGGTGATGATCGTCGTCAACACGGAGACCGTCGCCGGATACCGTGTCACGCAGGTCAAAGGCATCGTGCAAGGAAACACGGTGCGGGCCAAACACGCCGGACGCGATATTATGGCCGGTTTAAAGAACCTCGTCGGCGGTGAGTTGAAAGGCTACACGGAACTGCTCACCGAATCGCGACGCGAGGCGCTGGAACGCATGTTGTCGCAAGCCAAGCAACTAGGTGCCAACGCGGTGGTGAATGTTCGATTTACGACCAGCGCCGTCACATCCGGTGCCGCCGAGTTGTACGCTTATGGCACCGCGGTCGTTGTTCAACCAGTCGCTAGCGCATAGGGCGGTGTACGATGGAAGGCGTTGTCTGTGGTTGTGCCATGTTTTTTATCCTGATGATGTTGGGATTGGTCGTCGGCGGTTCGCGCGAACGGGGCCACTTTCGCGACATCGCCTTTCGCGAAGAATCGAATCGCGACTTTGTCCAGTCGCAAATCAAGACCTTTCCAGCCGCCGTGCCGGGCAAATCGCCGCCCCAGATGATCGTGGCCGAGGTGGTGATTGCAAGCGATTATTTGAAAACGTTTTTGGCGGGACTGCGGAATTTCTTTGGTGGGGAAATGGGAAGTTATCAAACGTTGCTGGAACGCGCGCGGCGCGAAGCCGTCTTGCGCGTCATCGAACAAGCACGAACACTCGGATACAGTGCGATCTGCAACGTACGCCTGCAAACCGCGGACATCGGCGGAGGCACGAGCAGTCAAACTCGTGCGGCCATGGCCGCGATCATCGCCAGTGCAACGGCCTATCACGTGCAACAGGTCCATGAGCCCATCGGATAACGATCCCTCGGTTTTCAACGAACCGCATCTCCGCGGCGGAGATTTCGCGCCCGATCCGATCGACGAGAGGGCAGACCAGATTCTCAGCGGACGTCCGCCGTCCGAAGAGGAACACGTCGACCAGAGTGTGTGGGACGAGCCGGGCCTTTCTCCACCTTTGGCGGGTCCCACGCCGGAAGACGCTCCAACTTATGAAGATTGGATCTCGCGAAAGATCGACGAGACGACGATACACGGTTCCTGGCTGACAACGATTGGTTTGGCGTTGGCCGCTGGGCCGTGGGCGGTATTGGGCGCATTGATGAGTTCCGGCGGTGGCTCCACGATTGGCGTCGTGATGTTGACGATCATTGGCCCGCTGACCGAAGAAGTCATGAAATCGGCAGCCGTTTTGTGGGCGATCGAAAGACGTCCGTATCTGTTTCAGTCCCGGTTGCAGATCTTCATTGCTCTGGCGTGCGGAGCATTTGGTTTCGCGGCGATTGAGAACTTCGTTTATTTGACGATTTACATTCCCGACCCGTCTGTCGAAATCATTGCCTGGCGGTGGACCGTGTGTGTCGCGCTTCATGTCGGTTGCACCATTCTCTCGGCGATGGGATTGGCCCGCATTTGGCACGACTCGGTCGAGTCGCGCAAACGTCCCAACCTGACGATCTGGTTTCCCTATTTGATGTGCGCGGCTGGCGTTCACGGGACCTACAACGGATTTGCCCTTATATTCGAAACATTCGTTGGGTTCTGAGGCATCCCGACTTCCGAAGTTTTCTTAAACTTCGGAAGTCTTGGCACTGATTCAAACTTCGGAAGACTTCGGAAGTTGGTGTGAATTGTTGTTCGATTTTTTCTTCTGCGTTAGGATAGAAAGGTGAACAGAATGCCGGCTTGCGAGGGGCAAGCCACGAAGAGACGACCGTCACCATGTCCATTCCGATTGAATGTCCCGCTTGTGAGCACCATTTTGATGTGCCGATGCGCTACGGTGGCAAGAAGGGGAAGTGCCCGGAATGCGGCAACGTTTTTACAGCGCCGAAGTCCGCGCCGGTAGAATCCGTAACGACTCATGCCAGCGGCGAACCGCCGCCCGTGTCGACCAACGGCGATCGATCGACCAACGGAGAAGCGGTCTGCGTCGTGCCCAAGATTCCGTTACCCCGCCAAGTCGCCCAACGCGTCCCCACGCGAATCCCCCAAGCTCCGCCGAACGATCTCGACGACGAACCGCCCGCCGATCCGTTTTTCATGCCGGCCCACCGGCCGCCGCCGGGCGAACCGTCATCGGAACCACTGCCTCCCCCTCGGCCTCGCCGAGCCTCCAATGCGCCGATGATTGCGATCACATCGTTGTTGGTTGTACTGGTCATTTTGTGCGTTGCGGCCGTTGCGGTCATCAATCCGTTTGCGGAACCGGCTCCGCCACCGCCCGAAAACAACGACGTCGTTGAGAATTCAAACTTCGACGAACCGGAAGATGTCGACGATACGCGGGAACCTGCACTGCCGCCGATCCCGTCGGACGATGATTTAGCCCGGTTGTGGGAAGACGTCTTGCCGTTCATTTGCCACATTGCGGTTGAGACGGACACGGGGAAGATTTCTGAATCCGGATTTGTCGTCGACACACGAGGTTGGGTCGCGACGAATTATCACACGATCAAAGACGCCAAGTCGATTCGTGTCAGCCTTGGCGTCGTGGATGAATCGGTTGCTCCGAAGTTGGCGCGAGTGACCGGGCTGATTGCGACCGATCCGCAACACGACCTCGCGATCCTGGCCATCGAGAACGAGGACAGCTTCTCGAAAATGCCGCTGACGCCAGACTACGAACCCACGGCGGGCGACGTGATGATTGCAGCGGGCTACGCGTCCAACGGTGACGGCTTGTATGCCGCTTGTCGCATCGAGCAGGCCATTTCGGTACAGCGGATGTCGCCCGGTCTGAATTCTTACTTGCGCGAGCGGCAGCTCGATGAAACGACCGACCTCTTCCTGATCGAGCACACCGTGCAAGTGATTCCGGGCGTCAGTGGCGCTCCGCTGTTGAATACAAAGGGTGAAGCGATTGGGATGAACGTGCGTCTGAACCCCAACTCGGCCAATGGTTACGCGATCCCGATTGAACATCTTATCGCGTTGAAAGATGCGGCTACGGGTGACGTGACTCCGCTGCCAAACGCCGAGCCCGTGACCGAGCCGATGGACCCGCCCAAACCCAACACGCTCACGTCGGTCGATCTCATCAAGCAGTTGCACGAAGACGCGAAAAAGATGAGTTGGCTGCCTCGCACGGCCGGTGAATACGAATCGCTGCGGAAACTCGCGCATCACGTGACCGAGGCTCAGATCAAAAAGGACGACGAAACGATTGAAGAGGGACTGCGAGGTTTGTTGGACATCTTTTCGCAAGGCGTGCTGGACGAACTGAGCAACACCGCGTGGCCCACAGCCGCCGAACTTGCCGACTTCAACGAGATGGCCAGCGCGAGTTTAGAATCGCCAGAGCTTGGATTCTTTGCCTACGCCGAAGTCGTGATGCCGGCCATCGAGTCGCAAAAAATCGATGACGAAGAGACCGTTGTTTTTGAGTTAATTGGAACCGAAACGTGGGTCGTGTTGACCGTCGGCGAAAACGCGGATGCGCTCAAGAAGGGAACGCGTTGGCGAATCCTCGGCACAAGGGATCCGGAGATTCAGGTGGTGATGAAAGGGGACGGCGCGGACATCCCAGACAGAACGGCGATGCTGATCCGTGCCAAGTACCTGGTTGGCGAGCCTCAGTAAGGCGGATTTCCAGTCCGTCCTACATTTTTGAGTAAAAGAGATGCCAAAACCGACCAAGTGTCCGCAGTGCGATCACGAGTTCGATCCGCAGGCGGGGGCACTTCCACAGAGCGAGCTTCCCGACATCTCAACGGTGGATATTTCTGGTGCCACAGATGCCCTCAGTCATCAAGCACGCCGTGGCCAGCGGGCTCCGATCGCGCGTTTTGTCCGCTGGCTAGGACTGTTCGCACTTGTCGCCTTGTTCGTGGGGATCGTTGCGAGCATGGACCTGTCCGCTCCCTCGATTTCCAAGCCTGAAAACAATTCCGGCACCCAACGGCCAAAGCAAACGAAGCCGATCGCCAATGCTGCGCAAGGCACAGCCGATGACCGTTCGGATTTACTCATGTCCATCGAAAACTCCATCGTTCAGATTAAATCCGGTGGTCCCGCGGGTGCGAACAGTTTGGGCTCTGGATTCGTTGTCGATTCAACGGGATTGGTGGCCACGAACTATCACGTCGTGTCCGAGGCTACAACCGGTTCTGTGTATTTCAAAAACGGCGCAAGCTATGAAATCGAAGGCTACGTCGCTGTCGAGCCGGAAGTCGATCTGGCTATCTTGAAACTTCGCAACGCGCCGCAGAATCTGAGTCCGCTGCGCCTGCAGATCGAAAAAAAGCCGCAGCCATTGTCCGAAGTTGTCGCGATTGGGCATCCGCATGGACTGTCGTTTTCGCCTTATGACGGCAAGGTCAGCCAAGTGCTCACCACATCGCAGCTTCCGGATCGATCGCGTCGTTTTGTCGTGGGGCACATGAAATCCAATCGCGATCACCGTTGGGTGCAACACACGGTAGTCCTGTCGGAAGGCAACAGCGGCGGCCCGCTGTTGAACCGCCGCGGCGAGGTCCTTGGCATCAACACTTGGGTCGACAATCAAACGCGATTCGGCTACGCGTTGGGAGCCGAGCATTTACACGATTTACTCGCTCGACCGTTGCCCCACGTGGCGGCGCTGGAAGAATACGCTACCAAAGAAGCCCAAACCACGGCCCGTTTCGAGCGGCTGTCGCCCGATCGAATTCGCAACCTGTTTGACGAGGCGAAGCAATTCCACTGGGCACCCTCGACCGGCGATCAATACCAGGCGTTGCAGCAGCTCGCATGTCTCGTCACCGTTGCACGTTTCCCCGGTAGTTATGGGGATGCCGCAACGCTGGACGAATCGTTGCTAGACGAATTGATCCAAGCCGCCGACGAAGTGGAGTTGGAGTTGCGAAATGTGAAGGGCCCGCTTTTGGAAAGCTCGGCGTTTATCAACGAGTACGCGCTGCAACAAATTCAGCGGGCGGGCGGTGTGTTTTTTGTCGCGACGGTCCAGCGTCTTGTCAGTAGCGACGATGGATCGCGCGGGATGATGGTGCAACTTTCCGGTTCAAAGCAATCGGTGTTCATTCCGCTGGACGGACTGCTCCTCGAACCGCAACCAGCGGAGTTTTTGCTCATCCTAGGCATGAACCACAACGGCCGCTATGTTCAATTTGGTGACAACCCGCTGAAACTGAACAAAGCTCCTGTTGTCGTCAGCCGGACGATGTTGAGTCTAGGCGAATGAGCGAAATCCCGCCCGAACGTGAAAATCCCTATCAGCCGCCGCTGCCTTGTCTGCAGGAAGGGCAAGCGAAAGACTTGCCTGATCCGGTTGCTGGATTCTTCGTCGATCCCCATCGAAGGCTGCGCACCGTTTGGCGGTTTCTTCTGTTTGGGGTGGTGATGGGCGTGATGTATTTTGGTGTCGCCCTAGCCCTTGGTCTGGTTCTTATTGCCTATATGCTGTGGGCCGGGGAATTGAAAGACCTGAAAGACGCCGACGAAGCCCTGTCCACGATCGAGACATTTGCGCAAGTCCACTTGTTGGAAATCGTCGCGACAACGGCGTTGCCACTCATGGTCGGCGCGTTGATAGTGGTGCTCGCCTTTCGTAAGTGGCTCGACCGGCGCACGATCCGTTCGATGGGCTTTGTTGGTTTTTCGTTCAACACCTGTGGATCAACATTCGTCGGCTTTGTGGCGGGAGTTTTGGCGATCGGAGTGGGCGTGGGGCTGATCGCTTTGCTGGGTGGTTATCAAACGTCACCTTCGTCCTTCGCGACGATCTCGCTCGTCATGATCCCCGTCCTGATCGCAATGGCCTTCTTTGAAGAGATCGTCTTCCGCAGCTACTTGCTGCAAAACCTGGTCGACATCAAAAAGCCAATCTTCGGAGTTGTGTTTTCTTCCGCAGTGTTTTGCCTCGTACACGCCGCAAATCCGCACGCGTTGACATCACCGTTTGTCGCATTGAACTTGTTCGGCGCTGGACTGGTGTTGGCGCTGGCCTATCTCGTCAGCGGCAATATTTGGTTTCCCACAGCGATGCATTTCGCCTGGAATTTCACACAGGGCGTAGTGTTTGGCATCCCGGTCAGCGGCCTGCAAATTCCGGGCTACTTCAACGTGGCACCTGTCGAACAGCCGCCCGCTTGGGCCGCGGCAATCCAACAACAACTCGATCGTCTGCTGGGCACAGAGCCGGGAGCCAGCGACTGGCTAACCGGCGGCCAATTCGGCTTCGAAGCCTCCGCCGCCTGCACACTGATCAACGTGTTGTTCATCATCGTTTTCTCAACGATCTTGGCGCGGCAAAGTACGCGTGAAACCGCCTCCGACCAGTCGACTTGAAATCCGTGCGTTGATCTTCCATGTTGAGAAAATCAACCAAGGGGCCGATACATGGCGTCAGACAACCCATCGAACTACTTTCTGTCCATACCTCGCTCCGCGCCCGCGATTGGCAGCACTGGCCACAGTTGGACGAGGTCTGCGACTGGTTCGGGGAATCATCGGGCAGAAATCCGATCCTTCTTCGCGATGAATGGCCACAAGAAACACGAAAATGCACGAGAAGAGTTCTCTCTGTGTCTTCTTGCGTTTTTCGTGGCGAATTGCCGACTTACCAAGGCGACCAGGTGATATCGTTGCGGGCGTGTAGCCGCGGGGCGATTTCGGCGTAGTCTCGGCGATTGTCGATGAATTTGCCGGCGATTTGGGCCAAGGGGATTTGGTCCAATTCGTAGCACAACACTGCGTCGCCAATGTTGTTGTAGGCGACCGAGACCGATTCGTTCAGACCCCGCTCGATGACCATCTTCATGCGGTCGTATTTGGACGCTTTGGGGACAACCATCAACAGTCGCTTAGTGCCGCCGCAGTCGATCAACTCGGGCGTGGCCGTTTCGACGAACCGAACCAATCGGCGAACCGATTTCTCCGGGTCTTCGTCCGGCGGGAGAACCATGCTGATGATGTCATCGTTCTCTTGCGCGGCCATGATCAACTCGCGCGCTGTTCGCCGCAGCGCGCTGGAGATGTTGTTGTACAGATTGACGTCCTGGCCCAACGTGCCGCGCAGTCCGCCGAATTCGTCCAAGAAATCGTTGCGAAATTCCTCGTCCAACTTAGTGGCCAACTCCGAAATCTGGCCGTGAACGCGGTCGGACAACGCCTCCGACAGCTCTTCCACTTCGTCCAACTCGGATTCAGCACTCGACGTCTGGTGAACGGCCGCATTGCTGAATTCGAACTCCTGAGTCATTTCCGTGAACACGCGCCGCAAGTCTTGAAGGCATTCCGACGTCTCCTCGAGACGCGTGCGAAGCGCCGTCACCACTCGACGCACCCCGTGCAACGTCAAACGGAACAGTCGCAATCGCTGATACTGCTCCATGCGTTGTTGTGGCGAGGGGTTCTCGGCGGCCGCGCGACGCGCGTTTTTGTCGGTCGGCGGCGGGCCGGTCAGCTCTTCATACAGATGAACGATTTCGCCATTGATCTTTTGTTCGGCTTGCTGCGCATCGTCACGCAGCGCGGCCAGATGTTGGTCATACCAACGCGTCGCTTGTTGGGCTCCACGCAAATGGTATTGCGACTCGTCCACCAGCGACAGAATCCATTGGACCATGACGTTGCCCAATTGGCTGCCGCACTGGTCGAGTCCCGCGATCAGGTCACGAGGCTGGGCCAGCAGCGGCGAATCGCACCAGCGGCCTTCCTCGTCACGAATGCCCAGTTGAAAATCGATTTCTTGGAGCACATGAGCGAAGAACTCGTGGTGGGTGCCGAAGTTGGACGATTCAGTCAAAAGCTGGTCGACGGTCTCTTGCAGCGACGGGCCCAAGTGCTGATAGATCTCGTTGTGAACCGTGTCACAGACGGCGTCGAAACCGAGTCCAACTTGCTTGAGGTGATTCTGGGAGGCCTGATTCATTTCTTCGATGATGTGGGCATCGGACCGCGGTTGCGTTCGGGTTCGAGTTCGCGTTGCACTGGAGGTGGTCGTTGTGGGAATCGACGAAGAAAGATCCCAGTTCACGGGATCGCCTAACCAGCCTTGCACGACGCGCTTGCAAAGCGAATTGGTTGCCGAGGGCAAGATCGCTGCGTTGGAAATGCCGATGTGGACCAGCGAAAATGTGCGAACCTGTGGCAAGCTGCTGGCCCCGGCCGGGGGCGCCTGGTCCTGGTCACGAAGTTTGTCTAACAACGCGCCGCACGACGTCACCGTGTCCAAGTAAAGATACTCGGCCACCTGTTCCGCGCCGGTGTCGTACTGTTCGTCGCTCAATTCACTACCGAGGTCAACCACATAGCTCGTGTCGAACGCTGCGGTGCCGCGCGGGAAAGGAGTAATGCTCAACGATGGGTCGCCGGGATACTTGCGATCGTACCGTCCGTGATGGGCAAGTTCGCACAGGCACGTGTAGGCGTTCGAAATCGCCAACTCGTTGGCCGCTGGATTTCGTCCGGTGGCGTGAAGCAGAACGCCCGTGACATCGGCGTGATCCAACTCGAGTTCTCGCAGCACGGATCGAACGACGTAGCCCATGTCGATCGCCATGCCGCTGCCGGTGCCGCCGTCGATGGACGAAATGACGATGACATGTGGCGATTGGCTGTTGAATTCGGCTTCGCACGACTCGACCGACTGGGCAATGGCGTTTGGCGCGATCGAAGCCTGAACGGACTGTCGCAAACGGTCGAACAGTTGGTCCGCGTGATCCATCATTGCCAGCCGGCCCAATGGCCGCAGCCCTTCGGTCTTGAGCGATCGTGGGACGTTGTACAACCATCGGCGGCTCAACGATTGCGTCAGTTTTTTGGAATTGTTGCGATAGTCTTGTGGCCGTCGCAATGGCATGGCCAGCGTTTCGTTTGGATCGAGGCTGGCGTCGTCGGCCTCTTGCGTCGTGCTGATCAATGATTTGACGTCGGTGTCCACCAGCAACATTTGCAGGGCTGGCAATGCCTGAACTTCGCCCAAGCGATCGCGCAACCGACGACGCAATCCCAGCATCACGCGTCCCGCCATGCCGCCAATTCCTACGACGCACGTGGGCCGCAGTCGAACAGCACTCTCGTCCAACTGAACCGCGTCGCCTCGCTGGATCTTGGGTGACGGATCCACGGGTGGCAGCAAAGAACCGCCGGTCGGTTTGGCATCGGGCAATACAGCGCTGATCGCGGCGGAAGACCGGTTGGCCGACTCGCCGTGTGCGATGCGATTCGTTGAGCCGGAGTGGCTGGCCGCGTTGGTATCGGGGGGCGGACTTGCGCTTGGGTCGTCGTTGGACCGGCAGAGGGCCTCGACCAACTCGCGGCACGAGCCGAATCGATCATCGGGTTTTTTTGCAAGTGCGCGGGAAATCACGGCCCGGTCGTTCGGTGGCAAGGCAGCGATGCGCGGCTTGCTGTGCAGATGCTGTGTCGCCAATTGTGCCGCGGTCGTCCCGGGAAACGGCATGGCGCCCGTCAACATTTCTTGGTAGACGATCGCCAGGCTATATTGGTCGCTGTGCAGGCTGGGCCGGCCGTCAAACGATTCGGGCGGCGCGTACAGCGGCGTCAGGCCACCCATGATCGACGCCGTTACGTCGTGCAACTCTTTCACCAACCCAAAGTCCGCCACTTTGACTCGGCCGCCGACCAGCAGCAGGTTTTCCGGTTTGACGTCCAGATGCTGAAGCGAAAAACGTTCGCTCATATAATCCAACGCGTCGGCGGCGTCTCGCATGTGCTGCAGCAGTTCTTCCCGCGGAATCCCGTCCATGCCATCGCGTTTGCATTGGTCAAAGCGATCTTTCAAACTGCCTTCGGCCAGCTCCGTGACAATCACCAACTGACCGTCGATCACCTCGATGCGTTCCAACGACAGCAAGAACGGATGCCGAACTTCCTTGATGCGGGTCAGCGCCTTCATTTCGCGAGCGGCCCGGTCGTCATCCAGGAAGCCGTAGACCAGCTTAATTGCCTTGGTCAAACCACCGGCTGTGTCCGCCGACCATACTTCGCCATAGCCGCCGGCACCGATTCGATCTCGGAGCGTATAGCCGGGAATCGGTTCCGCGGATCTTGTTGCTTGAATTGCCACGATTCTCAATCTCTCGTTATAGGGATGTGTCTAATGAATCAACGGATCTTTGGTGACGTCGTGTTTGCTTCGTCCTTCGGCGGTTTTGGCGAAAGGCCCTTGCGCCAAGATGCAGCCTGCTTCCAGGCAATGCTGGGCCTGCTGATCTGTCTCGATGTTGGTGGCAACGATCGTACACTGGTGCTGATCCCCCGTGAGCACCAGGTCACGAAGTCGCTCTTGTTTGTCCGCATTCCTCTCCAAACCGGCGGCCATCGAAGGTGCCAGCTTCACAAAGTCAGGACGAAACCTGCATCGATCTCTCAGTTGGTTCGTTCCACCGACGAAACCGTCAAACACGACACCCAACTTGTGCTGGCGAAGCTCGTCAACAAAGCCGTCGAACTGCGAATCTTCACTGACCGCCCGATCGGGAATCGCGACGTACAACCGAGTTTTGTTGCCTAAGTTGTCGCGCAATCGCACAAGACCTTCGATCGTCGTGCATTCGTCGATCTCCGAGGTCTCGATGTTGACGATGATTTTGTCGCTGCCGGCCAAGCGCTGGGCATGTTCCACTCCCAACAAACGGTTCTGTTGTCGAGTGCGTGTCATCGCAGGGCAGTCCAGCTTGATGAACTGTTGTTCGCCGTTCGAAATCTCATGGCTGAAGCTCGCCGCGACGCCCGCAACTTCGTACACCACCGGCCTGCGAGCTTTGAGGTCGATGATCGTAGCGACCTTGGTCCGCAGTCCGCCGCCGACCAGCGTTTGCTGAGCTCGGCGAACCGCCCGAACCAAACTTCGAGACGCTTGGCGAGCATTCTCCTGCGGAATTGTCATCGCCGGGGCCGCGTCGCCTCCGCGCGAATCCGCCGAACGATGGCAGAAGTTCAATTCCGAATCAGCGACACAGATCATATCGCCGTCGTGAAGCGGCTCTTCGCTGATCGGCCGGCCATTGAGGCACGTCCCGTTGGTACTCTGCAGGTCTTTCAGAAGATACTGCCCGTTGCGACATTCGATCTCCGCATGCCGGCGGGAGATACGGGCCGAGTCGATGACGATCTCGCAAGATTCACATCGACCGATCGTCAGCGGACACGCGTCGAGCGGTAACTTGGTCATTTCGCCGCTGGCGACGGGAAAGTACTCCAGCCACGGCGTCGTCTGGCGTTCGATTGGCGTCTCGACTTGCATCGTTTCCGACCTTCGTTTTATGAACGATTTGTCCGTCTGTATTGATTGTGTGGGCGCACATCATCCGTCCGTCCGCATGGATGCGTAAAAACATAGCATTTAGTTTCGTGTTCAGATGGATTCGCGATCGTCGAGATGCATTCGATTGGATCGTGTCGTACAGTTGCCTAGGCGTGGATTACTCACTAACCCGACGCGCAAGTGAAAGGTCCTGGACGTCGCCCCTCGCTTGCGCGTCGGGTTAGTGTGGATTCGAATTTGCGCGGTGTTTTAGGCAAGATAGCCGCAACTCCTTTTCACAGAGAACATTACGTCGTTTGGACGGCAGTTCATGAATAATCCGGGCTAGGCGTGGGGCAAGAAATCACGAGATTGGCTCAGAGTCAGCGGGCTTTGGTATCTCAGCGCTGCGATTGCCTTGAGACGAGGCGAGGACATGCCGGACAACTCACTCACCGCGTTAATCGTCACAACTGATCGTGCTATGTTGCGGCTGTTGTCACGTTTCCTGCAGGCGTTTGGTTACAAGACGCTGGAAGCTGCCGAGACCAGCATGGCGTTGACCGCGATGGATTGCCGCCGTCCGGATTTCGTCCTCATCGACGAGCATATGAAGGCGCAAGGAGCCTTCGAGTTGTGTGGCATCGCGTCGCAGCGATTCCCTCAAAACCGGCCGCACTTCCTGTTGTTGGTCGATCGTCCGGACACGCGGAACCTGACCGAGGCTTTGTCGGTGGGATTTGACGACTTCCTGGCAAAGCCGATTGTTCACGGCGAGTTGCTGGCCCGAATGCGAGCCGGAGCGAAGTCATTGGAACACAATCGACGTGTGTTGCGCCAAGCCCACGTCGATCCGTTCACGGAACTGCCCGGGGTCATGGCTGTGCTGGAGAAACTGGGCGCGCGGCGTGAAAGCCCGTCCGGAAAACCCACGGCGTGCATCTTGTTGGACATCGATTACTTTCATCGTGTTGCTCGTCAGTACGGTGACCAAAACGCGGACGAACTCTTGCGGCAATTCGCGAAACGGCTGCAGGAATTTCACACAGAACAAGTGCTGGTGGGACACGTTGAGGGCAACCGGTTCGCAGTCGTGTTGACCGGACAATACCTTGATCAAGCCGTCGCCTGGGCCAAACGCGTTTGTACGCAAGTCAGCGACTTCGATTGGGCACTCGCGGGACAGTCGATCGCATTGACGGTCAGTTCCGGGGTCGCGGTGGCTGATGAGCAAAACAACGACGTTCACCATGTGTTTCAACAAGCAACAACGGCACTGCGACAAGCCAAGACGTCGGGACGAGGCTGTGTGGTCAGCGCCGGTGAATTCGAATTTGAGGAGTCAGCCTGGTCCGATCTGTCGGCGCCCGGCCGGTTGTTCGAGCAAACGCTGGCGCGCGATGTAATGACGTCCTGCACGGTGATGTTGCACGCCGAGGATTCCATCGAATTGGCCCTGGCATTGTTCCAGCGAACCACGCTTCTGATGTTGCCGGTGGTCGGCGCCGACGGGAAACTGATCGGCTCGGTCCATTGTGACGCCGTACGTGAAATCGAAGGAGCACCCGCCTCAACGGATGATCCGCCACCAGTTCGTGTCGAGGAAGTGATGAATCTGGATACCTCCACGCTCGATGAAAGTGCTTGCTTCGCCGAGTTGACGGCATACTTTGTGGGTGACGTGAGCCCCGTGTTGTTCGTAGTCCGCAATGGCCGTCCAACCGGCTTTGTGACTCGCGACGAGTTGGCTGCATTGAGCCAACCGGCTTCGCTCGATACGTTTGCTACCGAGCAGCGACTCACGTCAAGCAGTCGGTACTTGCTCGTGGCTGAAGAGCGTTAGACAATAGCGGTTTCTTTCAGCGGCCCGTCGCGAACTTCCGGGATCAGTTTTTTTCGATGCCAGCCATCTACGAACATGCCCATACGGTGAGTGCCTCGGACGTCGATGAACAAGGGCATGTCAGTAACCTCGCCTATTTAGAATGGATGCAGTCGGCGGCCGTGGCCCATTCCAAGGCCCAGGGTTGGGACGCGCAGCGCTACAAGGAAGCTGGCAGTGCCTGGGTAGTTCGCTCCCACAAAATCGAGTATTTGCAACCGGCGTTTGTCGGCCAAAACGTCATCGTGCTGACGTGGGTCTCCAATTTCAAGAAGATCCAATCGCTGCGAAAATACAAGGCGATTCGAGCGGAGGACAACGTTGTGCTTGCGGTCGCGGAAACGAATTGGGCATTTATCGGCAGCGAACATCGTGTACCGCGCCGCGTGCCCGCCGAACTTCGTGACGCGTTTGAATTAGTACCCGTCGAATCGGAACCGTAAATCCGCCGTTCGTCCTTTTTAGAGGATGTCCTGGGCGTAGGTGTTTCCTGATCGGAAGGCCTCCGCGTAAGTGACGCCGCAGGTGGATCCTCGGTAGCGAGCCAAGGACTCTTTCGCCCGCTGTGAGCCGTCCAATTCCGTGGGGTCATACTTTTCTTTGCGAACCAGCGACATTAATCGACCCAGCCACTCGATGGCTCGTGGCCAATCGTCGCTGACGTCAACAAACGTGTCCGGCTCGAATCCGATCGTGTGCCGTGGCCCATTATCGTATTGATAGATTCGCCGGGGCCGTTTGAATGGCGTGCCCGGCTCCAGCATCCGATCGCCGTGGCGCAAAGCGATCTTGCTCAAACGCGAAGCAACTTCATGATCTGTGTGCGAATCGTCCGGCCACAGATGAAACGCGACATCCGCGCCGATGTCCGCGACGGCCTGGCTGACGGCACGCTTGGTCTCGTCGTTGACGTCAAAGTTCATCGAAGCAAAGTCGAGGAAACGATGCTCGACGCCATACTCCTTGCAAAGTTGGACGGTGTCGTCAACAAGTTCCTTGGCACGCCCCCGCACGGGTTTCCAATTCTCGTAGTCCCCGATCAGAGACAAAATGACAACGCGATGATTCTTGCGCACGGCGCTGAGCAAAACGCCGGGAATGCCGAACACACAGTCGTCATAGTGGGCACCGATACCCAAAATCGTACTTGCCATGATGCGGTCGCCTCGTTCGCGTTTTGCGTAGACTGAAGATTCTTCTCGCATGAAGGTCGAGTGGTTGTTATAAACTAGACAATCGTTCTCGTCGAGGATTTGCTCATTTATTTAGGTCTACACGAATCATGACAAACACCATTCGACTTCACTTTCTGCTCGTTGTGTGTCTTGCGATTGCAAGCGGCGCCATTGCAGGCGACTGGCCGGAGTATCGCCGTGATCTTCGCCGTGGCGGGCATACGGACGAACAGGTGAACGCCGCCAAACTTTCTGTGCGATGGACCTGGCGATCTCCGCATCCGCCACGACCTGCTTGGGCGGGACCGGCAAAACGCGATGCCTATCGCAATCTGCAAGGCCTGCCGTCGATGCGTGACTATGACGCGGTGTTTCATCCGGTTGTCGCAAAAGGGCGTGTGTATTTTGGTTCCTCGGTCGACGACAGCGTGCATTGTCTTGACGCGTCGACGGGCAAAGAACTTTGGTCGTTTGCCACGGATGGGCCAGTGCGTATCGCTCCGGCAGTTGTCGATGGCTGCATATTTTTCGGTTCTGATGATGGATACGCGTATTGCCTGGACTCGTTCAGCGGCACGCTGAAATGGAAGTTTACTCCGGTCGCAAAAGAGCAGCACGTGTTGAACGACGGCCGGTTGATTTCCCGCTGGCCGTGTCGGACGGGTGTTTTGGTCGACGGCGGGATTGCCTACTTTGCGAACTCGCTTTTGCCGTGGAAAGAATCGTATCTTTGCGCAGTCGACGCCAAGACTGGGCGGACCGATGGGGACGGGCGCTACGTCAAAGTGCTCAACGGGCTGACGCTTGAAGGCCCCTTGGCCGCGTCGCCTGAAATGTTGATCGTGCCACAAGGCCGCGTCGCTCCGCGATTGTTCAAGCGGACGGACGGCACGAGCCTGGGAAGCCTCAAAGGAGGTGGAGGCTGTTTCGTGGTGTTGACCAGTGAACATATCTTTCACGGTTCAGGGGCCGACTCAAGGCTCGGTGGAATTGCCAGTTCAAACAGTAAGACGCGAGCACCAATCGCTACGTACAAAAGTGGCAGTGCGATCGTTGTGGTCGGTGACATGTCCTACATGCTGACGGACGATTCGCTAATTGCGTCCGATTTCGTCAAACGCAAACATCTTTGGACGGCCGATTGTCCCTATCCTTACTGCCTCGTCGCAGCCGGCGACACATTGCTGATCGGCGGCGAGGATCGAATTGCAGGATTTGACACCGCCAGCGGCAAGCTTGTCGCCTCGCATCAGGTTGACGGCAAAGCTTACGGATTGGCCGTTGCGGGCGGACGCTTGTTTGTTAGCACCGACACAGGGGCCATCATGGCCTACGACCAAAGTGGACCTGCTGAAGCGAAACCGAATGAACCGCAAGATGCCAGCGACTCGCTTGCACAGATCAAACCGGACGACGACGATCGGCTCGTCGGACGCTGGGTTTTTCAGTCTCCACACGTTCAGGAAAAATCGGCCATTGACTTGGCCGGCACCAACAACGCAACCATGTCCGGCCCCACGCGGCTCCAGAAGATTGGCGACTACCAAGGCGTGGTGCTGAACGGCCAAACGACAAACGTGTTGGTCGACGCAGACCACAACAACGTCGGCTTGCCAACAAGACAGATCTCGGCCGAGGCCTGGGTGCGAATCGATCAGCCGCAACGTTGGGGCGGCATCCTGTGCGCGGTTCAAGACAACGGCAGTTACGAACGAGGCTGGTTGCTGGGCTACGAGAATTCTAGATTCAGTTTCGCGGTGGCCGGAAAAGAAGGCAATGGCCGGCTGACTTATATGACCGCTGCAACGGATTTCGAGCCCCAACGTTGGTACCATGTTGCCGGCACTTACGACGGCGATACGATGAACCTGTTCGTCAACGGCGAACTCTCTGCAACATCGAAGACGCAAAAGGGCGACATCAATTACCCGCCCAAAACATTCTTCGAAATCGGTGCCTATCACGACACGAACGAGCATTATCGGATGAAAGGGATGTTGCACGAAACGCGAGTCTACAAGGCGGTGTTGACGGCGGAAGAAATCAAAACACGCTTCGACGAAAAAGCGGAGAACTTCGCCGCTGCTGCACCGACCTCCGACCACTTGCGACTTGCGGTCGGCCCCTGGGTGCAATTCGATCGACGAAATCGCGCCGTCATTCGCTGGCACACAAAGCATCCGTCGCCAACCGTTCTCGATTATTGGCGTCATGACAAAGTGCAGCAAGTGACAGATCCGGCGCTGAAAACGAAACACGAGGTGGCACTCACTCAACTAAAACACAAGCGAGTTTACCACTACGTCGTTCATCGAGTCGTCGAGGGACAGGATCAGCAAACGCAACCATTTCAGTTTGACACGTTTTTCAACTACAGTCTGGGAACTGTTTCCGGTCAAACCGATAGTGAACTGTCCGCAAAGGCACGAGCCATATTGGACGAAGCCAATGTCGATCGCGGGATATGCGTCGACATCGGATGCGGAGATGGAGATTTGGCGTATGAGCTGGCCAAACAGTCGCGACTGCGCGTTATTGGGTTTGACACGAATCTTGAACGCGTCGAAGCTGCACGCCACCGACTGAAAACGGCTGGAGTTTACGGCGAGCGCGTGACCATTCATCACGTGGATCAAATTGACAAATTGCCACTGCCCGAAAACTCCGTGAATCTGGTCGTTTCAACGCGCATGCTTGCCCGCGGCGACGCAGTAGTTGACGCCCGCGAGATCGAACGCATTCTGGTGCCACGCGGCCATGCGATGATCACGCGCGGCCCTGACTGGGCAAATGGAACGACTCTACGCATCAAGGCAATCGACGGCAACGATGGCAAGTGGGTTCGTTTGGAGAAAGCTGGGCTGACGGGTGCGGGTGAATGGTCGCATCTGTACGGCCGTGCGGACAACTCGGCCTACGGAGGCGAGTCGCTGGGTGGTGTCAAGCGAAGTGACGAACTGGAAGTGCAGTGGATCGGGCGGCCCGGACCTCGCTACCAATCCGATCGGGGCAACCGAAAACCGTCACCGCTGTCGACCGGCGGGCGGCTATTTCTGCAAGGCTGGCGTCGCATGATCGCCGTCGACGCCTACAACGGCACACCGCTGTGGTCGTTGGAAATCCCTGAGTTATCGCGATTCAATATGCCGCGCGATTGCGGAAACTGGTGTTCGGACGACGACTTTGTGTATGCAGCCGTGCGAAACAAATGCTGGAAGATCGATGCTCGCACCGGCCAGGTCGTAGAGTTTATCGACGTGGCCGGCGACAAGGAGCAACCTTTTGAATACGATTGGGGCTACCTTGCCAGTGACGGCCAGCAGATGATCGGCACGGCCGTCAAGCAAGGATCGTCCTGGACCAACATCTGGGGTGGTGCTGGCCAAGGCTGGTATGACGCCAAGACCGGTCCTGTAACGCACCAGATCTGCAGCGACAGTCTCTTCTCGCTGGACAAGCAAACAGGCAAGTTGAATTGGAAACACTCGAAGCGGTTGGTGCTGAACTCAACGATCACCATTGGCGCGGGTCGCATCTATTTCGTCGAGTCACGCATCGACCGCTCGCAACACAACAAATCGCGCCGCATCAGTCTCGCCGACCTGAACGAAGACTTGCATCTGGTCGCGTTGGATTCGACGACGGGTGAGTCGATTTGGGAACAACCGCTCGAACTTCCCGATGACACGGTGGTCTATTACCTGGCGTTTTCCAACGAAAAACTCGTCGGCGTGACGTCAACCGGGGGCAAATATCAAGTCAACGGCCGCAATGCAACGACGGGGGAATCGTTGTGGACCACGCCAGTTACCTGGCAAGCGTCGCATCATGGCGGCCACATGTCTCGGCCGGCGATCGTGGGCGACAAAGTGTACGTTCGTCCGACGGCACTCGATCTCTATACGGGCAAACAATTGCCACAACGGATGCCTCGCGGTGGTTGTGGAACGTATGCTTGCTCGGCCAACGCCCTCTTCTTTCGAGCCAGTACCGTAACGGTGTGGGATCGCGAAGCAGGACAGTCAACGAAATGGAGTCGCCTGCGTCCCGATTGTTGGCTGAGCACGATTCCCGCCGGTGGGATGTTGCTTTCGCCCGAAGGCGGCGGCGGATGCAGTTGCGGCTCGTGGATGGAAACTTCGATCGGATTCTCGCCGATCAGAAAGCCATCGCCCTAATACCTCGGCAGGCTGTTGTCAATCTGTAC
>CAYFJO010000135.1:0-24574 GCA_964343305.1 uncultured Pirellulaceae bacterium | reverse complement strand
TTAGGCTCTTGGACGATTTAGAAAAACGGCTCGACTCGCGCCCCCAGCATGTGCGAATCGGCGTCGACGAAAACTTCGGCCAATGGGGCATTTGCGAACTCGTCAATGAGTAGGGTGTGTGCAGCAAGCCGTTGAAGATTTGGTGTGTTGCGCACGGCAGCGCCCGCAAGAATTCACGAAGTTTCACCACGGACAGAGACCGGCTTGCGGAACACACCGCAATGATCCAGCCATGCTTCACACACCCTACGATCGCCACTGCTAGCGTCCGTCACACCATAAACTAAACTCTCCTCGCGCTTCCGGACGATATTGGACGAAGACGCGGAAACCGTTCTCGTCGCGTTGTCTGTCTTATCGGGACAAGTTGATCATGGCCAAAAATGACAATGTGCGCAAAGCCGCCGTTTTGCTGATGAGCCTTCCGGAAGAGGAAGCGGCAGCGGTGATGAGCCGTCTGGAGCCAAAGCAGGTCGAATCCGTTTCGATCGAAATCGCCCAACTGGGACGCGTGGACAGCGACGAACAAGAATCGGTGATCCATGAATTCACGGATGAAAATCCCAACGCGCTGGGCGCCGGAACTGGCGGTCTCGATTTGGCCAAGAACCTGTTACAGAAGGCTTTGGGAAACAAGGCGACGGAGGCTCTCGAAAATGTGCTGCACTCAGTCGAAGCACTTCCGTTTGGTTTCCTTAAGAAAATTGATCCGCAGAATTTGCACACCTTTCTCACCGATGAACACCCGCAGACCATTGCTCTGATCCTATCCCATTTGCCCGCGTCGTTCGGCTCCGAGATCATCGCGGGCTTGACGAGCGAACGGCAGATGGATGTGGTTCGCCGCATCGCCAACATGGGCCAGACCAGCCCGGACGTGATCAGCGAAGTTGAACGTGGTTTGAAAAGTCGCATGTCCAACGTTGTCGGGCAATCGTACGAAAACGCCGGCGGCGTTCCGAGCGTCGCCGAAATCCTCAACGTCAGCGACCGGGCCACGGAACGAGCTTTGCTGGAGAATCTCGCCCAGGAAGACCCCGATCTGGTCGAAGAAATCCGTCGCTTGATGTTCGTCTTCGAAGACATCACGAAATTGCAAGCCAAAGACATCCAATCGCTGCTCAAGAACGTCGAGACGGCCCAATGGGCAATGGCACTGAAGGGTGCCAGCGAAGACATGAAAGACAAGATCCTGGGCAACATGTCCCAACGCGCCGCCCAAATGCTCAGCGAAGAAATCGACTACCTCGGGCCCGTGCGCGTCTCCGAAGTCGAATCCGTTCAACAGCAGATCGTCGACGTCGTCCGCCGTCTCGAAGACGCGGGCGAAATCACGATCGGCGGCGAATCGGGCGAAGATGAATTTGTGGATTAGGTGGCCGTAGGACGGTTTTTCAAACCGTCCCGGACCGCAGAAACTCACTTGAAGATGTTGATCGTCCCAACGTTTGGTTGCGGTTTGCCAGGAGTGCTGCGCCCAAGCTTGACGTAGTGTTGCAGCAGGGCCGTCAATTGCTCGACAACTTCGGACTGTTCACCTTGCAAGTTTTTCGTCTCGGCAATGTCCGCGGTGAGATCGTACAGTTGAACGCTGGGCAGCTTCTGCTGCTTTGCTTGTGGTGGTCTGGGGTTGCTCCATCCGCCGGAGCCTGGACACAGGATCAATTTCCATTTTCCCTGTCGGATCGCGAAGGAACCATTGACCGAGTGATGAACAGTGGCGTCTCGAACGGCCTCCTGAGTGGTGTGTTTCAACAACGGCACGATGCTCACAGAATCTTCCGCCGCGTTGTCGGGCAGATCGAATCCCGTAATCTCGGCGGCCGTGGCCAACAGGTCGGTATGACAGATCGTTTCGCCACAGGTCGATCCGGCTTTGACGGCCGCAGGCCAGCGGGCAACGAATGCGACGCGATGGCCGCCTTCGAAGATGTCTGCCTTGTGACCGCGGTAGACGTGGCTTGGGTCGTGCCCTTTGCTGATTAGCGTGCCAAAGTCGGCACCCGGCGTGGCACCGTTGTCACTGGTCACAACGAACAGTGTGTTCTCGGTGAGTCCCTTCTTTTCGACCGCGTCCATGACTTTGCCGACCGTCCAATCGACTTGCATCACAAAATCGCCCCACTCATTCAAGCCGCTTTTGTCTTGAAACCGCTCTTCAGGTATGATCGGCTTGTGCGGTGCCGGGAGTGGGAAGTACAGAAAGAACGGCTTGTCCTTCGTTTGCAATTGGACGTAATCCACGGCCTTCTCGGTCAGCTTGTCGAGAACTTCGATGTGTTTAAAGTCGTCGCCGACCGGTCCTTTGCGCCAGAACTTTTTGCCGCCCGAAGCGGGGATGATTCTTGTCGGGACGCTCGTAACATGGTCGTTTTCGATGTATACGTGCGGATGCATGTCGAGCGATGCCGAGATGCCGAAGAAATAGTCAAAGCCAACTTGATTCGGTCCCGACGAAATTGGTTTCGAGAAATCGATATTGTCCCACGGGTGGTTTGGATTATCGCCGGGCGTTTTCGTTTCGTCGTGCAGCGCCCATTTCAATCCGAGATGCCACTTGCCGATGCAAGCGGTTTGATAACCTTGCTGCTTGAGCATCGATGCAACCGTTAATCGGTCCTTTTCAATCAACGGCACGGAATAGCCCCAGCACACGCCCGACTTGAGCCGAGTTCGCCAAGAATAGCGGCCGGTCAAGATGCCGTAACGCGTCGGCGTGCAAACGGCGGAACCGGAATGGGCGTCGGTGAAACGCATGCCTCCGCTCGCCAGTCGATCGATGTTGGGAGTAGCGATCTTTCCGCCGGGATTGAACGCTCGGACATCGCCATATCCTAAATCGTCGGCCAGGATGTAGACGATGTTTGGTTGTTGGACATCGGCTTTGGATTCCGCCGCATTTGCTTGTACGCCGAATAAGCTAACGAAAATAAATCCTACGGAGAGTAGTCGCAAACGCATTTCATAACCTCGGATTGGAGTGAAAACGGATCAATCGACCGTATGAGTTTAGTCCGGAATCGACCCCAATCCAACTAACGTGGAGAGAAAAGCTCGAATGTGGGCCGTCAGGTGATATGATACGGACTAGTTGAACTCTATGCGAATTCAGCTACATCAAAACGTAAATTGCCCACCGGGAGTCACGATGCAAATGAATCGACGAAGCTTCATTCAAGCCGCGGTGTTGGGTCCGTTGCCAATTTCACTCGCCATGAATCATGACATGCTTGCTGATGACAAATCAAAGTCGCCGATTATCGACACTCACATGCACGTGTGGGCCAACGACCCCAGGCGATATCCGTTTCCGCATCCTTACGTGAAGGACTTCGAAGGCGCCCCTCACGAGGCGACGCTCGAAATGCTCATCGACGACATGGATCGTCATGGTTGTACACACTCAGTGCTGGTGCAAGTGATCTATCATGGTTGGGACAACACTTACGTCGCGGATTGCGTTAAGAAATATCCCGACCGCCTGAAGGCCCACGGCTTGATCGATCCGACCGACGCCAAAGTGGCGGACAAGTTGGAGTACTGGGTCAAGGAGCATGGCTTGCACGGCATGCGGTTCAGCCCGATCTACTATCAAGACGGCAAGCACGGCGGTGACGCCTGGCTGGACGCCGACGAGACACACCGTTTGTGGCGCGTGGCGGAAAAGCTCAATACCGCCTTCAATTTCTTTATCGCGCCCCGCCAACTGCCGAAGCTCAAGAAAATGGTCAAGGCTCATCCGAACGTCCGCGTTGTCGTTGATCATCTAGGCCAGATGGACCTCAGCGTTGACGACCCCGAGCCGCAGATGCGATTGTTGCTGGCGATGGCCAAGCATCGCAATGTATGGGTCAAGGTTTCTGAACTCACTTCGGTTTTCCCAACCGCCAAGTATCCGTTTGTCGTCGCGTACCCGTATGTCAAGCGAGTTTACGAGGCGTTTGGTCCCGATCGACTGTTGTTCGGGACTGGTTATCCGGGTGCCGCCCGCGCTGCTTACAAACGGCCGACGCTTGACAAAGAAATTGCCCTATTTCACAAAATGCCATTTTTTTCGAAGAACGATCGCGAAAAACTGTTGGGACGAAACGCGGTGGAACTTTGGGGATTTAAAGCTTAATGCCCGGATTTGTGGTAGTGTCCTAATTGTGTGTTGCTGTGTTCCCAGCAGCCCGGCTATTGGGAGTAGCCGGGCTGCTTTTCTTCGACAGCGAACTGCTCGGCAAGATTAGCACTTCGAAGAGTCTGCCCGTCTTGGAAGAAATGACCAACGACCCACAACGGTTCGTCAGAACCGCGGCTGTCAACGCGATCACCGCGATTAAAGCGTCCGGCCACCAGCCAGCCAGCCGCCGGCAGCCCGGCTGATCCAGGCACGCCACCCGATCCGACTCCCATTGCGACCTCGCGAGTATGGACCGATAGCAGCGGACAATTCAAAGTCGATGCGGAGTTCGTCGAATTCACCGACGGAGTCGTTCACCTCAAGCGCAAAGACAACGGCGTCGTTTTGAAGATCCCTATCGACCGCCTATGCGACGACGATCAAGAAGTCGTCCGCAGTCTTCAAATGAAGTAGGCTTACATTTTCATCTTGAAAAGTGATACAGAAAGATTCCCGAAGCAACGGCCACATTCAATGAGTCCGTGCTAAACTCCATGGGAATCGTGACTCTTCGCTGGCACAACGCTTGCCAAGTTTCGTCGAGTCCATGGGCTTCGTTGCCGAGCAACAGGCCGAACCGATTGGGCCGATCCATTGTGGCCAGAGGCTCGGCATCTCGCGAAAGAACGGTCGCCGCAAGTTCGACATCGAACTCCGCAGACAACCGTCGCAAATCTGTTGCCAGGTCGGCGGATTCAACCAGACGAAGTTGAAAGGCCGTCCCCATCGAAACTCGCAGCACGCGCCGAGAAAACGCGTCGCAGGAATTCGAATTCAAAATCACGGTGTCGACGCCGAACGCGGCACAGTTTCGTAAGATCCCGCCAAGGTTTTCGGGATCCTGGATGTCGACGCAAACGACGATCGTGGCCGGCTTGTCGGCGGCGGGAATCGCGTCATCCAGTAATGGCAACGGCTTTCGATAGCCACAGGCAAGCAGACCGTGATGGAAGTCAAATCCAATCACCTCTTCGATCAACTTGCGCGGCAAACTGTAGACCGGAACGTCCTCTTCCAAACGTTGCTGAAACCAGTTGACGGAAGTGTCTTTGGCAAGCACTGAGTGCGCTCGAAAGTCGTTGGCCAACAGACGCTCAACGAGCAACCGGCCTTCGGCGATGAACAGCTTCGAATCGCGCGGCAACCGCGAGTGAGGCAAATCGCGATACGGCTGCAAACGCTCATCGGCGATCGATGTGATGGGAATGACAGCCATCAGAAGACATGCTGGCACTTTCCACAGCGTGTCCGCCGGTCGGCCAGATGAGCGGGCACGCGCAACTTGGTCCCGCATTGCGGACAAGTCTTGATCGCGGGTGCGTCGGGCGGTTTAGGTGTCGACGGTTTCTCGCTGGATTGCACAGGGGTAGCCGAATCGCCCGATTCGTGTACTTGCATCGACTCTTTGCAAACCAGGCATTGTGCCGTTTTTCCGCGTACGGAATCTTCCAGCATCGAGAACTTTCGGCACTCGGAATTCGGGCATTGGACGATGAAGACCATAATCTGTGGATTATACCAACCGAGGTGCTTTGGCCCATCCGTTGGGCCGAATGGATGACTCGACCCCGTGTTGTCCCGAGAAACCATAAAACGCCAACGCTGGATGTGTTATGATAGCGTTCTAACCAAACTCGAGCCTTGGCCAAGGAAAGTTGCCTTGGCCCCGACCTCGAGTGGAGCGACCGACTGGCCTGCGCCTTCCGGGCAACGCTCCGCGACTATCGAAACCGCTTCTCGCGCATGTTGAAGAATCGGCGGAGACTGACGAGGTAGTCGCCCGTCGTGTCGATGGGCATCTCGTCCACGCCAACTTTTTTCAAACCGTCGGCCAACGTGTCACGCTGCTGTGCTGTTTGCGTCGCGAACAATTCGCGGACGTTGGGATGCCGTGTGTCCAGCTCGACGACTTCGCCGGTTTCGGCGTCCATTAGCGAAATGAATCCGACGTCGGGCAGTGCGTGTTCGCGAGGGTCCGAAACGGTGATCGCCGTCAAATCATGACGCTGGTTGGTGATGGCTAGGGATTTCTGTGCCGAAGGTCCAAGAAAGTCGCTGATCAAAAACACGACGGCCCGGCGTTTTTGTACACGATTCAAAAAGTCCAGCGCGTTGCTGAGATTCGTCTCGCGGGCGATCGGGTCAGTGTCGACGAGTTGTCGAATCATGTGCAGCACGTGACCTTTGCCTTTGCGCGGCGGCAGGAATTCCAGCACATCGTCGCAGAATTTGATCAGCCCCACTTTGTCATTGTTCTTGAGTGCCGAAAACATCAACAACGCGGCGACTTCGACGGCCAAGTCCAGCTTCGATTGCTGTGTCGAACCGAACGCACCGGACGCCGAAACGTCGACCAGAAACATAACCGTCAGCTCGCGTTCCTCGCAGAATTGCTTGACGAAACAACTGCCTGTCCGCGCAGTCACATTCCAATCGATCGTACGAATGTCGTCACCGGGCTGGTACTCGCGCACTTCGTCAAACTCCATTCCGCGCCCCCGAAAAACACTCTTGTATTGACCCGCGAACAGATCGTTCACCGCTCGATTGGCGACGATTTGAATGCGTTGAACTTTTTTCAAGATTTCGGCGACGCTTTTTGCAGCCATCATTCTTCGTCAGTTCGACGTCCGTTGTCGTTGTGCTTCGTAAAGTAAAATTGCGGCGCTGACCGAAACGTTCAGACTGTCGCCCTGTCCTAACATGGGAACGCTGATGCCGGTCGTGCCCTGAACCTGCCACGACCGAGACAATCCCGATGCTTCGTTGCCAAGAACGAACGCAGTCGGATTCGTATAGTCCATTTTGTAGCAATTCTGTTGTGCATCGACCACGGCTGTCAGGATCTGAAAATTGTGCTGTCGCAGCCACTGCAACGACGCTTGGCTGGTCGCCGCATACACTGGAAACGAGAAGATCAAGCCCAGGCTCGCGCGGATCGTGTTGGGGTTGAACAAATCCGTACCGGCGTCCGCGACCACGAGTGCCGAGGCACCCGCTCCGTCCGCACTGCGAATGATCGCCCCAATGTTCCCGGGTTTTTCGACGCGCTCGAGAACGACGACCAGCGACGGATTCAATTCCGACAACTCGTCCAGGGAAGGATTTGGCGTCGTTGCGACGGCCACAACTCCCTCGTCACGATCGCCGAATGCCAATTTGTCGAACACGAGGGGTGCGACCTCCAATGTCTGAGTGTCCACTGCCTTTGCTTGCTCGACAACTTGCGTGGCGTGCGGAGAGCATCGATCGGCGCAGACGAACAGTTCGACGATCTCCACGCCTGCGGCAAATGCCCGCTCGATCTCTCGGGCACCGTCGACGATGGTGCGCCCTTGTTTCGTTCGGCTTCGACGGTCGCGCAGCTTGACGGCGTTCTTGATGCGCGAGTTTTGCGGACTGGTAATCGACTCGGTCATTCGACCAAGTGTAGCGACTCCGTGCGTAGCACAAGTGTCCCCGCTTGTGTTTTTTCTAGCTTTTAGGCAATCGAGGACGCTCGCCCTACGGCTAATAGATCGGAATGCGCGATGCGGGAATCATCTTGTGACCTACCCACGCTCCGATAACGGAGATCGCCGTTGTGATGCCAACGATGATGAAGAAGTATCCCAGTGATTCTGGCCAGAACAACAGCAACAGCAAGATTGGCAAGAAGAAGATCCCGCCGCCAACGCCGATTCCCTGTGGAATCCAGTTGACTGTCCAGGCTCCCGCCACAACACCCGCGGTCAAGGCCGCGACAACATACAGGGCGAGCAGAATGCCAGCGGCAACCAACATGCCTGTTTGCATGTCCGTCTCATATAGCACGTGCCCAAAACAAAACTCGAGGAACCGCGAGCCAAATCGCCACACGACGAAATAGATCGCAATGCCCGTCCCGATCTGCGACATCCGCATCCCGGCCGGTTGCTCAAGCACTTCATATTGCACCGGCTCATTTTCCCACGTTTCCTGCTCGGCGGCCATTTGAATCGGGTCGGCGTTGGCCGGAGCAAGCATGGTGATCTGCATCATCGTGCCGCATTGCGGGCACACAGACTCTTCACCTTCCGCGTCATAGAAATTGCAGTCATTACAAATCTTAGCCATCGTTTTGTCCGGTGGTTGAGGTGCCAAAGAAGTGCTTTCGTTTAGAAACAATAGCTTACGATGGTTGGCCAACACGGCTCGAAAGGCTCCTCGCCGTGTGAGCAGGCGCGTGTAATACCCGGCAGAGTTGCAACGACCGTCGTCACTGTTACACATGGATTGGCACGAATCAGACATCGGCTGTCCGTCAAGTGCACAGAATGTACAGGCGTCTTATGACCCTAGAATTCGCGCATTGGTGTAACTGCTTATGACCCAGCGGTTTGTGCGCTGAATTGAATTGGCGCACGATTTGTGATGGCTGCGGGCTTTCAGAACAGAAAACTCACATCCTTGGGAGACGAGACGATGGCCATCCGATTCGAATGCAAGTGTGAAAAGCAACTGAGAGCGCCCAACATCTATGCCGGAACGCGGGCCAACTGCCCTTTTTGTGGACAAACGTTGGTGATTCCTGCCGATGCCGAAGATGATTCAGACCACGGAATCAGTTTTGTCGACGATCCGAACAGCGGGGCAAGCGCGGAAGCGGAGCGATCAAATGTCATCGAGTTTCTGGATCCGCCCAACGCGCCGAGTTCGACGCCAGAGTCAAGCAAGCCGATATGGATTCAACGAATGCTGATGGCGATGTTGGATCCGCGCAGTATTCAATGGATGTTGACCTTGGGCGGGGGCTTAATGGTCCTCGGACTAATCGTCTATCTGGCATCGATTGGCGTCTTTGAGAACGAGCGAATCCTGGCCGGGTTCTTGATCACCGGCAGCTTCAGCATCATGGCGGCTGGTTGCGTAGTCTATATGCGGACCAAATACAAAATGGCAGGGCAAGCGCTGACGTTTCTATCGTGCATCCTGGTTCCACTCAATCTTTGGTTCTTACACACTCATGGTCTGATCACGATCTCGGGAAACCTCTGGATGGGTGGCTTGGTCTGCTGCGTCCTTTACATCGCGATTGTCTACGTTCTTCGCGATCCACTGTTCATGTACGCGGTCGAGGGCGGCGTTACGTTGACGACCGTGCTGTTCTTGGCCAACCTGGGATTGGCCAGCGACGCCGCGTATCTGGTCATGGTGTTACTTGCTCTGGGGGCTGTTTCGATTCACGCCGAACGCCTGCTGCCTCGCGATGCGGAAGTGTTTTCACGTCGGCGATTCGGCCTTCCGTTGTTCTGGTGTGGGCACGCTCAAATGGGCGTCGCGCTGCTCGTCCTGATGACAACGCAGATTCTCGGTGGCACCTTCGGACCGGTGAATCTGCCGTTCAGCTCAAATTGGATTTCAAGCTTGTTGAAGGACAGCCTTTGGGTGCCCGGCGTGATGTGGATTGTTGCGGCCTACGTTTATCTTTATTCCTACTTGTTCGTGCGACGCGTGGCGGTCAATCTGTTTTTGTCCGCCGCCGCGGCCTGTGCCGCGCTGTGGCAGTTCATGGGTCACCTGGGAGTCGACGCATCATTCTATGCGGTGATGTATGCCACAGTGGGAATGGGAATGCTCGTCGCGGCTCGACACCTGGGCCTCTCTTGGACGGAACGAAGTCTGGCGAATGGTGCCAAGTTCCGATGCTTGGACGGTCGTGGATTGCCGGCATACTACAGTGCGAACACGATTCTCACCGCCGCGTTCACTTCCGCAACATTGCGCGGGTTGATGGCAGTCTGGGTTGGAGCGAGCAGCGCCGGACCACTGGCGGCGCTGAGTGTGACGCTGTTGATTTGCATCGCTTGTGCCGTGGTTGTGCCAGGTGGCGCTTGGCGTGGTCTCTACGGGGCCTTTGCCGCGGCGATGGTTGGGACGCTCGTCCTGCGGTTCACTCGACATTTGTCAGCCCTGCAAGTCTTGGAAATCTTCTTTGTTGCCGCGGGGCTGCTGTTGCTGGTTCGCAGCTACATCGATCGATTCAAAGAGAGTCGCGAGGGAGAAAACGAATCGCTTTCCTATGGTCTGTGGTTCGGCAGTCTACTGTCGGCGATGACGTTGTTGATCGTGGCCCTGTATCACCGCCTTTACGAAGCGGCTCCGTCGCTCCCGGATGAACTCGCCTTGGTCACCGTTTCGATCTTGATGTTGTGGACGGGTGTCGTGTGGCAGTTGAAGGCACCGACGATCATTGGTGGACTTGTAGCGACCGTGTATCTGGTCGTGCTCGTCAGTTCGTTGGCAATCTTTCCCGAAGCGACAGTTGGTGTCTACCTTGCGGTTGGCGGCTGTTTGCTGTTCGCTCTGGGGGTTTCGTTGAGCGTCTACCGAGATCGGCTCGTCGAATTGCCCACGCGGATCGCCAATCGGCAGGGCGTCTTTCAGATCATGAATTGGCGCTGATCCACGGCCCGTGACAACGTAACTTAACGCGTGCTCGGTTTGCATCGCGAATCCGCGGCAGACCGAAAGTCGTTTGTTCCGCATACCTCGTTCGTAAACCTCGATCTTGACGGCGATGTGTTGATGAGGCAATTCTCCTGGTCAATGCCGTCCTATTCATTGTCGCTCGGGTAGACGATGGTGTTTCGGTTGCGTATTTGTTCCAATGACTTCACCACCCGATCATCCCTTGGGAGAAAGCCATGAGTAAACAAGAGATTTCCCGACGCACGGTTTTGGCAGGAGCAGCCGTAGCGAGCGTCGCTACGTCTCTAAAACACACCGTCGCCAGTACCGCCGCCAACGACGACGATGCGATCGACGTGGGCGTGATTACCGAGCCTACCGCTTCTCACCGAACGGGGCATCTGAACGTCCTGGCGAAATGTCAGGGCGTGCGAAAGGTCGCGGTCGCTGACCACACGGGTAAATCGGCCGACGATTCGCGAAGCCGGTTGGGCGATCGCTTCGACCGCTTCTTCGACGACCCGCGCAGCATGCTGGAAGCGGTCAGGCCAGCGTTGACCGTGATTACGATGGAAGGACATCGAATGCCCTCCGCCATCGAAGCTGCGATCACCGCCGACAGCCATGTGCTCACCGAAAAGCCAGGCTGCGCGAAGCTGGAAGACTTCGAGCGAGTCGTTCGTCTGGCGGAAAAAAAGGAGCGCCAGGTAATGCTGGCGATGGCAACGCGGAGCGGCGCGGCGGTGAAGAAGGCGCGACAACTGATCGCCGACGGTCTGCTGGGCAAACCCTACTCCGCGACGATGGACTGGATTGCCGACCAAACACGGTTGAAGAGTCCGGCGTATCACAAGTCCTGGTTGTCGTCCAAGGATCGCGCTGGCGGCGGCAAGCTGATCTTTCACGGCGTCCACTACCTGGACGTGATTCAGTTTCTCATCGGTGACTCGATTCGCGAGGTCACTGGCTTTTGTCAAAATGTCGGTGGCCAGCCGATCGAAGTCGAGGATGCGGCTGTCGTTAACTTCCGTTTTGCAAGTGGAATGATCGGAACGTTGAACACGGGCTATTATCTCAACCAAGGAAAACAACTGAACATTCGTGTTTGGGGATCGCACGGTTGGCTGCGGCTCGACTTCCGCGCGAAGACACCACTGGAGTGGTACTCGACGCATCCTAAAGCTCCGCGCGGTGTCCAGCAATTCGCGGATACCACAGGCGGCTACCAGCCCTTTTTCCAGGAAGCCATCCATGCAGCGCTCGAGAAAACTGAATGGCCGATCACCAGTTCTGAATCACTTCGTGCGCTGAAGGTCGTCTTCGGCGCCTACCGCGCGGCGGAATCAGGAATGACTCAAACGGTCTCTTAATCCATAGTCAGCATCAAGCGGCTAGTAACTCCCCAACGACCTCATGGGGCTCCGACTCAAACGACAGGCGCTTGTGTTGGCATTCGCCTGACTCAAAATAGGAACTACAAACGCCGCATAATCGTCTATCATGGGAATTGCTCCCAAGTCAGTCCTTGGACCCACCACCGCAAATGCGCCACTCGATATAGCGGAGATCAGCGATGCGAGTCAAATGCAGAGTCGTTGTGTGTTTGTTATTCCTTTCTTGTTCTCCAAGCATCTTGCAAGCTGATCCGTGCGGCATGGTCCCGCCGATCTATCCATCAGGCCAGCCAATTCCACTCGCTCGCGTCGGGCTTCAGCAAACCTATGTGTTTTACAAAGATGGGGTCGAGACGTTTGTGATCCGTCCCGGATTCACGGGGAAGGTGGATCAATTCGGGATGCTGATTCCTTTCCCATCGCCACCCGCAATTCGCAAGGTGCCCGATCATATCTTTGGACACATCGCGGCAACGGTCGATCCGCCAGAAGTGGTCGTTGATTTGCGAGTTCAATTCCTTCGGGGATTTGCGAAGTTCGACGGCAGGAGAACACGCGAAGAGCAACCTACAAACGCCCTTGAGTACAAAGAAGAAGTCAAAGTGCTCAAGCAAGAGGCTGTCGGTATGTATGAAGTTGCAGTGCTGGAAGCCGGCAGTGCCGCGGCGCTAGAACGCTGGATGGACGATCACGGTTACAAGTATCCAAAAGGAATGGACAGACCGTGTAACGATTACGTGGAAGCTGGCTGGTGCTTTGTCGCGGTGAAGACAAAAGTCGGTCAGAAAGACGGTGTCGACCCTAAGCCAGGACAGCGAACGGTTAACGCAAATCTTCCCAAGGGCTCGACCTTCGACGGCCATGTGCAAGGCATGGGTTTTCGTTTCAAATCCGATGAGTTAGTAGTGCCAATGCGGCTTTCAGCTTTCAACAAGGGTGAACTGAGAAACGTCGTCTATTTGTTAACCGACGGTCCCCGTAAGATTCGTTCCATCCCTGAAGAATATGTCGTCCGGCAGATCTCAGGCAATCAGCTTTACAACAACCTCACGCAATCGTTGCCTCTGCGGATTATTGGTGGCACGGAAGCGGACATTCCAGAGTATCGACGCAAGCAGTTACCTGCGCAACGAAATCCAGTTCCCAAAAATGGCGCGGCTGGCGAATTGTTTGCGTCCGACTTGTTGGCATTCCAATCGGGCTGGCTCGCGCTGCCTCACGAAGAGCGCGAAAAGGAATTGCTTCGCATCGGCGAACGATTTGGGCTGCGAGGACCGGATATCGACAAACTCAACAATCAATCACTCGAAAAAGAGCGCAAAGAGACGGTCGAGCAAGCACTGAGCAACCTCAAAGACATGACGTTGACCGTTGTAGACGGTGATTTTCCAAGAGAGGTCCTCGGCACGCAGAACCTGACATTCGCGGAATACAAAATGCCATCGAGACGGAACCGTCCAACATCGTACGATGCGAATCTCAACGGACCATCACCGAAAAAAGAAGGGATTCTAAAGGTCGGTGCGCTTGCACCAAGGCAATCGGACGTGTTGGCCAATACTCGTGGCACTGACACTCAATCTTTGGCAAACTCACAGACAGCCTTGGTTCTCTCGCTGTGCATAATCGCCTTTGTGGGATTGTTCGTCGCGGTGCGATTGAAAAAACACTCTCGCTGGCTTGTGGCCCTGATCCTAGCTGCACACTTATTGATGGCGGCTACACAATCTGCCTGGTGCTCCGAGAAGTCGGTTGTTTGTCGAAAGAGTCCCAAGGCTATGGTGGAATACGGTGAACGAACCTTTGACTACCAAACGCTTCGCCAAATCGCGACCGAAGCTGGAATTAACCCTGTGCCGCTAAAGGACGCCAAAACACCCGGCGAGTTGCGGGATGAACGTCCCTGGAAAGGCATCTTTGTGTGGCAGAGTCACAAGACCGATCTGATAATCGAAACATTCATGGATGGACAGCGTCACGGACTCTCCGTTGGATATCACTCTCCACGAGTCAAACATTGGGTGGGAAAATACACTCGCGGTAAGAAGGATGGTCCGTTCCGAATTTGGGGTGCGGCAGGCCAGCCAGCGCAAGGCCAAAATCGTGGAACGAAGGGTCCCAGGGATGATCGGTAACCTTACCCCAGCCGTGATGAACCGACTCGTGACGTTGTCTGTTGCAGTTTGCATTGGTCTGAGTTTGTTGGGCAAGGGTGCAGCGCAAGACGCACCAGAGAAAAGGGCAGCGACGGTCCAGTCGCCAGCCAGCAAGGCGAACAGGTACAAGTTGTCGGTATTCCATGGACGTTTCCCAAAGGAAGGCTCCACTGAAGTTCAGACGCCAGTTTTTAGCGCGGTAGTAACTGCCGATAAGCCGTTTAAATACAAAGTGAAGGATGGACTTGGGGCGGCTGGCGTCCTGCAAGAGGATGAAGACGGCGGGCTGCGATTCAAAGGCCAGGTCGAGATGTCACCGGTGATTGGCTTTTTCGACTTGCCCGTTGAGTTGGGGCGCGGATACCCGGCCAATCGTGGAAGCCTTTCGTCGGGCATTGGGTTCGACTGCTTTGTAAGTTTCGAGCAGCTCAAAGATGACGATAAAAAACAAGCAAACGCGGATCGATTGGATGCGGAACCACTAATCCTCGAGATGCGAGCGGGGAAGAACGCCGTGCTCGAAGTCACAGTAACCGAAGGGTCTGACTTTCGAGTTGTCGCGACAATCAATCAAACAAAATGGTCGCTCACCGGGACGGTGCACAAGGTTGTTGACGACGTCGCAACGGTCACCGCGATGGCCAAACTGACCCAAGAAGACTATGGTACGGGACTTGGAGTCTCCGAAAGAGAATTCAAGATTGGCGAGCTTGGAAACTCCTGGGGCTCAGGTTCGTTGCGTGGCCTGCACGCCCACTTTTGGATCCGGCGCGGCGTTGATCCCGTCCCATCGCTGAAACGAATTCTCGCTCGTCGTGACGAAACGTTTTGGCATGCGGCTTGGTACGCGAACGAATTGTTGGACTCCAAATCCCAACAGGCAGTGATGCCAGAGCTGATCGAGGGCTTGAATAACGAAATCGATCGATCGGGGCGGTCCGCGGGTGAAACGGTCCGTAGCAGAGCCGCCAAAACACTTGGCAAATTCGGTGTGTCCGCCAAAGCCGCGGTGCCTGCCCTCGTGCAACGGCTCAAGGACGAAAACCGTTACGTTCGTGTAGATGCGGCAATCGCTCTGTGGAGAATCCAAAAACACGAATCCGCTATACCTGCCCTAATTGCTGAAGTCGATAACGAGGCCTATGGCATTCGACATCGAGCGATATCCGGCCTTGGCGATGTTGCACATTCCGATAACTCCGCTACAGTTATACCAGTGCTGACGAAGGCGCTTCAGGATCAACATCACGGCATTCGCGCACGAGCCTGCTATTCACTCGCGGAGTTTGGGAAAGCGGCAAAGACGGCAGTGAGCGATTTGACGGACGCCCGTTCCGATCCGAACCAAGCTGTCCGTAAAGCGGCCATCTACACACTGGACAAGATTGGCAAATGAATGTCTCGAAATGATCTCGATGGCGGTCCGACGTTCTCTTAGACTCGGTTTATGTCATCACTTTTCCGACGAACTGATATCGTCTTTCGTGCTCAGCTTCTTATCCCGTCCAGAGGCATCGCGAAACAACGAAGAATTCCGCGTAGAAGGTTGAAGAGAACGCAATGTTTCATTCCAACTTCAGCCGATGTTAATCTGTTGTCGATTTCGTGAACTTTGCGACGATCTGGCGAAACTAACTGGCGATAGATTCGTCTCAATTCAAAGACCCAATTCTTGTCATCAGTTTTGCTAGCTCACTCAGGGTTCTCGCAACACCAAACAAGGAGCGATTTGATGTCCCACCCGCGTTTCCTCGTGATCACATTGTTGCTCGCAGGCCACTGTCTCAGCACGGATGCCAAAGAGACTCAACCAGATAAAGCGGCTCTTGAAAAGGCGAAGACTGAAGCTGCATTCAAGGACGTTACCCAAGGCGCGCTGCGGATCGTGGCCGAAGATGCCACCATCGTCGAGTGCCCGCTCCAGCACACTGATGTCCAGGCAGATATCGCAGGATTCATCGCTCGCGTCAGGGTCACTCAGACCTTTCGTAATCCGACGAAAGAAAAAATCGAGGCGGTATATGTTTTTCCGCTACCTCACCAAGCGGCTATAGATGAGATGACGATGGTCGTTGGCGAGCGACGAGTCGTCGGCGTCATCAAACGCCGCAATCATGCTCGTGAGATTTATGAACAGGCCATCGCATCGGGCCAAACGGCATCGCTTTTGGAGCAGGAACGACCAAACATCTTTACCCAGTCCGTCGGCAACATTGCTCCCGGCCAAGAGATCAACATCGAGATTTCGTATGTGGACGTCTTGAAGTATGACCAGGGCACTTACGAGTTTGATTTTCCGATGGTCGTCGGACCTCGCTATAATCCGCAGCCGTCACCCGGTCAGCCTGCGGTCGCCGATGCCGGCAAAATCAACCCGCCCGTTCTGCGTCCGGGGACTCGAACCAGTCACGACATTAGCCTGACCGTCAATCTTGACGCGGGGGTGCCAATACAAAATCTGAAGAACTCCAACCACGACGTTCACACAAAACCGCACGGCACATCCAAGGCGCGACTACGACTATTGCAGAAAGACTCAATTCCCAACAAGGATTTCGTGTTGAGATACGAAGTCGTTGGGGGCAAACCAGAAATGGCCGTTCTCGCCCACACGGGTCAATATTCGGGCGACGCAAAACACGTCGGTGCCGGTTATTTCATGTTGATGATTCAACCGAAGGAAAACGAAAGCCTTAAGAAAAGCCCGCCACGTGAAATTGTCTTCATGGTTGATGTTTCCGGTTCAATGCGCGGCAAGCCGACGGAGAAGACTCGCGAAGCGATGAAAGAGATGCTCACGCTTTGTCGCAAGCAAGACACACTTCAAGTCGTTACCTTTGCCAGCCAGGCTAACAAGTTGTTTGATGCCCCAGTTCCCATAAACGAAGAGAACGTCAAACGGGCGCTCGAGTTTACCAACAATTTGCGAGGCAGCGGCGGCACGAGAATGCTCGAGGGCGTCAAGATGGCGATCGACCAGCCGATTGACAAAGAACGCACTCGCATTGTTGTGATGTTGACCGACGGCAAGATCGGCAATGAAGCTGAAATCGTTAGACACATTGGTGAGAATTGCGGCGACCAGATTCGCTTCTGGTGCGTCGGCATCGGCTCGTCCCCCAACATGTTTCTTGTGGACGGCGTTGCGAGACAAGGCGGTGGGATGGGAAAGAAACTCGGACTGAACGACGACACCGTGGCGTTGACGACCGAGATCATCACGCGCATTCAACGCGCACAACTGGCGAACATTAAGATTGACTGGGGGGAACTGGAAATCGCCGAGACGTTTCCAGCCAAGATTCCGGAACTTTGGGCTGGCAGACCGGTCGTGGTGTTCGGTCGATACAAGAACGGCGGCGAAGCGGAGATCAAGATCAGTGGCACGACCGAAGGCGAACACACCTCGTGGCCGCTGAGTGTTTCACTGCCCAACGAACAGAAAGAAAATGACGTTCTAGCCAAAACCTGGGCGCGACGAAAAATCGAAGACTTAATGCACCAGTCGTACTACCAAGGATCCCCTGCGGTTGAAGAGGAAGTCACTGCGATTGCGCTCGACCATCGATTGATGAGCCAGTACACAAGTTTCGTTGCGGTGGATACCAAAGATGCGGCAAAAGTCGGCGAACCAGTCCGCCGGCCTCGGCGAATGGTAGTGCCTGTCCCACTTCCTGAAGGAACGCAATGGGAAGGATTTTTCGGCGGCGATGGTATCGCTGTGGATCGCGGTGGCGCCGTTGTTTCGGCAGACCGACGCCACGTTCGTGTTACACCGCTGGCTTTGTCTTCGGATGTCAGTAAGAAGAACGCCGATTACGGTCTGCAATCTCGTATCGCAATGTATGAAAACGCCTATCGAATGCAGTCTGAGATTCCCCAAGTCCTTCGAGAGTACAACAAGCCGTTGGCTAGCGTGTCACTTGGCCTGCAGCAGCAACGCGTTCAGGAGCAGATCAAGAGTCTGGAACGTCTCGTGCGGATGCAAAAGGGAATTCGAGATCAAACCATCGGCGGGTCAAGTATGCGGGATAGTCACCCGGCAGGTGGTTCGAGCGGTTTGGCGTTAGCTCGTACGGGATGGGCTTACCAACCATACAGTTGGAACAGAACTCCAGAGGCCCTCAAAAAGTATGTTGAGCACGTGAAGGCCACTTTGGTATCGGCGAAACAACTCGCCGAGGAGTCGAAGTTTGAAGAAGCTCGCGCCATGCTGACGTTGGCCTATTTTCTGGATACCCCGCTTCGTCAATTGGGGAGGAGCGTGGCCCGAAACTCAGCCATCGAGGCGTTGCACGAAATTCGGCGTGGGGAAGTTAGTCGCTTCGTAAAGGCCATGCCTGCACTTTCAAAGAAATTGGATCTCGTGATTCGAGATCAGTCGTTGACAGATGTGCTGACGCTGGTGTGCAAACAGGCCAAGCTCGACGTCAACATCGTCAAGGGAAGTGTCGAGGATGCAAAGTCACTTACGCGTTCCGCGAATCGAATTACCTTCCTGGATTTGCGTCGAGTGACGGTTGTAGAAGCTTTGGAGTGGATTACGAACCCCGCGCATCTGATGTGGTCTGTCAACGGCAACAAGGTCAAGGTGTTTTCAGCCCGTCGCGGGTCCGTAGAATCCCCTTGGATCTACGATGTTTCCATGATCGCCATCCCGCCAACTGAGGAATTGAAGCAACTCAAGGAGCCCGAAAAGCTGAATGAAACCCTTACGAAGATGTCGGACGAATTTATTGGCGCCGTCCGATCGACACTGAAGCTTGCTGATCAGTCGGTTGTCTGGTTTTCGGGCAATCAACTGATGGTTGTCGGTGATGCGGCGACACACGCCAAGGTCGACGACCTGCTGAGAAATCTTGCTGACCCAAGTTACAAACCCGGTAAGGAACTGGCGCAACTGCACAAACGGTGCAGCGCCCGCGCAACATCACGCCACGAATCCGCAAAGCAAGCTCGTCTGGCTGAAAGGCAAGCACACGTCGCATCGGTTCATCAGCAATTCAGTTGGCCATTGTTATCAGCCGCGTCCCGTGGAGATCTCGATCTTGAGGCCCTGACAGAACTCCAGATCACCTGGAAGGACACTGCGTCGGTTGAATTGCTGACCGGCAAATCTGGCCTGCTGATGCTCAGATCGTTATGGACGGTGTGTGAAGCGTCACGGCTATTGCCTGACGAAACGGAGTTGGTTGCACTGGCCAATGAGATCAAACGAATTGCGCGAGAACCAGCGAAAGAAACGGTTGTGAAATTTTCGGGTTCGCAACATCAGCCAGACGCGCTGGCAATCTTCTATGCCGCATTGGTCTTCAATGATCCTGACGGCGAATTTGTCAAACGGGCACGAATGGTCCAACAGTCTGAACACCGATGGACGGCGAACTTGGCCGAAGTCCTATTTGGCAACGGAGTACCGGACGAAGGCTTGTTTTTCGAGAAGATGACCGGAGAGGACGCAGTCCTCTTGTCAGCTCTGGCGTGCCGTCGCGCGGACGGCGACGCCTACAACAAGTTTCGTTCGCAATCACGACGAATCCTTGGCCAGCAGCCATTGAATGGTCATGTCGTAGTGCTGGTAAATCGTCTTGCGACACCGTTTCCTAGTGTGCAATAAACCAGAAAAAGCACGTCGTTCGATGCGCAACGAGTGCGTGTGTCAGCGTTTGTCCGACGAGCCGATACGTCCTTCGTGCCTAACTTCTTATCCCGTCCAGCCGAGATAATTCGATACGTTGGCGCGTCAGGCTTTTCTGGACGATTAAAACGAATCTAGATCTTGGATCGAAGCCGCCAAGCCTCACAATTCTGAAAAAACGCTTGCACCGTTTTGGTGCAACGCGCGATTGTGTACCCAAGTTTTCGTTCGACGACAATCTTGTGGATGGAGAGCGCAGGACGGGATCAAATGGGACGATTGGCCTACCGAGCGGCTTTCACGGTTTCAATTTTCATCAATGTGTAGGGATAGATCGTGGTCGCGTAGATCGTGCCGTCGTGGGTGACGATCAGCCCCATGATGACGTGCAGCGGCGTTAGCGTGCCGTCGGGCAGAGTGTGGTAACCGTGGATGGGGCGCGGGCTGCCGTCCGAGTTCTTTTTTACTCCGGCGGCAAAGTCGAAGAAATTCGGGTTGTTGATCGCGAACACGCCGAGGTCTTCCATTGCGCCGGTCTCTGGATCGTGGCGGACCAGGTGATGCAAATATCCGCTGCCGAATCCCGTCTTGTTGTCGATGCGGATTGCCGAGTAGACGCAGCCGTCGGGGCCGATGCTGATTGAGCCACGCGAATCGGGATGTTCGCCCTTGATGCGTTGGCCCAGGTTCTTTGCGATTACCGGCTTGCCCACCGGGCCGGTCAAGTCGATGCGGAACATTCGCAGATCATTCAGCAGTTGCAGGTACGCCGTCTTGGCGTCGACCGTGATGCGCCAGTCGGGATGCACGCGGTCTGCACCAGCAAATTCGGCGAATGGCTTGCTATTGACCAGCAGCGGATCGACCGTGACTTTGTGCGTGCTCGGATCGTAACGAGCAACCTGGTAGTCGACAGTGATCGCCGTGCCGCGGCCTTGTGAATCGATAAGCGTATTTGGCTGGTCTCGCAAGATCGGGCCGAGTTCGCGGTACTTCTTCGTCTTCATGTCGTACAACATCCAATGCTCCGATTCGCACGTGATGACATAGATCAACCCGCGCTTTTCGTCGGCGGTGACATCGATCACCCCTTCACCTTCCTTCTTGCCGGCGGCGATTTGCTTGTCGGTCAACGGCATTGGCAAGCCAAGGTTTTCGGCTTTGCCCGTCGCCGGGTCGTACGTCATCACGTAGCCGCCACGATAAACGGGGATCTTCTCGCCACGCTTTAGCGCCTCACGTTCGGCCGCCGTCGGATAGCCTTGCTTCGAACCGACGTAAATCTTGCCCGACGGCCCAACGAAATTCCGCGTATGGAGTTTCGACTGCGCGGCGTAGCCCGTTGGCGTCAACGGCAGTCCAACTAGCTTATGCGTGTCGAGTACAATCTGCATCTTTTCAGTCTTCGGATCGAACTCAACCAGATACGAATTTCGCCCGTAAGCCGCCGTGCCAATGTAAATCTTGCCATTCCGTCCTTCGCACAAAGAAAAGTAGCCGGACTCCTCGGTCGTCGTCTCCGGCGGAATGTGGAATGCCTTGGCCTGGACATACCGAAACGGCGCGGTAGATCCCTTTGCATCAGCTCGCGCGGCGGCGGAGGTTTGTGTTGATGTAGAGCACAGCAACAAAATCGTGAATAGCGATCGAATCATTGACGAATCCTCTGCGGACGAAATGCGGTCAGGTCGCGACACGATTATATCAAGTTGGGGAATGACCGACATCGCTTGCCCGAAACCAAGAGCAATACACCCTCTCGATAATCCCGCACCGCTCCGTCGGGAAGCGTCGGCGTCGGCCATTTGAATTTGCGGCGCGGGTCGGTGTTGAGTTTGGCGAACATCGATTCATCGATTTTGACGCCCGGCCCCGGACCGCCGGGCAATGTGGCCTTATCCTCAAGGCAACTCACGGATGCGGAGGTTGCGAAATTTGATCGGAGAGCCTTCCGACTCGAGGCAGAGGAAGCCGGTACTGGGCTTGCAGCCGGTACCACCCGAGACCTCTTCGCCATTGACCCACAGGCGGACTTCACCATTGATCGCTCGCACATAGTAGTGATTCCACTCGTTCTTCCCTTTGCTGAGATTCTTCGAGGGGAAACTGCGTCTACCGTTTGGGGCTACCGGCGGGAACGGGGTCATCTTCACGTTCACGGGGAAGACGTCACCGTGAGACGTGTACCAATCGGCCTTGTTCTTACCGCCGTATTCGAGGTCCAGCACTTGAACCTCAATACCGCTGGGCAGCCCTGGCTTGCCGGCTTTGGTGAGTGCCTCAATTGACGCGGGGGTAGTCCATACAAAAATGCCGCTGTTGCCTGAACCGCGCAGATGCATCCACTCGCAAACCAATTCGAAGTTGGTTAACTCCTTCTTGGTACGCAAGACGCTAACCGGTTTGCCCGTGCAATGCAGCACACCATCTTTCCAGGACCAAGTGTCGGGCTGCGAGTTTACGTTGGTGAAATCATCTGCGGCAAGAGCCCTCCAACCCTCACCCGTGCCGTCAATGAAAGCCTTCTTCAGGCAGCCTTCGGCGGCTGTCTTCTCCGCATCAGTTGCCGATGCTATGCCGCCGGTGCCCGCAATCAGGGCAAGGCCGAGTGTTGCCTCCAAGAAATGACGCTGCAAGGCAGAACGTTCTTTTGACAAATTCATTGTAAAGCTCCTTTATGGGCGAGAGAAATCTTGGGCCAAAACTGATTTGAATAATAATAGGCCGTTTGCTGGACACTGCAAATCACGTCAAGCGAAGCATTGAAGGGACATTCGTCCATGATTTGTCTCTGGTGGAATGTTTACAGAGACATTTTGAGTGGGCCAGTGTTGGACCGATTTGGGTCAAGACCACCCAGATTCTCAAACCCTCAATGGCTCTTTGTCTCAAAGTCGCGCCTTGATCACTCGGGTTGGACGAAGCGGCTGCGCCGCGGGAGTGGTGAGCGATTCTTAGGGGGGCAGGCCTGTCTGTTGAACGCACGTTCGTCTGGCGCGTGCTACTGTTGAGTTTCCGGCCGCCGAGTGCCTCGGCTGGAAGTACGCTTCAAGTGTTTTTCCAGTGCTTGGGGATATCGGAAGCGAAGGGCGCAATGCCCTGCTTGCTTCAGTCGCCTTCGACCAAGAACTTGCGTGATGCAATGCCATGGGGCTAAAATGCTCGCGCCTAGCAAGGCAGGCCGCAAGCGATTACCAACTTTCGCCTCATGTCCTAAGACGCTGAAGCGGTGTGCAGACCGGCAACACGCGGAACCAGAGCACGGGTGAACGATTGTGAAAGGAAAAGCGTTATGTTCAGCAAGAGACTGTTTTCGGAGCCGAGAAGTTGTTTTCTTCTCGCGGCATTTCTGTACAGCGGCGCTGTTGCCGAGTCATCTGAGCAGGAACTGCTCACTGCAGCGGGAAAGCCGGCAGAAGGGTCGCTGGACGTCTTTCTGGGTGAGCCACTGTTCGATACGCAGGTCGTTTTTGATGAGGGAAATCAGGTTCGCGAGCCGTACCTCGCAATTGCTGTCGACGGGACTCTTTTGGCGGTGCGCAACAACCAAAAGCAACTTCGGCGCAGCGAGGACGGAGGCCAGAGTTGGGGAGAGATCATCAACGTCCCCATCACCCATTCAGACAGCAATATGATTGTCGATGAAAACACCGGGAATATCATGTCGGTGCGAATGTGGAACGGCACGGACAAGGTGTTTCGAAGCACTGACCACGGCAAGACATGGACGGAGAAGGAGATCACGATCAAACCCAACGATTTGATGAAACGGTTCGCAGAAACGGGCTTGAAGAAGCGAGTCACGAAGGCATCTCCAGCCAAGAGCGGCACGTACTTTATGCATGCCAATGCCAGCGAAGCGGGCGTCACCCTTCGACATGGAAAGCACAAAGGGCGACTGTTGGTGAGTGCAACGTTTCGCCCACACGCAAAATCGCATCCGTCCGATAGAGATCCCACCGATGCAATCTTCAGTTGCGCCATCTATAGTGATGACGGCGGGGCCACATGGCAGGTCAGCGAGTTCTTTCCCGAAGGTTATACCGAGGAGGCAGCCTTAGCGGAGCTACACGACGGTCGGATTTACTACAACTCCAGAAGCCACAGCGGGTATTACGACAAGACCCTTGCCCGCGAGCTGCGGCCAGACGAAACCATGCGACGGGAGGCTTGGAGCAGCGATGGCGGCCAGACCTGGAAGAACCTGAACATCAGCCGAGTGCTTCCGGACGGCGGCGGATACGGCAGGGGCTACGGCATGAAAGGTGGGTTGACACGCTTGCCCGTGAAAAACCGGGACGTTCTGATTTTCAGCAACTCGGATACCGGCGGGGGAGATCGGAAGAAAACGACCGTCTGGGTCAGTTTTGACGGCGGCAAAACTTGGCCCGTGAAACGGCTCATCTATGCCCCGCACGGCGCCTATTCGTCATTGGCGGCCGGACGGCCGGGCACTGTCAGCGAAGGCCAGATCTACCTGCTCTTCGAGGGTGGGCCAGACGGCAGGTACTCCGCCATGCAGGTCGCTCGCTTCAACCTGTCCTGGATACTTGAAGGTAAACGGACGGGCAGCGGCGAAGTGCCACAGTGGATCCTCCCGTAGGCAGCGGCTGTCGCCAGAACGTGGGCACGGTCCTCTTCAACTTGGATTCCATCCGTACATCATACTATCGTGAAAACGGCCCGGCGAGCGTGGACGGATTGCCAATCCGTCCGACAGTGTTATCCTGGCGGCATTGATTATAGCTCCATCGCCACGACTTTCAGGAAAACCATGAAGCCCTCACCCCTT
>CAYFJO010000134.1:0-24762 GCA_964343305.1 uncultured Pirellulaceae bacterium | reverse complement strand
GCCAAACAACTGGCGACCGCTATGTAAAAAGGGTTAACGGCGTTGGGTGGCACTGGTGGACCAGAAAACGGCTGGCCTGTTGAACCAGCCTCAATGTGGGACGGTTATGTGCCACTGGCTCTGCCAGTGCCAAGCTGTATTTTGTCTTGATAAACACTAATACTTGATTGGTACCGTGTTCTACTTCGACTTCCCTTCCAAATGTACCATCAGCAGTGCGACGTCGGCTGGGGTGATGCCGCTGATTCGGCCGGCTTGGGCGAGGCTGACTGGGCGGATTTTTGAGAGCTTCTCGCGGGCTTCTGTTCGTAAGTGAGTGATCTGGGCGTAGTCGAACTGCTCTGGGATCCGCCGGTCGGCCAGGCGTCGTTGGCGGGCGATTTGGACTTCTTGGCGCGCAATGTAGCCGGAGTATTTCACGTCGTAGACGACTTGCTCGGCGACCGCGCTGGAGAATTCGGCGAGCTGCGGGGATCGTTCGACTAGGTCGTCCCATGTCACTTCCGGGCGGCGTAAGTATTTTGCCAGCGTGACGCCGTCCGTGCGAAGCTCGTCCAGTGCCGCCGCGGCTTGCTCGACTTGCGCCTCCTTTTGTTGCAGGCGTTGCCAGCGCGTCTCGTCGACCAAACCGAGCTGGTGTCCGAACGGCGTCAAACGGCGATCGGCGTTGTCTTGTCGCAGCATCAGCCGATATTCCGCTCGGCTGGTAAACATGCGATACGGTTCGTCTACGCCGCTGGTGACCAGGTCGTCGATCAAGACGCCGATGTAGGCTTGATCGCGGCTGAGGATCAGTGGCTCGTCGCCTCGCAGTCGCAGCGCCGCGTTGGCACCGGCCATCAAGCCTTGCGAACCGGCTTCTTCGTAACCGGTCGTGCCATTGATCTGGCCGGCGAAATACAGCCCAGCGACCGACTTGGTTTCGAGCCACGGTTGCAATTGATCCGGCGGACAGAAATCGTACTCGACCGCGTAGCCGTAACGCATGATCTGCGCACGTTCAAGCCCCGGAATGTGGCGGAACATTTCGTCCTGCACATCGCGCGGCAAACTGGTCGAGACGCCGTTGACGTAGACTTCCTGAGTGTGACGGCCTTCGGGTTCAAGAAAAATCTGGTGCTGCGTCTTGTCAGCGAAGCGGACGACTTTGTCTTCGATCGACGGACAGTATCGCGGCCCGCTGGTTTCGATCTGGCCGCTGTACATCGGAGCACGCTCTAGATTCGCGCGAATCAGATCATGCACTTTTTCGTTGGTGTAAGTGATCCAACACGGAATCTGTTCAACGTTGAACTGGTCGGTTACAAACGAAAACGGCTGCGGGTCGTCGTCGCCGGGTTGGATTTCGGTTTTGTCAAAATCGATCGTGCGACCGTTCAGTCGAGGCGGCGTGCCGGTTTTGAAACGTTCGATGCGAAAACCGAGCCGATTCAATGCGCCGCTGATCCCTTTGGTTGTCCCCTCCCCTGCCCTGCCGCCTGGAGTTTTAGCTTCGCCAGTGTGCATCAGCGCTTGAAGAAAAGTCCCCGTCGTGAGGATGACCGCCGGAGCGCGATAAACAACGTCTCCCACGACGCGCACGCCACAAACTCGCTGGTCACTCCCCTGCCCTGCCCTGCCCTGCCCTGCCGTCAAGATGTCTTCGACGATCTCTTGTCGCAACGTGAGATTTTCCTGCTCCTCGACGATGCGTTTGACTTCCTGCTGATAAGCCTTCTTGTCAGCCTGAGCCCGCGGGCTGTGCATCGCCGGGCCCTTGCGACGATTGAGCAGCCGAAACTGAATTCCTGTTGCGTCGATCGCTTGTCCCATCGCTCCGCCGAGTGCGTCGATCTCGCGAACAATTTGGCCTTTGGCCACACCACCGATTGCGGGATTGCAGCTCATTTGGGCAACAGTGTCGAGATTCGTCGTCAACAGTGCGACGTTCGCTCCAACGCGCGCAGCAGCTAGCGCGGCCTCTGTTCCAGCGTGACCTGCGCCGATGACAAGAACGTCGTAGTGGTATTCCATGGTGTTTTGTGAGTGGCACGGCGCTAGCCGCCGGTGAGTTGAAAGTCACAAGCGTTTACGATACCGGCGGCTAGCGACTTGCCGTTCAGTTTGAGGACCTCACTGCCATCGCGTTTGCCAGCGGCCGTAAGCGTAGCCGATGATCGCGCCACACGGCATGCCGACTAGCAGCGCTGCTTTGATTGGGTCAATTGGGACTGCGTTAAGTATGCTGAATATGAACATGCCGACGGCCCCGGCACACGCGCCGCTGGTGCCATATTGTTCGACCGCTTTGCCTTTCGCCGTGCGGATGGCTTTCTGAAGTTGTTGGCAAGTGACGTCCGGTGCGCCTTCGATGGTGGCAAGTTCCAGGACAAATGATTCGACGAGTTGTCGGCAATTTGATGAGACGTAGGGATTGATCGTGGTCTCGCCCATTTTTCCACCGGCGTTTTCATCGGGAGACTTGACGCTGGCGGTTTGTCGACTTCGCATCACCTCGCGATTGTGTTCCAAGACCACGAACTCCATTTCGAATTCCGGCAGAGTGCGCTCGCCGAAGAAACCTTTGTGTTGCTTCTTCCGCACTTCAATCAAGTGGCACTGAAACGTGCGGTCAAAGCGGGCCACCGGGTTGTGATCTACCTGTGCCTTCCATGCTCGCCGAAAGTAGCGGTGGATTTCGTGGCCGATGATTTCGTCGGGCGTGATCACTTCCAAGGGCAAATCTGCGGCGCGATCGGGGCGGAGAAACTGGTCTTCGGACGGAGACTGGTAAGGGTTTTCGAACATGGGATCATTGGGTGTGAGTTGGGAATTGGCCATGATTTGGCGTAAACTGGTTTCACCCATTGCCACCACTTGGAGAAAGCCAGATGCGAATTCTCATCACGACCATGTTTCTTGTCGTTCATTCTATCGCCACCAGCCACGCTGCGCAACCTTGGTTCATTCAGCGGGACATTAATCCTGACTCGAAGTACAGTGCCAGCGCCGTGTTCGACGTGAATCACGATGACAAATTAGACATTGTGTGCGGAGGATTCTGGTACGAAGCTCCGGCGTGGAAGCGGCACAAAATCCGCGACGTCGAGATGATTCGTGGGCGGTACGACGGCTACTCGCACTGTGTCATCGATATGAACGGCGATGGCTGGCATGACTTCGTCGAGTGCAATTATCGCAGTTCGTCGATTTATTGGATCGAGCACCCCGGCGCAGGGCTAGGCGAGTGGACAAAACATGTGATCGAGTTGCCCGGGCCGATGGAAACAGGGCGTTTGGTTGATGTGAATGGCGACGGCAAGATGGACTTGCTGCCGAACGGCGTTCGGTTTGCCGCGTGGTGGGAGATTACGCCGGGCGATCCGAAAAAAGACACGAAGCCCGAGTGGCTTCGACACGATTTGCCAATCGAGGTTGCTACGCACGGATCGGGATTCGGTGACATCAATGGCGATGGTCGCGGCGACATTGTTTGCCCGAATGGTTGGCTCGAAGCGCCCGAAGATCGTCGCAAAGGTCGTTGGGTTTTTCATCCTGAATTCAAATTGCACCGCGATGGTTCGACGCCGATTTTTGTTCACGACATTGACGAGGACGGCGATGGCGATGTGATCTGGTGCCGCGCTCATTCGACGGGCGTGTACTGGCTGGAGCAATCGAAAGATGCGGATGGCGATCGGCAATGGACTCGGCACGTGATCGACACGAGTTACTCGCAGTCGCACAGCCCGAGGTTGCGCGACATCGACGGCGACGGCAATTTGGAGTTGATCACGGGCAAACGCTATATGGCTCACGATGGCAAAGATCCAGGGGCTTATGACCCGCTTGTGATTTATTACTACGATTTCCATCCGGCGAAAAAGACCTGGTCGCGCAACAAAGTTTCGTTCGGCACGCAAGCGGGCTTTGGGCTCGATTCGAGCATTGCGGACATCGATGGTGACAAAGATATGGACTTGATTGTGTGCGGTCGCAGCGGGTTGTTTCTGTTGGAGAACCAGCATGTGGCGGCCGACGATGCCGTCCAGGTGAACGTGCCGCCGATTCCGCTCAAGTATGATCACTCGAAGTTGCTCGAATATTCGGTGAAAGGCGAACTAAAGCCGGTCGAGTCGCCCGCCGATTGGGGAATTCGCCGCAATCACATCTTGCGCGGCATGGAAAAGGTGATGGGCGTGCTGCCGACTTCCGAGCGTCGCGTGCCGCTCGATATTGAAATCGTCCGCGAAGAAAAGTTGGAAACATACACTCGGCAGCGAATCACGTTTGCCAGCGAACTGCGTGATCGCGTGCCGGCCTACTTGCTCATTCCTCACAAGATTGAAGGCAAAGCTCCCGCGATGTTGTGCCTGCATCAAACCACGAAGATCGGCAAAGGCGAACCGGCTGGCATCGGCGGCAAAGCGACGTTGGACTACGCACACGAGTTGGCCGAGCGGGGTTTCGTTTGCATCGCGCTGGACTATCCGTCGTTCGGCGATTATCCATACGACTTCAACGCAGACGACTATTCGAGTGGCACGATGAAAGCGATTTGGAACAACATCCGTGCGATCGACGTGCTCGAAACGCTGCCGTATGTGAACCACGACAAGATTGGCGCGATCGGCCATTCGCTGGGCGGACACAATGCGTTGTTCACCGCTCCGTTTGACTTGCGGATCAAGGCGGTTGTAACAAGCTGCGGTTTTACCGCGTTTCACCATTACTACAAAGGTAAGCTGGCGGGTTGGACCAGCGATCGTTACATGCCACGAATCCGCGACACTTACAAAAACGATCCGGATCGAATGCCGTTCGATTTCTACGAGGTGCTCGCTACGATCGCTCCGCGTGCGATCTTCGTTAACGCACCGCTACATGATGGAAATTTCGAAGTGACGGGTGTTCAGAAAGTTGTCGAGGGTGCGAGTAAGGTTTTTGAGTTGAACGGTGCGGCGGACAAACTGCGCGCCGAGTATCCGGATAGCGGCCATGATTTTCCGGATGATGTGCGAAAGCAATCGTACGAATGGTTGGAAAAACTTCTTAAGTAGAACTTTGGATGTTGACGTTGGGTATTCTCACGCGAAGATGCAAAGATTCAGGCCCACGGATGGCAAAGCGGACCCACGGATGAAGAGGCAGTATCCGTGGGTCGGCTTTGCCATCTGTGGGGATTCCTGACCGCACAGTTATCAGTCAATAGAAGAAGCTAGAAAATGCCGCGCACATCACTTTGCATTGCATTTGCATTATTATTCACTTCCTCATTGGTTGCCGCTGATGGCTGGCCGATGCGGAGTCACGACGTTCGGCGAACTGGTCGCACCGAGGTCAACGGTCCACGAAGTGCGACGAAGGTTTGGAAGTACACGGCCGAAGACGGGGCGTTGATAAACATCGAGCCGACAGTGACCAGCGACGGCGTGTTCTTCGGCACGTGGGGTGTGATTCGTCGCAAGACTTTGGACAAACGTCAGTGGGATAAATTCGACGGCAAAATCTTTGGGCTCAATCCGCGGACGGGCAAGGAGCTTTGGCCGCCGCTTCATCCGGGGCATACGCCTTATGCTTACAAGTACGACAAGCGACCGCCGACGCAGCAAGACAAACCGGCCGGCAAAGGAGTGCATTGGAACTGGTACAACGGCACGATCGAAGGCACGGGCTGCATCGATCCAGTGGACGGGACAATGTACGTTGGCCGCGGCGACGGCACTCTGTACGCAGTCGATCCGCGGCGCGGTCGTGTGAAGTGGAAGTACTTGACGATCGATCCCGCTCGGCCGGACGATCCGGAAGGCGGCGGCGAAATAGTTGGCGGACCGCTGATCACACGCGGTGGTGTGATCATCTTCGGCACGTTCGCTGCGCCGCATCGACCGGATCCGCCGAAGAAAATTCGTCACGAAACAAACGCCGTTTATGGCGTCAGTCGCGCTGGCAAAATGCTGTGGCGATATCCGACGCGCGGAACACTCGAACAAGTGTTTTCAGCGCCCGTTGCCCTGTCGCCCGATGGTCGCACGGTTTATGCTGCGACGAATCTGCCGGATGGCAAAAAGCCGTGTGAACTGTTGGCGCTCAATGCCACGACGGGCAAGTTGTCGTTTCGACTCGAAATGGGAAACAGAGGTACGCAGGACATGGCGGTCGGCCCGGATGGCCGAGTGTTCCTTGTGGGTTTGGAACAAGGTGTCGGTTTTCCCAAACCGTTCGCGTTGGCGGTCAATCCACGAGGTCGAGGCAGCGTCGCTTGGGGACCCGCCTATGTCGAAGGAACTTTCTCAAAGAGCCACTGGGCGGGCGGCATCGCGCTGATGGAAACCAGCGGCAAGCTGCGCGACGTTTATGTGAGCACGACCACGCACCGAAACATCAACGCACGTGGCGGACAGCTTCATCGCGTGGATCCGACCAGCGGCAAAGTCACTGCGTCATGGAATCCAGAGGCAGCGAAACCGTCGTGCGTCGGCGGGTTGTCCGACCTGACGCTGGACGACGAAGGTGTCGTGTACGTCGGTGTTCGCGGGCAGAAGAAAACACTGGGCAAGGCTGAGACACGTGGACGAATGTACGCATTGCGTCATCGCGGAAAGTCGTTCGAAGTCATCTGGTCTTACGAAGTCGACGGACAAATTGATTGGGCCAGTCCCGCGATTGGACCGAATGGCGGATTGTACTTCGGTTCATCAGATCGAACTGGTCACGGACTGAGCTTGTTTCCGCCCGCTGCCAGACAAGATGTGAGAGACGCCGATCCAGTGTTTTACGGGATCTTGCCTTGATGGAACCTGACCTGAGCAAATTGCGTCAAAACGTACAATTTGGGCAGCGTTTTCTGCGACGACGCCCTATAATAGCCGATAGTTTAAGAAGCTCACTCATCGGGAATAATTCGATGGAAGAAATCCAACGACAAGTATCGCGTGCTCAGCGGCGGATGGTTCTTCAGCAATTTGGCGGCGTATTGGTTTGGACCATGTTCGCGGTTCTGTTGGTCGCCACGATCGGCGTCGCGATTCCGAAGATTTGGGTGATCGGCGTCGATCAGAACATCTGGCAATGGAGCTGGGTTGGCGGTTCGATTGGCGTGGGGTTGATCATTGCCATGACGTGGACGTACCTGATCCGATTTCGCGCGATCGATGCCGCGGTGGCGATCGACCAGCGATATGGGTTGAAAGAACGCGTCGCCAGCAGTCTGTCGCTGCAACCCGATGAACTTGACACGGAATTTGGCCAGGCGTTGATGTCCGATACCTCTCGTCGAGTGCAAACCATCGACATGCGACAGCATTTCGGTTTCGCGACGAATTGGCGAGCCGCCCTGCCCTTCATCGCTGCGCTGGCAATGTTTCTGGTCTTTATTCAAGATCCCGCGATAAGCGACAAGACCGCGCAAGCAAAAGAAGAAGCTCGCGAGAAGAAGCAAGTCGAGCAGGCCCAGAATGAACTCAAGAAGAAGATCGAGAAGATTCGCAAGAAGGTCGAAAGCAACAAGAATCTGAAAGACGCCGAGGTCTTTTTCAAAGACATCGAAAAGCAGATTGACGAATTCAGCAAAGGCAAGAGCAGTGGCGTTGATCGCAAGTCGGCGATGGTCAAGTTAAACGACATTAAGAAGCAGATTGACGATCGCAAGAAACAAATCGGCGACGCCCAGCAAATGCGAAAGCATCTCAATCAACTAAAAGACATGAAGAAGGGTCCTGCCGATAAAGCAGCCAATGCGATCAAGAACGGCGACTTTAACAAGGCGCTGGACGAGATCGACAAGCTGCAGCAACAGTTGAAAAACGGAGAGTTAACGGACGAGCAAAAGAAACAACTGGCCGAGCAATTGGAGCAAATGGCCAAAAAACTGGACGAATTGGCCAAGGCCCACCAACACGCCAAAGAGCAGTTGAAAAAGAAGATCGAAGAGGCCAAGAAGAACAACGACATGGCCAAAGTCGACCAGCTTCAGCAACAACTCGACCAGCTTCAGCAGCAAGACCAGCAGATGAACCGCCTGCAGCAGATGGCCAACAAAATGGCCCAAGCCGGCCAGCAATTGAAACAAGGCGGTCAGCAGAATCTGAAACAAGCTGCGAAGGCTTTGGATGAAATTGGCGATCAATTGGCGCAGATGCAAGCCCAGATGGACGAGTTGCAAACGTTGGACGAAATGATGGACCAGCTTGCCGATGCCAAGAACGCAATGAATTGCAAAGAATGTGCGGGTGCGGGATGTCGAGCCTGCATGTTGGGCGGACAAGGCATGGGCCAGAAACAGGATCAAATCGGCTTCGGCTTAGGCGACGGCGTTGGCCAGGGCGAACGGCCTGATCAAGAGACTGACAAGAAGTTTTACAATTCCAAAGTGGGAACCAAGCCGCAAGCTGGCCAAGCCGTACGAACGGGCGTCGCCGGTGGTCCAAACATCGCGGGGATGAGTCGCGAAGAAGTGCGTTCCGAGATTGCCGAGCGTCTTAGTCAAGAGCCGGATCCGCTGACCAATCAACGTCTTCCTCGTAAACAACGTGAACATGCGCGAGACTATTTCAAGACGTTGTCGAATGAAGAGTAGGGTAAATTGTAGAGCAATTGTCCCAATTGCTCGCGGAACAATTGAGACAGTTGTTCTACAATTAATCGCCATTCATTCTGCGTGGAATCGTGATCGAATAGAGGATCGTGATCGCACCGGCGGATAGCAAGCTCCACGGTAGCCACTCGGGCGGAATGTACTCTCGATTGTTGGCCTTCTCGGTTGGTGTAAACGTGAATCCTTGCGGGGCTTGGCCTGCGCGGGCCACATTGTTTTCGCCAGAGCCCGCCCAAACGACCTTCTCCACGACCAGACATTCCCCGCCCATGATGCACAAGGTGATTCCAACTGCCATTGCGAACGCGCGAAACATCGTGCCAAACTCCATTGCAGGGTGAACGGGGCTCATCGCGGCGAGGCGTTGGGACAGACGCTCATCAATCTCTTTATCGTCCGGTTTCAGTGGCATTCTCGATCCAACCGCCGTTTCAATTGGCTGTGGTGACCGATTTCGATCTGACTGTGATTTCTGTATGGATCGCAGCGGGAACAGATCGTCGAGCTACCGCGGCATGGACACTTGGGGCGGTTAAGCCGCCAATGTTGGTCTGTTAAGGTGGCACACTTCGGCTTAGATGTCATTCTCTTGTGCTCGACCAGCAGCCACCATGTTGACTTGTATCAGTCGGGAGGATATTTGCTGCTCAAGTAGCGGCAATGTTTGGCAAACTAGTTCAAGCTCTAACGGTGGAGGTGAACTTGCTGTCGTGCTGTTGCCGATGCTAGAGTTGGAGAAACGTTCTGAAATCCGGATCGTTGTCCACCAAACGGTTGTTCCGAACGAAGACGACTCGTATAATTCGGTTTGGCGGAATAATTAAACAAGGAGTTTGGGGTTGATGAAGAGGCCCAAAATCCTTTGCCTTTCCCCAGAAGGGAAGGCGGAGTCACTACTCACCGACACGCTACAACAGCAATTCGACATCGTCGACGCTCAGGATTCACTCCAAGCACTCAACAGCCTCGCCCGTGAAGATTTCGCGGGCGTTTTTGATTTATCCGAGCATCTTGGCGACGCCCTGGAACTGGGCAAACTTCTTCGCAATCAACGTATCCTGGAAGGCATGCCAGATGGCGTCGTGCTGATCGATGCGGACAACGCGATCATCTGGGCCAACGAACAAGTGCGGCGGTGGAGCATCCGCGAAGAGTTGGTCGGCCAGAGTTTTTACACGGTGTTGGGCAGTCCTGAAATTCTGGGCCCGGACTTCTGTCCGTTTCACACCGCGTTAGCCACCGGCGAAGCAAGCACGTCGACACTGCGGACGACCGAGAATCAATACTTCCAAGTCCACGCCGCGCCCATTGCCGAGTTGGATGCGACGATCCCGCAGCATTTGATTGTCACGTTGCGTGACATCACCGACGAAGTCCACCAGCAACAAAAGATGAACGCCATTCATCAAGCTGGCGTGGAACTCGCCGACATGACGCCGGATGAAGTTTTCGACATGGAAGTGGCCGATCGAATCGAATTGCTGAAGTCGAACATTCTTCATTTTACCAAAGACCTGTTGGCGTTTGATGTGGTCGAGATTCGGTTGCTGGAACAACAGACCGGAAACCTCGAACCGCTGTTGTCGGTCGGAATCACATCCGACGCCGCGAAGAGACCGCTGTACGCTCGGCCTCAAGACAACGGGGTCACGGGATTTGTGGCGGCGACCGGTAAGAGTTATTTGTGCGAAGACGCGACGGCCGACCCGCTTTATATCGAAGGATTCCGTGGCGCGAAAAGTTCGTTGACCGTTCCATTGATTCTGCACGACGAGGTCATCGGTACGTTTAACGTCGAGAGTCCCGAACCACGGGCGTTTTCAGAAAGCGATCTTCAGTTTTTGGAAATCTTCTCGCGCGATTTGGCGATCGCTCTGAACACGCTCGAATTGCTCGTTGCCCAAAAGGCCAACACGGCTCAGGAGAGCTGTGAAGCGATCCACAGCGCTGTCGCGCTGCCGATCGACGAGATCCTGAACGACGCCGTCAATGTGATGGAGAAGTACATTGGGCACGAGCCGGAGGTCGTCCAGCGATTGCAAGGTATTTTGCGTAACGCCCGTGACATCAAGCAGGTGATTCACAAGGTTGGCCAGACGATGACCCCGGCCGAAGCGGTTCCCGCGGCCGCGAAGATTGAGCAACGCCCCAAGCTGGTTGGCCGCCGTGTGCTGGTCATCGATATCGACGAAACCGTCCGCAACGACGCCCATAAATTGCTGGAAAAATACGGCTGTGTCGTCGAAACCGCCCACGAAGGCGGCGAAGCGATCTTTATGGTCCGCAATAGCACTGAGCATGTCTACGACGCGATCATCGCGGATATTCGGCTGCCGGACATCAGCGGCTACGAACTTTTGGTAAAACTTCGGGAATTAATGGACGAACCGCCCTTGGTGTTAATGACAGGATTTGGCTATGATCCCGGCCATTCGATTGTCAAAGCTCGCCAGGCCGGCTTGCGACCGAACGCGGTGTTGTACAAGCCGTTTCGCTTGGACCAACTGCTGGAAACCGTCGAGTCGATTTTGACGCCTGCCGAGCCCGTGAAACAAGCGACCTCCTAGCCATCGCCGTGGTTCGCATCTCGGAACCGACGCCGATCAACCCACGGACAAAACACCCATGTGGCTGGTTCCCTTTGCTCTCATCGCGATCGTCCTGTTCGGCCATCTTGCCCTGTGGGTCATGGCATTCAACCGGCTGCATGCGATATCGATTCGTCACGCTACCATCCGGCGATTGGAAAAAGGGATTTTCGTGGCGGTCCCCGCGTTGCCGATTTATTTGGTGATTTCTTTTTTGCTGCACGACATGTCCATTGACCGGCTCGTGGTCCGTGCGTCCTCCAACTCGGTCTTGCTGTGTTACGCATCGGCGTGCTACCTGATGGCGGCTTACATTGCAGCCCGCTGGATTTGGGACAAGTCCCGATCGGGCAACCCGCCGCAACTTGCCTCGAACCATACGGAAATCGTTGACGTCGCCAAAGAAATCGGGTTTCAACCGATTGGATCCTGGTCGACCAGGTTGCTCAGCCTTGTTCCCGGGAATCAGATTTTTCAGCTAACCGTCAATGTCAAGACGCTGGAAGTCCCCGGGCTCGACCCGCGATTGGATGGCCTGACGATCACCCATCTGTCCGATTTGCACTTCACGGGAAATATTGGCCGCGAGTTTTTTGACTTTGTCATCGATCGCGCGAACGAGCTAGATTCCGATCTTGTGGCGGTCACGGGCGACATCATCGACGGGCCACAGTGCATGGACTGGATTCCCGAAACCGTGGGGCGACTGACCTCTCGGTTTGGTGCCTATTACGTGTTGGGCAATCACGACAAGCGACACGTGGATGCTGATGAGGTCCGCGGTCTTCTGGAGCAGAATGGGTTTATTGATCTCGGCGGCAAATGGCTGCCGACACAGATTCATGGCGTCGACGTTTTGCTGGCAGGAAACGAAGTCCCGTGGTTCGGATCGATTTCGGAGTTGGACGAAAGCGAGCCGTGTGACAACCAGGAAGCACTTCGAATTCTCCTCTCGCATTCGCCGGATCAAATCACGTGGGCGCGCCGGCACAACTTTGATTTGATGCTGGCCGGTCACACGCACGGTGGCCAGATTCGTTTGCCGGTGATTGGGCCGATGGTTGCACCGAGTAACTTTGGTGTGAAGTACGCCTCGGGCACGTTTTATGAGGCCCCCACGCTGATGCACGTCAGCCGCGGGATTTCCGGCCAGGAAACGATTCGACTGAATTGCATGCCGGAATTGACGCAGGTCTTGTTGCGGGCGTCGTAGGGTGCGTGCAGCCGGGCGAATTTAGATCTCGGTGCGTTGGGCAAGCCGATCCAAACATACGCAAAACGTCTCGATAGAATCTAAGTTACCCGGACGAACGCGCCGTCGTGCTTCACGCACCTTACAAATACACGCGTCGGTTGTAGACGTACCATTCGAAGATCAGCACACACAGCCCCACGATCAGCAGCCACTTCCACAACTCCTTGCGAGCCGGTTGCCAGCTTGATTGCCCTTTGACGTCTTCTTGACCGATGGGAATCTCTTCCTTGATTTGCAAGTTGCTTTCCTGGATGTCGAACAAGTTCACCGCGAATCGGTGTGACACTTCTTCGGACGAGCCTTCTCTCACTCGATAGATTCCCAGCTCATCCGTGCCCGTGAATTCGAACCGGTTTTCAACTTCCGGAGCGATCTTCTCTCGGCGCTCGGACGGAAGTTCGATCGAAATCGATTTGACCGGCGCGGATGAGCGGATGACGACCGAATCGCCAGGCCGTGTCGTTGGCGTGGCCAGTGCATTGCCCGCGCCGCCGAGATGGGTCACTACGTTTTGCATAAAGATCGGGAAACTCAGCCGGCGCGGCCAATCCGTCTTGCCACCTACCTTGCCGTCATCGTACGCGCCGATGATTTCGAATCCCAGCACTGCGTCTTCAAACCCTTGTCGCGGCGCGATGGAGCACACCGAACCAACCGCACGTTTATCAACTTCTTGCCCGATCGACGCATCCATCAACGTCGTTCCGCCCGGCGGCGTCTCGATCGTAAAGCCGTCGTACACCCAAATATTGCTGGTCTCGATCAACGCCATCAGCGGGTGGGTGCGATCGGTGTCGACGATGATCACAGGGCTGTCCTTCTCGCCAAACTTCCAATTCTCCATTGGCGGTTGTGCGCCGATGAACAGAGTGTTGGCCTGGGGCATGATTTTGGGAACGCAACGATCATAGATGATGACGTCGTAGGCTCCCGTCCCAGCGGCAGTCTGATACGCCTTCGACTCCAAGTCCTTTGGACCGATGTGGTCCTTGGACATGTCGAACTCGATACCTTCAAACGTCCGCAGAGCGATTTCAATCGGATCGTTGCCGGGCGAAACCAGCAAGACGCGTGGCTTGCGAGGTTTGTTGACCACGGCGTACGCGACATTGTCCAGCGGCAGCCGATCGACGTACGACTCGGAATTCTTTTTCACCGGCACTACGACCAGTTTCAACTCGCTCGACTCGATCGATTCCGCCTCGCCAGCCGTCAGGTTCAACGAACTGGAAATGGCTCCCGGCGCTTCGAAAAGAAGAACTTGATTGCCGTCTTTGTCTTCCTTCTTCTTGATTTCCGCGGCGGGGATTTCGAGATCTTCTGAATCCTGTTCGACGCCGTCCAGAAATAGCGAGACGTTGACGTTGGCCGATAGGTCGCCGTAGTTTTCCAATCGATAAAATGCTTCGACCTGCGCCGGCTTTTCGGGATTCCGGTCAGTGGAAAACGCAACGACCGCGAAATTGCTGGGAAAGCCGTCGTCACCCACCGGAACGAACACGGTCGTCAAGTTTCCAGGTTTGAAATTCGTCACGGGCGGAAAACCGCCATCGCTGAAGATATACATCGTCGCGGGTGGTGGTTCGACTTCGTATTCGAACTGAGCCCCGTCTTCGCCAAGGCCCACGCTGGTGTGAGTCGGATTGCCAAGTCCTTCGGCCGTGCGCAGCGCCTGTCGCAAGTCGGTGACACGGTTGGAAGGTTGAATCTGCCGCAACTTTCGTCGCAGTAGCGAGCGATTGTCGGTGAACGATTGCACCGTTTCGGCTCCGTCAGAAAATCGGAGAATCATCGCGACATCACCGGCCTTCATCGATCCGATCAATTCCTCAATACGATCCTTTGTCACGTCTAGCCGAGATTTTCCATCGACGTCGGTTGCGCTCATGCTGGCTGAGTTGTCGACCAAAAATATAAATCGGTCGCCAACCAACTCGGCCCCCTGCCAGCCGGGCCGAAAACATGACAGGATCAAAAGCAGCAGCAACAACAACTGCAAAAGCAGCAGCAGGCTGCGCCGAAGTCGCTGCCAGATCGAATTGACGTGCAGGTCTTCGATCGTGCGATGCCAAAGATAGGTGCTGGGGACTTCGACCGGCTGGCGTTTGAGTTTGAGGAAGTACAAGAGCACGATCAGCGGTGGGATGACGAACAGCGTGATCCATGCCACCGTGTTCCAAAACGCGGCTCCCGCACCGGTAAAGAATTGCACCGGAATCATCGCACCAAGCCTCGTTTGCGTAAGTAATTCGAAACGATCTGTTCCACCGGCGTTTCCGTCGATGTCATCAGATACGACATGCCGCGCCGAGTGCAAAATTCGCGGGCTCCGTCGATAAAGCCGGCCAGCGTTCGTTCGTACCGCTGGAGCAACGGCTGGCTGACGGTGATCTCGGCGATGTCGTCGTCTTCGCAGTCCACCAGCTTAAGATCGCCTTTGACATCCGGATTCAATTCTTCCTGGGACAAGACGTGGATCACGTAGACATCCATTTGCTGGGCGACAAGAAATCGCATCGCGGCCTCGTAACCGGACTTGTCCATCAAGTCGGTGATCAACACCAGGATTCCTTTGCCGGTGTTTCGCAGACAGAAGTCCTTGATGCCCTGTTGGAGAGTAATGATTTCATTCGCTTCGATGGTGTCGAGGTGTTCGACCATGCGCCACATGCTGTGACGTCCGCGCAAGACCGGAGCTGGACACGATCGCGATCCGCCCAGCGATTCGACTTTGACCCGATCGGCTCGGCACAAGCCGATGAATCCAAGCGACGCAGCCAATTGTTTGGCGAATTTCAGTTTTGTGGGATCGCCAAAGTTCATCGACGGGCTGGCGTCGAACAATGCGTAGAAATGCAAGTCTTTTTCCTCGAGGAACAGTTTTAGGAAGAGCTTGTCTAGCCGCGCGTAGAGATTCCAATCGATGAAACGCAGGTCGTCGCCCGCGACGTAGTTTCGAAAGTCGGAGAACTCGACACTTTGGCCTTTGCGGCGGCTGCGACGTTCGCCTTTCATGCGGCCGCGGAACATTTTGCGCGTGACCAACTCGAGTCGTTCGAGTTGAGCGAGCAGTTCGGGATTGAGAAGTTGTGTTGTTACGGGCATGTTGTAGCTGGAGTCGTGAGACTTCAGTGATTCTCGAAGTCCGAATTCTTGCGAATCCGGCTACCTTAACTCACGACGGTTGCTGTGATCGGGGCGCTGTCGGCTTTTTCTGGCATTTTTTCTAGGACGTCCAACAGCACGCTGTCGGCTTCGATGCCTTCGGCTTGGGCTTCGAAGTTCAGAATGACTCGGTGACGCATCGCCGGCAGGTAAACGCGGCGGACGTCTTCGAAGCTGACGTTGTAGCGGCCTTCGAGCAACGCCCGCACTTTGGCGGCCAAAGCCAACGTTTGTGCGCCGCGAGGGCTGCTTCCCCAACGCAGGTATTGGTTGGTGATCGCCAGAGCGCTGGGTGTGTTGGGATGCGTTGCGAGAGTCAGGCGGACGATGTAGTCCTGGACATGTTGAGCGAGAATCACTTCGCGAACCAGCTTTTGCCATTTCAGGATCTCGCCGCCGTCCATGACTTTTTCCGGCTGGATCGTGACGCCTTTGGTCGTGCGCTCGATGATCGTCGCCAGCTCTTCTCGCGTGGAGTAGCCAACGACCAGCTTGAATAGAAACCGATCAAGCTGGGCTTCGGGCAACGGGTACGTTCCTTCCTGCTCGATTGGGTTTTGCGTGGCCATGACGAAGAACGGTTTCTTCAACTCAAACCGCGTTCCGGCGACAGTGACAGTGCCTTCTTGCATCGTTTCGAGCATCGCCGATTGGGTCTTGGGCGTGGCACGATTGACTTCGTCGGCCAGACAGATCTGGGTGAAGATCGGGCCTTTTTGGAATTCGAAAATGCGTTTGCCTTCCGGCGTTTCCATCACCATGTTGGTGCCCAGAATGTCGGCGGGCATCAGGTCGGGTGTGAATTGGATGCGATTGAAGTCGAGATTGAGTGTTTGCGCGAGTGTGCGGACGAGCAACGTCTTTCCCAGCCCCGGGACGCCTTCCAGCAGGCAATGGCCGCCGACCAACATGCACGTTAACACGCCGTGCACGATTTCGTCGTGTCCCACGATCACGCGGCCGATTTGATCTTTGACAGATTGATAGCGGCCGCGAAATTCTTCAGCCTGTTGTTGCATGGATTCGGCGATGCTCATAGTTGCTCCTGTCTAGGTATCGCGGTCGTGTGAACTCTTGCTGTAGGACGGAATGCCATTCCGTCCGGACGGATTAGCCATCCGTCCTACAGAAGACGCGTCTATGTTTCGTTTTCGTCTCGGAATGCTTTCTTTTTGGCTTTCAACAAACGAGAGGTGTAGGAATCATCTTCGGGCGCGTCAGGGGACATCTGAGAAGTTTGGGTTGGCGGTGGAAGCGGCGTTTGCGCACTGCCCTGTTGTTCGACGACGTCTTCCAAACTGGGTGCCGCCGTCGCTTGCGTGTCGGGCTGAGGTTCGAAGCGGGCCGCCGCCCGTCGTTCCTCGATCCGTTCGCCCACATCCGCCTTGAGGCTCTTCAGCCGAGACATTCTCTCATCCGGAGCCTGCTCAGCCTGGCGGCGAAGAATGACCCGCGAGATCCACGCCCAAACAGGAGCGAGCCACTCGAAACTGATCGCCACTCGCCGGATGAAAACATCGGCGAAAAACAACGTCGCACAAACCAGCACAAACAGCGGCCAAACGTCTTGGCTGCTGATCGCCTTTTCCAGCGTGTGACGAAACGTGTCGGTCTTCAGCAGCGTGTCGATGCCGTCGCCCGATAGGTTGCCGACGAGTTTGACACCTGGCTTGCCACCCTTGGGCTGGATCGTGGCGAGTTTGTCGAGCAGCGGATCATTGGTCTGGCGATCGCGAAACTCCGACGAAAACGGCACGTTCACACCGCCGGTGACCAGTCCGTAATCCTCCGGCTTGATGGCGAACAAATAGCTGCCCGCTTCGGAACCTTCCACTTCGCCCACATAGCGTCCGGCGGAAATCTGTTGCATCTTGACGACCATCTTCTCGCCATCGGGACGAGTGACCGACGCGGACATGTTCAGTTGATTGATAAACTCGTCATCCTTGTCCAGCGCAGTGACGATGATCTTTACCTTGCCGTCTCGAACGTCGGTGGCCACCGTGAAATTGGCCTCGTTGTTGATCGGCCGCATCGACCAGCGGATCATGTCGCCGAAGAAGCGGTCGTAGTAATCTGCCTCGGCCCAATCTTTGGCCCACTTTTGGCCCACGTCCGACGTGAAAACGACTGTCCGTCCCAGGCCGTAATTCCAACTTGCCATGATCGTTGAGTTCGTTGTGTTGTTTGGCTTTGTGGCGATCAGCGCTTGTTCGATCAGCGCACTGTCCTTGAGCGTCGTCAGCATATAAGCGTCGACTGTTTTAAAAGCATTGTGTGGAATCGACCCGATGATTTCATGCGGATACTGCACCTGAACGGGAATGTTGCCTCGGCCGTTGTCGTCGAAGATCAGCGGCTTGGCGACTCGGCGCGCTTCGCGTTGGTAGATTCGCGGCAGTGCTTTCGGGTTGGTCACCTTGTAGTACTTACCGCCCGTTGCGTTGGCGATTCGTTGCAACGTTTGGTGGCCGGTTTGCCCGTGAGCACCGACGGCGACGGTGGTGACTTTGATTTTTGCGGCGGCGTAAGCGGCCAGCGTTCCATTGGTCGGTGGCGGTGGGTCGCCGTCGCTGATGACGATCATGTGTTTGATCGAAGCAAACCTGGGCCCCCTGCCCGCCCCGTCACTTCGGTTGAACGCGAACAGTGCCTTTTTCATCGCCGGCTCGAAGTACGGCATGTCGCCGGGAACCATCCGGCCCACGCGAGCCATCATCGATTTGCGTTTGCCGGTGATCTGGACGAGACCTTTTGGTTTGGACCACAGCCAGTCGTCCGTGCCCGTTTGATTGTCCCAATGGATCAAGCCGCAATAGTCCAGAGGGCCAAGCGACTTGATTGCTTCCTGGGCGATGACTTTTTGCCAATGGTTGCCTTGTGCCATCTCCGACGCGTGCATCAACATCACCAAGGCACCGACGGCCGACACCTTGTCGTTCTTGATCTGGAAATCGACGGGCATCGCCTTTTCCAAGTCGGTGTTCGCCCAGCCGCCGGCTCCGAAACTGTTTTCGCCACCCAGCATCACGATGCCCGCACCCATTTCTTCGGTGTTCTTGACCAGCATTTTGATTTGTTCGTCGCTAAACGACGAGACGCCTTGCAAGTCGTCGCCACTGGACCGCGGCACGTTGGCCAACACCACCGTGTCGTATGACAACAACTCGATCGGATCGGTGAACAGCCGGTCGCTGCTCATCCGTGTCACTTCCACTGGCTTCTCGCCGCCCTCTTCCACACTGTTGTCTTCCTGCAAACTGGAAATTAGATCGCCGAATTGTCCGAGATGGTCGGCGTCTTCGATAAACAACACGTGACCTGAGCCGCGGACGTGCGTGTATGCCGTGGCGGTGTTGTTCTGCGGCATTTGGTCTTGATCGGGATCGTCCGGGATGAACACCGCGCGATAGGTATACATCGCCGACTTTTTAATCTCGTTGGGGAACGTGTAGACGTTTTTGCCGGGATCCAGCGTGACAGGAATATCGCCCAGCGGTTCTTCGTCTTGTCCGGCGACCAACTGTGACAATCGCAAGCGGCCGGGCACCCGAGCATTGGGGTCGTTGGGATCGGCGTAGTTATTCACCACCACGCGGCTGGCAAACTTTTGGCCGACGCGAAGATCGGAGGGGATCGAGAACTTCTCCACGTCAATTTCTGTTCGCGCCGACAATGTGACAGGAACGACGTCGATGCCGACACCATCTTCGCGGGCCAGCTTGTGGGCGATGCTGGAAACGTCGCCGAGATTTTCGTTGCCATCGGTGATAATGACGATGCGTTTGGCCGAGTCTTCCGGGAAAGAAGCCTTGGCAAGTTTCATCGCCGAGGCCAGGTTCGTGGCGTCGGTGCGCAATTCCAGGTAGTTTTCGATGTTGCCAATTGTCGGCAACTCGTCTTCAAACGGTGGGATCTCGATGCGTGCATCGGCCCCGAAGACAATCACGCCGGCCTTGTCGCCACGGCTGGCATCCCGATGCTTGCGCACTTCGCGAATCGCGTACTCCAACATGGCGGCGCGTTTCGTCGAGGGAATGCTTTGCGATTGATCCAGCAGATAGATCACCGTCATCTTGTCGCTGGTCCGCAACAACTGGACTTCGGCCAACGCGAGGATGATGGCGGTGAACACGAGCGTTCGCAACATGAGCGCGAAGAAACGCCGGAGGTTGCCTAGCCCAGACAAACTGTTCAAACTCAACAGCCACATTACCGGGAGCAGCAACAAAATGAGCAAATACCACGGCCTGTCGAAGCCGATTTCCCAGCCGAACATGATTCTGCTCCAAGTTTCGTCGCTTGACTCTCCGAGTCGAGCATCGTAATTCTGCGGTTTTTGAAGCTCGACTCGGTGAGTCAAGCTACGATTAGATTTTATCCGCTTCGTAAAGAACTTCCCACCCTATAGTCGGATTCGTTGCACGCGGTGGTTGTACGTGTCCAGCACGTGAACCCGGCCACGGCTGTCCAAAACCAACGCCCATGGCTGATGAAACTGGCCTTCTTCACGACCCGCGGTTCCGAAGGTGCCGACCGATTTGCCGTCGAGCGTGAACTTTTGCACGCGATGGTTGCCGAATTCGGCGACGTATAAATGGCCCTTGCCGTCCAGGACCAGGTCGTACGGATAGCTCAACAGGCCGGGCTCCTTGCCTTGCTTGCCCCAGGTCGCGACGCGTTTGGGATCGTCGCCGCTGACGTCGAAGACCTGGATGCGATGGTTGCACGAGTCGGCGACCCAGATCCAGTCATCTTTGTCAATCTCCAGTCCTTGGGGCCGAATGAATTGGCCAGGTTTTTCGCCGTGAGATCCCCATTCGGTGACATACTTGCCCTCGGAGGTGAATTTCTGAATGCGGTCATAGTTGCCGTACTCACCGATGTAGTAGTTCCCTTTGGAATCTTGAACCGCGTCCGTCACAAAACCGAATTCACCCGGGCCATATCCCGCCGTGCCACCAATCGTTTTGTTCTTCAGCAACTCCCCATCTGCTGAATAGACGAGCATGCGAAAATAGTGTGTGTCGGCCACAAGCAGGTTGCCATCGTTGTCGAACGACAGCCCCACGGGTTTTCCGTTGCGGCTCTTCGGAGTTCGCCAACTGTGGACGAACACGCCCTCCGAATTGAAGACCTGAATCCGTGCTGTCATATCGACGATGTAGATTTGGTCTTTGTCGTCGATCGTCATAGCGCGTGGTTTGAAGAACCGCCCATCCGACAATCCACGACGTCCCCAGACTGCTTCGACCGTACCAGCAGAAGGAGCGCCATCGATGCAGCCGCTGAGGGAAAGGACAAGAGTCGAGAGACAAGCGACTAGAGCACGCAAGTGCCGCTCCTTTCCGGCTCTCGACTCTCGACTCTTGACCCTAGACATTCTTGACATTTCTCAACCCTGGACCAACGTGCGGACGACCGGTATAGTAACACAATACGGCGGTTTTGTTGCTTTTTTGCCTGGTCTTCCATGCCCCCAGTTGTCATCGATCTGAGTTCTGCTGACGACGCCCGCGATGTCGTCCACTTGGCGGTTCAAGCTCTAGCCGAAGGGAAACTTGTTGGATTTCCCACGGAGACGGTTTATGGCATTGCTGCCAGCGCACTCGATACAGACGCCGTCGAAAAACTGCTGGCCAGCAAAGGACGTGCAGCGGGGCATCCGCTGACATTGGCGATCAAAAGTGCGGATGACGCGTTGGATTACGTTCCTGGAATCTCGGCGCTGGGACAGCGCCTGGCGAGACGTTGTTGGCCGGGCCCAATCACGCTCGTTTTGGACGACGACCATCCGGACAGCGCCGTGAAGCGACTGCCGCCCGTCGTGCAGCAGGCCGTTTCGCCCAACGGCACGATCGGACTTCGTGTTCCCGCCCATCCGCTGATCCAAGAAGTGTTGAGGCTCTCCGCCGGTCCGTTCGTGTTGTCCAGTGCGAATCTGACAGGCCAGCCCGATGCCACAACCGCCCAGGAAGTGGTCGACGCACTTGGCGACAGCGTCGAAATGGTGCTGGACGGCGGCCCCAGTCGATTCGGCCAGGCATCGTCGGTCGTGCGAGTCGAAGACAACCAGTTTTCCGTCCTGCGGGCTGGCGTCGTGACGGAAGAAACGCTGAAACGATTGGCTAGTTTCATGGCACTGTTTATTTGCACGGGCAACACGTGCCGCAGCCCGATGGCCGAGGTGTTGATGCGAAAACGTTTGGCCGACAAGGTCGGCTGCCAAATCGGCGAGTTGGAAGATCACGGACTCAGCGTCGAATCCGCGGGAATCGCGGCAATGTCGGGCGGCCGTGCCTCGTCCGAATCGATTCAGATTATGAAAGAGTTTGATCTCGACCTGACGGATCATTTGAGCCAACCATTGACCGATCGACTGGCGCACAACGCGGATGTTTTGTTGACGATGACTCGCGGGCATCGCCAGGCGATTGTGGCACAGTGGCCGGAGTTGGCCCAGCGAACTAAACTGATATGCCACGATCAAAACGACGTCAGCGATCCGATCGGCGGTCCCACTGAATTGTATCGAAATTGCGCCAACCAAATCGACGCACAACTCGCGGCGTGGGTCGAAGAGCTAGATTTGGGAATTGAGTAGAGGACCATCCATGCACATCTCGATCGGCAGCGACCACCGTGGACTTGCCGTCAAACAGTATCTGATCGGCTTTCTGCAAGGTCTCGGCCATAAAGTCGATGACGAAGGAACGCGCTCCGAAGCGAGTTGCGACTATCCGGATTTCGCCGCCGTTGTGGCTCGCCGAGTGTCCAACCACGATGTCGACCGAGGCGTGTTGATCTGCGGGACGGGCGTTGGCATGTCGATCGCGGCGAACAAAGTGAAGGGCGTTCGCGCCGCGACCTGCGGTGACAAACAAACCGCCGAACTCATCCGCCAACACAACGACACGAACGTGTTGTGCCTTTCTGAAAAGTTGCTTGGACAACCGCAACTGGACGAAATTGTCAAGACTTGGCTGGCCACCGAATTCGACGGCGACCGCCACACGCAACGTCTCGAAAAGATCGCCGCCTTGGAAACGTAGGGTGCGTGAAACGCACCGCACATCGACCTTGCCAAATGTTCCGATTGTATCGGCGAAAGTTTTGCGGTCGTATCAGTCGAATCATCCGCATTTCGAAGAGTTTTGCCAATCCAGCGGATTCGCTCTGTGTCCCTATTGCTGATCTGTCTGACGTGGTTAAAGTCGAATTGTTGTCACTCGTCATTGGTCATGTGTCCTTTGCCAATGACCAGTGACTAGTGACAAATGACCAACCACCATTGCGACACCACCATGTTCGAGCCAGAACGTCCGCCGTCTTCTGAAGAAGTTGACCAACTCATGCTCAACGCGCAGTTGCGTGACGAGTTGGAACCGTTTGTCGACGAATCGATGAACCTGGTCAACACCCACCGCTTGCCGACGCCTCGCGAAAATGAGTTTTTGGCGTCAATGTTGGCTTGGGAACGAGCACCGGTGTTGCCAATCAGTCAGTGGTTTAGTCCCGAACTCCAACTGCCCCATCCGGATTCTTTGGACGAGGACCAAATCCACCAGGTCTTGTGGGACACGATCCATCGCCTGTACGACAAACGCATCGTGCTGGAATTCACCGAACATCTGTCCGACCGCCAACTCTATTGCGTGATTTTCCGCGACATTCTGCCGTCGCCGGAAAAGAAAATCGATCTGCCAAAAAACTATCTGCACTGGCACTGCCTGGACGACAGCGACGAACCGGAGACTTGGCTTCGATTCTATGCGACTAAGTACGAACGCGAACAATGGGCAGACGAAACGGAATTGTCGCTTCCGCCCGCCCAGCAGCCGCCGTATCCACGCACCATGCCCCGCCGGCCTCAGTAGTTCCTCTCTCGCGACTCACTCTTGCCGCCCGCCGATGGTACAATCGGCCGCATGGGAGTCGCAATGCATGTCTAATCAAACGATCGAAGACGCTCTGAAGATCACGCTGGCCGACCATCGATTGTCGCGCGGCGAAAAACGTGCCCTGGCCAAAGTCGTTGAGAAGCTTGCCAACGACGAGCATCGTTTGGCGCACGCTCGCAACCACGCTTTCAAAATCGCACGTGATGAGTTGATCGGCCCCGACGCACTCGCCGTGGTCGATTGGCTGGAAGATGTCATGAAGGTACTGCTACCCAAAGATGCTCCGGCAAACGATGCGTCCGAGGCTTTCTTCAGCCCCGACGACAACTGCGTCAACAAGATTGTGCGAATGTTCGAAGCGGCTCGCAAGTCCGTCGACATTTGCGTCTTCACAATCACGGACGATCGGATCAAAGATGCGATCCTCGACGCTCATCGCCGCAAAGTCGCGATTCGCATCATTTCCGACAACGACAAGGCGGGAGACCGCGGCTCCGACGTTGACGAATTGGCTCGTCGAGGCGTTGCGGTGCGCGTGGATCAAACAGAATTTCACATGCACCACAAATATGCGCTGTTCGACGATCGTCAACTTCTGACTGGCAGCTACAACTGGACACACAGCGCCGCGAAATTCAACGAAGAGAATTTCATCGTCACCAACGACGCCGATCTCACGAAGGCGTTCCGTCACGCTTTTGAAAAACTCTGGGATCAACTGAAGTGAACAAGTGCTTCTGACACAAATTAAGACCGTCGCTGACGCTTTTGATCTGACCCGCCGACCGGAAGTGACATCGGAAAGAACTGATCGAATGAGCCCCGCAGCTCGCCGAGTTTTCCAGCGAAGTCATCGAGCAAGTCTTCTACTACGTAAAATACTCAGGCTGCATCGCGCGCCAAGAAGTCCAAATCGCCCACCAGAAACGCTTGGCCGACAAACGAATCCCAGAGGAATTTGACTACACCCAAATCTCCCACCTAAGAATTGTGGCGCGCTAGGGACATGTGAGAAACGAAGCAAAATCACTATTCAACTGAGAAAACGTTCTTGTGTGTATGTTAGAACACAACTATGGATCATTCTCAGCAAATCCTTGTTGTGGATCGAGCACAAGTTTGGTCACGAGTATTTGACAAACCAACTCCGCGAGGGCAAAAGTCACTTGTTCGATGAAGTCAGAAACCAGAAAGCACGTTTTAGTTTTAGCAACAACGATTAGTGTAACTCACATTCCGCGTATCTGGGTCAGCTAATTTTCGATTTTCCGATCTCGA
>CAYFJO010000133.1:0-24773 GCA_964343305.1 uncultured Pirellulaceae bacterium | reverse complement strand
TGTGGTTGTATTTTTTCGCAAGCCAGTATCTCGTGAATTGGAAAGATGATCAATCGCAGTGTCACGAGCAACGCTGGAAACCTTCCTTGAAACACAGTCAAAAAAACTTCTGGATTCGCTCAAGAAATGCCAGCACGCGGACGATATCATTACTTGGAGGCAGTTATCCTCGTTTGGCATTGGGGCTGGGCCACAAGGGCAGATTCTTCCGTTGGAGAGATTCTCCAATTGGAGTTCGTGGTAGTCAGCAGGGCAGCGAGGATACCTGCCTTTTTTGTGACTACCCAAATTACGACTCATGAGCGATGTTCCATCGCAAGATGGAATGTCTTGAGCCGCCCGGTTCCCTGCCCCAACCGAGCGGTTCTTTTTATGCGCACTTCTGCATGGTTCAAAAAGGGGTCAGGTATCTTTGTGCAAAGCACCCTCCGGGCCGTTCCGGCAAAGGTACCTGCCCCCTTTTTGAACACCGGGTCGTTCCGGCAAAGGTACCTGATCCCTATTTGACCATGCCCACATACCAATACAGATGCTAATCGAACATTGGCCCTTTGTCGCCTTCGTCTTGGCTGTCTTTGGCCTCCTGCTCTTGTCCCGGTCGCTTTTCCGCGACGAGCCACTGCCTTACGAAAAACGCGACGCGTTGGTAACTGATACGGAACTCGAATTCTACCAGGTGTTGGCGGAGTCGGCCGGCGAACACTGGACGATCTTCGCCATGGTGCGGATCGCCGATCTGATCAAGGTGGTGGACGAGACACCGAAACGATTGTCGTGGCAAAATCGCATCAACTGTAAACACATCGACTTCGTCCTGTGTGACCCGGAATCGCTCGTCCCACGGGTGGCCATTGAGTTGGACGACCGTTCGCATCAACGTACGGATCGTATCGAGCGCGATCGGTTTGTGGATGACGCGATGGAAGCTGCTGGATTGCCGTTGTTGCGTGTCAAGGTTCGCTCTGAGTACGATCCGGATAAGCTGCGGCAGCGAATTGAGAATGCAGCCGCCTAGGGTTTTGCGTCGGCGCAAACAATCAACGCCGCTGGACTTCTGAATTGCGACACGGGATAATCTCTTTTGTGAGCGATAACAATCAGTCCTGGCCGCCCGGACAACCCAATCCCGTGCAACATTCCAATGTTCCGGCCAATGCGGTGCCTGGACAGCCGGTTGCGCCAGTCCAGCAACCGATACCCGCTGGCCAGCCGATGCCCCTTCAACCCGTGCCGCAGCCGGCTCAGATTCTTCAGGCCCAAATTGTCCAGCAAGCTCCCGTCGTTCAGCAAGCCCCCGTGGTCCAGCAACCCGCGGTTGTTCAGCCTCAGATCGCGCCCCAACAGCCAGTTCAACCGCAAACTCCTCAACAACAGCCCCAACTCGCACAGCAACCAACGGCTCAACCAACCAGCACCGTCACGCCTCAACAGTTGCTTGCCGCATTGACTCTAGAAATACCAAAAGTGGAACGCTCGGCGTCTTACACGGTCGGCATGTTCTTTGTGGCCATTACCTTGCTTGCGTTGCCAATCATTTTGATTGGTTCGTTTGTTGGCTGTGGAATTTGGTTTTGGTACGCGCTTCAACAGGCTCACATCCTGACGGCCGGCCTGCTTTCGATTCCGTTGTTGATTGGCATTTTTATCGGCCTGAGCCTCGTCAAATCGATTCTTGCCCCGCCTGGTGAATACTATCCGCCGATCACCTTGGACCCGGAACACGAGAAACTGCTGTTCGCATTTATCGAGCGGCTTTGCCGAGCCGTGAATGCGCCCGTGCCGAAAACCATCCAAGTGACCACTGAGCCGAACGCCAGCGCCGGACTCGGCGGCGGACTGTCGATCCTGTTCGGAAACAAGCTGACCCTGACAATTGGTTTGCCGCTGGTCGCCGGTTTGCCGGTGAAGCAGATCGTGGGGATCATCGCCCACGAGCTGGGGCACTTCACGCAAGGTTCCGCGATGCGGATGGGCTACATGGTGCGGTTGATCACGGCGTTTTTCGTCGATTCGGCGATGAGGGAAGATGCCTGGGACATCCACCTGCTGCGGGCTTCGCAGAACGACGGAGTGGGCGGTTTGATCGCCAAGTTTCTGGTCTTTGCCATGCGGATCGCGCATTATGGAATCTGGCTGTTGTACAAACTGGTCTCGATGATCGTTTTTCGCATGGACCACGAAATGGAATTCGACGCGGACATGTATGAAATGCGGACCGTGGGCAGCGACACGTTTTGTCTCACGTCCCAGAATCTGTACGCATTGCAATTCGGCTGGGCGACGGCTCACGACGATCTGTTCCGTTCGTGGCGCGACAAGCGGCTGTGCGACAACCTGCCCGAAATGATTGTGGCCAAGGTGGACGAAATGCGATCCGATCCGGAGCTGGCGTCGAAGATTCGCACCAAGATCTTCGAAGAGGAAACCGAGTTGTTCAGCACCCATCCGTCGACTCCGGCGCGGATGGAAGCCGCCAAGCGGGAAAACGCTCCCGGCATCTTTCGCATCGACGCGCCGGCTCGCGTGCTGTTCAGCGACTTTGACGGCCTTTGCAAAATGGCGACGCTTTACTATTACCAGGGAGAACTCGGCCCGGAAGTCACCCCGCAGAATCTCGTGCCAACGGATACGATCGTTGGCGAAGCGCGGGCACGAAAAGAAGCGATGGAGACGCTGCATCGATATTTCCAAGGGAAGATTATCGGCGCGCACGAAATCTTTTTGCCCAAGTCGATGCTTTTCGTTCCCAACGATCCGAAGCAAACGGTGCAAGTATTGCGTTCGTCGCGACAATTGATGCTCGACCGTTTGATGGAGACGTGGAAGGCGGTGCGACGATTCGAAGCGGCGGACAAGCGGCTTAAGAAACTGCGCATCACGCAGGTTCTGTGGAACGCCGATTTGCCGCTGATTCCGGATGGCGTCGACATCAACCATCAAGATCAATTTACCCTGAACCGTGCGCTCGGATCTGCGAATCAGGAATGGCAGGCGGCCCGTGCGGCGATGAGTGTGGCGCTGCAAGATTCGCAGAGTCGATTGATCTCGGCCGTTCAACTGTTGCACGTTCCGCAAGTTGCCGAGCGCATTCCCAACGCGGGCCAGGCACAAGAGCGTTGCCGCACCATGTTGACAACGCTGGTCACGTTGGAGTCGGTTTGGTTGACCGTTCTGGAGCTTGGCGAAGTCCTTCAAGCTCTGGAATTGCTGCTGGACATTTCCGAACAGATCGACGTCCACTACTCGCTTTACCAGCAAGTGATGCAAGTGACGCAGCACGCCTACAACCGGATGATTTCGATTCGCACGGCACTGTCCCAGCGTGCCTATGCATTCGAGCATGCCAGGGGCCGGATTTCGATCGCGGACTACGCCCTGGATCAACTACCAGCGGCCGACGAAATTGGCCCCGTCTACTTTGCGGCCGAACAAATGGTGGACAACCTGCAGGCGCTCTATTTCCGAGTCATCGCCGAGTTGGCCACGAAGGCCGAATTGGTCGAGACAGCCTTCGGCTACGATCCGCTGCCCATGCCAACGAACTGGGACGATGACAGTTGGCAGACAGATTTCACCATGCAACAGTGATTCACGTTCCATGTGGTCTTCATCGTCCGCGACTTGGCTGCCATCTGCCGGTTGTTTCCCTTGACTTCCAAATCGGTGACGGTCGCTCGCAAAGTCAGGTTGGTGGTGGGCGTCCCGCCAAGCTCCGTGTTGACAACGTTCCAGTCCGCGGTGAACTCGTCCAGCGTCGTCAGATAAGATCCGATCGTCGTGATCACCATGACTCACCTCCATTTTCAAGCAGGAAGCTACCGGCATCCCCGCCGCGTGGTACAATCGAAGCCTGATGCCGCCCGTAGTCACCACGGACATCTTAAAGGTGAGACTTGTAGCAACCAATGTCAGACTGGTAGCACCCAATGTTAAATTGTTACCACCAGATGTCAGATCGGTTGCTCCCCAGGCCAGATTGGTACCGTTCTAGGCGACATTGGTACCGTCCCATGCAACCGAGGTCGCTTCCGATGTCAGATTGGAAGCCTCCCAGGCGAGGTTGGTCCTTGCGGAGGAGAAATTGGACGGTTCCCAACCGCGGTCGGCTACGTCAACTCGGCCAGCCGCTCGTCAATCTCCGCTTCGGACATCCCCATCTCTTGCAGTAGCCTTGAATAGTTCCGTACTGCTGCCTGCATGTGCGGATGTGGGTGCCCAGTTGCGGCGCTGGAGTTGACAAATATCTCCACCATTCGACACATCAGCGGCTCGGCCTCCGCCAGACGGTTCGTGGCCGTGAGCAACTGCGCCAGGTTATTGAGGTCGCGGGCGAAGTGGGGGTGTTCAACTCCGCAGGACCGCTCATCAATGGCAAGCGCACGGCGATAGAGCAATTCGGCCTCCTCTAAACGATTTGTATCTGCTAGTAACGTCGCTAGGTTGTTGAGGCGGGTGGCAACTTCGGGGTGCCAGGCTCCATACGACGTCTCATGGATGGCCAACGCGCGGCGCATCAGTGGCTCGGCCTCCACCAGACGGTTCGCTTGCGCTAGCAGCAATGCCAAGTTGTTAAGGTCGGTGGCAACATTGGGGTGTTCGGCTCCGTAGGATTGCTCGTCGATCGCCAACGCGCCACGCATTAGCGGCTCGGCTTCTGCCAGACGGTTCGTGACACGAAGCAACTCCGACAGGTTATTGAGGCGGAGGGCAACACAGGGGTGCTCGGCGCCATACGACTTCTCATCGATGGCAAGCGCGCGGCGCATCAGTGGCTCAGCCTCCGCCAGACGGTTCGTAGCCTGGAGCAACTGCGCCAAGTCGTTTAGGTCGATGGCGACGTTAGTGTGTTCAGCTCCGTAGGACTGCTGGTCGATCGCCAGCGCGCGGCGCATTAGCGGCTCGGCCTCCGACAGACGGTTCTTGCTGAAGAGCAATGCCGCCAGATTGATTAGGTCGCGGGCGACATTCGGGTGCGCGGTTCCGATGGACATTTCATCGATGGCAAGCGCACGGCGCATCAGTGGCTCGGCCTCCGCCAGGCGGTTCGTGGTCTTGAGCAGCAAAGCCAGGACGTTGAGCCTGATGGCCACATTAGGATGGTTAGCTCCGTAGGACTGCTCGTCGATGGTCAGCGCGCGGCGCATCAGCGGCTCGGCCTGGGCATATTGGGCCTTGGCGTTGACTAACTGAGCAACGTCGTTCAGCAAGCGGGCGGTTGGTTCGGGGATGTTGGCCTGGTCGGCGTGTCCAGCGACGGCGATGGCGTGGTCGGCCAGCGGTTCGAGCTTGGGCCAAGTACGTACGTCGTTGGGGTCGCCCACGAAAGCGGCGTTGATCCAGGCCAGTGATTGCAGCAGCGTGGCGGGGTGCTGCTCGGCGAGCTGGATTCTGGTCACCTTTTGCACGAGGGGGTGGAAAGTGAGCGATTGGCCGTCGCCGCTGGCCATGGAGTAGGCCCGCAGCTGCTGTACTTGCTGCCGGATCCAGACTTCGGGTGGCTCGGCTGGCTTATTGGGTGGCACTGCTGGTTTGTCCAGCAGTGAGTGAGCCTGGATGCCGGCACTGCTGGGCAAGCCAGCAGTGGCACCGACGTCGGTTGCCGTGGCAGCTACGTCTGTTGCCTGTTGGAGGATGACTTCGATGCCTTCGATCAAGATGGCCAGCGGCAGGGGCGTCGGGGATACGAAGGACATTAGCCGCATGATGGCCCTGGCGCCGGCGGACAGCTTGACCGTCGTCAGGTTCCAGGTCGTCAGCAGCGAATCCGGGTACTCCGTCGAGCCGTCGGTCTGCTCGGCCAACATGGTTTCGGCCGTGCTTTCGTAGAGCCGCTGGTAGTCAGCAAAGGTGAAAGCCAGGCCCTCGATGGCGAGGTAGGCGGCCGCCTGTTCCAGGGCCAAGGGCAAGTGGCCAAGTTGGTCCGCCAGCTTGGTGCAGCTTGCTTGTTCGTCGGCAGGCAGCAAGTCGAACGACTGCCGGCCGCTGCGTGTGACGAGCAGCGTGTGTGCCTGGCTGGGCGTGAGCACGTCTAACTCGATGGTGTCGATGGCCGCCGACCAGCGGGCGAAACGCGACGTGATCAGCGTCCGGCAGTTGCCGGTCTGGGGGAGGAACCGCTTGATTTGGTCTTCGTCCTCGGCGTTGTCCATGATGAGCAGACGCTGTTCGTCCGAGGCCAGCGTTTGCAGGGCGATTTGTGCCTTGGCCGGGACGTCGATCATCTGGGCGGTGTCTGGGCGCAGCAAGGTGCAGAGCCGGGCCAGCTCGTTTTCCAGGCCCAGCCGGCAATCGATCCAGAAGAGCTGCCCGTAGCAGCGCCAGAACTTCTCCAGGTATTGGCGGGCCAGCGTGGTCTTGCCGATGCCGCCCAGGGCCGTGACCGCTTGCGCGCGGGCTTGCGTCAAGACGGTCGCGGGCCGCTGGTGCAGCCGTTCGTGAATCTGGTTTAGCTCCTGCTCGCGGCCGACGAAGAACGGATTGGCCTGATATCGCACGTCGACAATCCGCTCAAGCTTGTCCGGCGCGGGCTTGGCGAGGAGATCTCGTAGCGCGTCGAACAATTCTTGCCAAACACCGTCACCACTCCTAAAGTTTACAGCCTGCCCTTGAAAGCGAAGCAGCGGCGGCGTGAAGATTTCGTCAACTTCACCGTCGACGATCAACGGAATGACCGCCTCGGCTCCATAGGTTTCAAACTTCGTCCACTCGGAGAGTTGCCACTTTGGCGTGAGCACGGGCAACACCACGCGGCTGGCCTCGCAACCTTGCTTGATCTTATTATGCCACTCGACGCCGGGGTCGAGTTCTCGCTTGTCGAACCAGACTTTGAAGCCGGCAGCCGTCAAGCGGCGATGGGACTCTTTGGCGAAGGCCAAATCGGGCGAAGCATAACTGAGGAAGGCGTCGTAGTGTGAATCTGTCATTTGTGTGGATCGAGGAGATGTCTGCCCTTGGCAATGAAAACAGAATGACAAGAGGATTGAAAAACGAGAAGTTTCCTCATTCTAGGTGCTTGAATCGTGTCGAGCAAATCTCGTCGCACAGATGTGGGCGGACTGATTCGACCTGAGTTTCGGTCGCACGAAGAACGCGGGCCCTGAATTCCCTTTGGCGACTTCTGAAGCTGACACCTCATAGCATCGTCAGGTTGCCTTCAAACAAATCGCAATTACCACTCGTAAGTTTGTGTGATCTCGCCGGCACCTTGGATTGGGACAAGCAGATCATTACCGCGTACGATCGGAGCCGTGTTTCCTTGCAGACGAATCTTCAACTCGCCGACTTGATACCAGCCATCGCCAAGCTCTTCGATCTTGCCACTGGCAGCACGGTAATAGAGCGTCGTGGACGGATCACCGCCAGTGATGTCTATTTTTCGAACCAGTGACACTTTTATGCCCTCTTCGACTGGAATCGGAAAATCCTCGATCGTGAATCCGGCGATTTGGTATCTGAACGTTGGCCGGCCGTCTTCTGTGATGCGGTATCCTTTGAAGCGTGCTCCAGTCTCACGAAGCGACCCGTTTGGCCAAGCCGCGTCTTCGCTTTCCAGCGCGGCAAACGCTGGTCCAGCAGGAAGCGATTGGACTTTGACACCCGCTGGCGGTTCGTAGCCTTGTCCACGACCGGTCCAATGCCGCTTGGCATCGATGAACGCACCTTGCCAAATTAACGCCATCCGCAGTTCATTGCCGTCGAACGCCAGGTTGATTCCTTCGGGATAGCCGACACCGATCGCACGTGATCCGGCTCCTTGAATGAAGTTTCGGTAGACGATCGCTTCGCCACCGGGTATTAACTCCATCGAGTCGGTGACCAGTCCCACGGGAGTTCGAGCCCGTGAGCCGTCCGCCAGGTAATGCCAAACGGCGACAATCTGCTGATCGCTATCGCCGTCCAAAATGTCTGGCAGAAAACTTTTGTTCGGCGCGGGCGGCCAGGCCGCTGGCATGCGCGTTCCACGACGGAACTGCTGTGGGTCTCGCATGTAATGACGGAACCAATCATACTGCAAACGTTTGGTCATGATGGTCAAGTCGATCGATTGCACACCGGTCGCCTTGTAGCGGCCAAACGTATGGCACTTGATGCACGAGAGACCTTTGACACCGATCATCGTCCAGCCGTGTTTCTTCACTTCGCGGCTGGCCACGACGTTCAAATCCGGCGCTGCTTTGAGCGTGTCCGTCTGCGCAAACAAATCCGCGAGGTGTCCGATGTTTTGGGTCGAGAACTTGGGCATCCGGGTGTGCATGTACGGCCGGTCTTCGGCCCCATCGGCCAGGATCTGCTTTAACCAAAGCGGCGTCAGCTTCGCGCCGATACCGTCCAAGCCCGGCGGGATACTGCCTTCGACACCCATCTCGGGCTGTGTCGTTTGAAAGAAGTCTTTGTGCTCCTGCTCAACACCGCCCAGCTCTCCTCGTTCGTGGCAGGCGTAGCAATTGAACGTGTCCATCGCACTGGCGATTTGATGGCCGTTCGATCGCGCGGCCTTCTTCGCTGATAGCACCGTGGCGAGAGCTTGGCGCTGAGCATCGCTTAGCTGGTAGTTTGGCAACTTGTCGGTCGATCCAGCGATGCAACCCGCATTGCCTTGAAGTTGGCTGAGCGGTCTTCCAACGACTTTTGACTTGACGAGTTGGTCGCCTTCTTTCAACTCGTGGCACGAAGCGCAGCCGATGCTGACGAACAGCTCGCGGCCTTGTGCGACTGTGGCGGCATCCGTTTTGTACGTCAAATCTTCGAGTGGCGTTTCCGGCTGACCCGCCATCAGCGCCGAAGCCAGCGGGCCTTTCTTCAATCCTGGACCCGAATACTCCGCACGAATATGCTCGCCGCCGTTTCGCTCAAAAAAGTCAACGCGGATCGCGTAACGTCCAGGTGTCAACGTGATCTTGCCGCTCTTCTCCGTGCCGCCGTGAACACCGTCGTTGTCGACAACTTTCTGGTCGTTCACATACAGATTCGAGCCGTCGTCCGAGTTGGTGTAAAACGTGTATTCGCCTTCCGTGTCGATCGGCAGGACGCCTTCGAATTGAAGGGCGAATTCTTCGCGTTCTTTTTGGACGTTGATGTCGATGACTTCGGTGTCACCAGTGGCCGCAGGCTTGAGCTTCGAAAAGTCTGGAAGACGATCGAACTTGCCCTTGTACATGGCCCAAGTAATTCCCGACTTGGCCGGTAGATCAGGCAGCATGAATGCCGCCAGATCGGTTGCTTCCCGTGTTGTGAGATTCAAGCTGGGCATGCGGCCCGAAGGTCGCGTGTGCAACGGGTTCTTGAGAAACGACGCCAAACTTAGCAACGTGTATTTATGTTGGGCATCGCCAAGTGGTTTGGATGTGGCGAGCGGTTGAACACCATCTTTGCGCGGTCCGTGACATGCGACGCATCCAACTTTGTGATAAAAATCCTCGCCACGGACACGAGCCGAGGCCGACGGATAGGCCTGCTCGGGCGATTCGGGCCCAAGCGAAACAAGGTACTGCACCAATGCAATGACTTCGCTGGTGACTTGTTGATCGGATTTGCCGACGAACAGACTCGGCATCGTCGTGCCGGGTTTGACTAGTTGCGGAGCGGCGATGTACTTCAGCAAGTGGGCAGCTTTCACTCGACCCGCAACACCCGTCAAGATCGGAGCTTGTTTGGCGGAGATGGCGTGTTCGTCCTCGGCTTGGTGACACGCCGTGCATCCCAGTTCGCCAAGCAACAGCCGTCCACCGGCATCGGCCTTGGGATCCTCGGCCGCATAAAACCGCTCAAACGTAGGTATGATCGGATGACTGGCAGCCACCGTTGGAGTAACAAGGAGCGGGAGGATCCAGGTGAGTTGATGAATGCGGTGGACGTCCATTCAAAAAAGTCTCCGATAAAGACGACGAAACGAATCAAAAGTTGGAGATATGTTAATCAAAATCGGGCCCTGCCGTCGATGTGGGGCACGAGTGAGATTTTGTGGCTCGTTTTGCATGGTTTTCGCCGGAAACTATAATGGAAGTTGGTGGTTTCATCAGCGTCTTTGGTCTGGCAATCGGTTTTCACTCCTTGGCTTTACGCCCGGATGAACCATGGGACTCTTCTCGCGTCTACATCAGTTATTGGACCTGGGGCCAGTCGAATCCAAAAAGTCTCGCTCGCCTCGTCGCCTGTCGCGGCGGATCGAGCGGCTGGAAACCAGAGTCCTTTTGGCGTCGGACTTTGGCGATGCTCCGCTGCCGTATCCCACCACGCTGGCCGAAGGTGGCGCGGAACATGTGGTCATGCCAGGTTCCCCGGCGCTGGGTACGTTGGTTGACACGGAAGCCGACGGTGTCCACTCGGCCGCTGCTGACGCGGATGGCGCGGACGAAGACGGTGTCACGTTCGGCACGATTCAAGTTGGCGCGATCAACGGCATGGTGACGGTGAACGTCCAGGCCGCGGCGGGCAAGCTGAACGCATGGATCGATTTCAACGGCGACGGCAGTTGGGGTGGACCGGGCGAACAGATTGTTGACTCTCGAAACGTCGCGCTCGGCAACAACAACTTGACGTTTGACATTCCCGCCTTTTCGGTCGCTGGGACTACGTTCGCTCGTTTACGATTGAGCACCGCGGGCGGCCTCGGCGTTTCGGGACAGGCGGCGGATGGCGAAGTCGAAGACTACCAAGTGACAATCGCCAGCTCGCAGGCTGCTGGTGGATCGTTTTTGGGACAAAATGTCATTGGCATAAACGAGAACGCGGACCTCGGTTTGTTTCCAGTCGACTTGGTACTTAGCGCGGGCTCCACTTCTTTCGATTTCAACGTGTTTCCCGAAATCGCGTGGTACGAAAACGATGGAAACCAGGTTTTTGCACGACAGGTCATCACGTCAGGTGCGGGAAGATTCACCGTGGCCGTGGCGGACCTGGATGGTGATGGCGACCTGGATGTGCTGTCAGCGTCTTTTTAGCCGACCTCGACAACGACGGAGACTTGGACGTCGTTGGGTCGTCGACGGCCGATTCCAAAGTGAGTTGGTACGAAAACCGCGCTCCCACCGTGTTGCCCAAGGATCTTGGCCTGTGGCGAAATTCAGCCGCCCGCTGGTGCCAAGATGTGGGCACCAACGGGACGGCGGACCACACCATCACCTTTGGGGCCACCGGCGACACGCCCATCGTGGGCGACTGGGACCGCGACGGCGATGACGACATCGGAATTCATCGATCCGGCTCGGCCCGCATCGCGCTCGACATCGGATCCAATGGAACGGTCGACCGCGACTTGTTCATCGGTGCCGCGAACATCGACGAAGTGTTCGTCGGCGACTTTGACAGCGACGGTTTCGACGACGATCTGTTGATCTATCGCGCCAACATCGCCAAGTTTTATTTTGATCTCGATGCCGACGGAACGGTCAATCGTTCACATGTGCTGGGGGCCAGTGACATCGACGAGATTCACATCGGCGACTTCAATGGCGATGGCTTGGACGTCGTCTTGATTTACAGTGCCAACCAGGCAAAGTTCTTCATTGACTTCGGTGCTGACGGCTCGGTCGAGAATTCGTTTTTATTGGGCGCAATCAACATCGACACTGTGCTGGTCGGCGACTTTGACGGCGACGGCAACGACGACATCGCCATCCACCGCGCGTCCCGGGCGACGTATTTCATTGATTTGAGAGCGAATGGAACCGTCGACCGCCAGCACCAATTCGGCAGAGTCGACGTCGACCGAGCCTTGGTGGGCGATGTCAACCGGGACAACGTCGACGACATCATCGTCCATCGGGCCAGCGATTCGCGGTTCCTGATCGACTTGGACAACGACGGGACGCTCAACAGCACATTCTTGTTCGGCGCATCGACTGACTTCGCCATCGTCGGCACATGGTCGGGCGCGCTGCTAGCCGCCGGCGGCGAAAACCAATCAGGCGAACCTGCTGCGACGTTGACCGCCGAACGACTGGCCCCCGTCGTTGATGCAGCGATCGACATTTGGGTTGGCAGTGGTTTGACGAGCGATCAGCTTGAGCAACTTCGATCCGTAACATACACAGTGTCAGATTTGCCGGGCGGGCAACTCGGTGCGGCCGTCAGTTCTTCCATCGTGATCGACACCGACGCGGCGGGGTACGGATGGTTCGTCGATCAAACGCCACACGAGAACGAAGAATTTGTTGACTTGGGGAATCAAGTTTTGTTAACCGCTGGCGAAAGCGCCGCGGCGGGCAGGATGGACTTACTGACCGTCGTGCTCCACGAATTGGGCCACCTGCTTGGCCACGGGCACGACGCTGATTCTTCGGACGTAATGAACGGATGGCTCGCCACCGGCGTGCGACGATTGCCAACGGAAGCCGAAATCGCGCTGGTCTCAGATTAGTCCGGACAAGCTGTGAATGGCGGTGAAAGGGTTGTTTGGCTAAACAGCCTTGAGAGTACTCGGTCGCTATCGAGAAGGGCGACGGGGCGACCTTGTCGATCGCGAACTCGGCTTTCGCCGTCGATGCCGCCGTCTGCTGAAAATGTCCCGTAGCCAGATTCGTGAGAATTCGGAATTTGCGGGAAAACAGAAGTCTCACGACTTCTGCTACCGGACATTTCAAATTGGCTACGGCATAGCTGGTTGACGCGTTTGTGGCGTGCGGCCTTGCACCATTGGCACGCTTGACTCCCTTGGATATCAGCCGCCGATTATAACGTTCTATGGTTCGATGAGAAAATGCGAACCGGAACGCGCAAGGCCGGAGTACCAAACTCTCACTTTGCTTTGTTGGACTTTGGTTGTTTTGGCTTAGGAAACTTCCAACGTTCGGACGGCTCGTACGCCCCGTCCATCAGCTTGGACAACTTGGCGATTAATTCGGGATGGTCTTTCGCGAGGTCTTTCTCTTCGCCGATGTCTTTATTCAAGTCATACAGGCGGATTGGCGTGTGGTACGGTTGCTGGACCGCTTTCCATTTGCCTTGGCGGATGGCACGAGCGCCGCCTCGTTCGTAAAACGCCCAGTAGAGAAACTCGTGCTCTTGTTGCGCATCGTCGGCGTCACGCAAGGTTGGTGCGAATGACACCCCGTCAAGGCCATCGGGAACATGTTTCGTTGCGCCCCCAAGATCGGCCAACGTCGGCAAGACGTCCCAAAAGGCGGCGACGTGATTGTTCGTCGAGCCTGCTTCGACCTTGCCCGGCCAACGCGCGATCAGCGGCACCCGAATGCCGCCGTCGTGCAAGCTGCGCTTGATGCCTTTCAATGGGCCGTTGGAATCTTGAAAATCGGGATCGTTGCCGCCTTCGGCATGTGGACCGTTGTCTGATGTGAAGAGTACGATCGTGTTATCGTCGATGCCGTACTTCTTCAGACGCTCCATTACTTTGCCGATGTCGGTGTCCATGCGCGTGATCATTGCCGCGTGGCCTTTTTGAGCTTCGGGCCAGTCTTTGTCCTTGTAGATTCCGTGGTCGGGAACCTCCATCCCCTTTGCGCGTGCTTCGTTGTTGGCGTGCGGAATCGTCAGCGGCATGTACAGAAAGAACGGCTTGTCCTGGTTGCGGTCGATAAACGACAGCGCTTCAGCAGCGATAAGGTCGTGGCTGTACTGCACCATCTTGGTCGCGACGCCTTGACCGTACTGTCCTTCGTTGGGCACGATGTTCTTCAACAACACGCGTTCCTCGTTGCGGACCAGGAACGACGGGTAATAGTTGTGAGCATGATGTTGGTCGAGATAGCCGTAGAAATAGTCGAATCCCTGTTTGGTCGGCACACCGGTGGAACCTTCATGACCACAGCCCCATTTTCCGAACATACCCGTGGTGTATCCTGCACTCTTGAGGACTTCCGCCACCGTGACATCACTGGGCCGCAAGTTGTCTTTGCCATTGCCGCGGATAAACGCACGTCCGGTGTGCAAGCCGGTCATTAACACACAGCGCGACGGAGCACATACGGTCGAACCGGCGTAAAAGTCGGTGAACCGCATGCCCTCCTTTGCCAAACGGTCGATGTGCGGTGTTTGGATTCGCTTTTGGCCGTAGCAGCCAAGATCACCGTATCCAAGATCATCGGCGATAATGAAAATGAGGTTCGGCGGACGCTCGCCGGCAATGGCGACACCGGACAACAACACACAAGCGATCAAGATGACTGTCAGGAGCGTACTATAGAATCGAACGTTGTTCATCATGTTCTCTTTCAACACAAAGTAATGAAAGTGTGCGGCGTCAAAAACGAAACTGTTCAAACGGTTCGTTGTTAACAGTATCATTCCACAGAATTCCCAGGTCAATTCCCATCCGATGGCTGACACCAAATTGAGTGACTCGGACTCTGGCGAAGCGTCTCAACCCAAAAAGCGGCAACGTCGCAAGAATCGCTTTGCCCGGCATCCCAAGACGACGATCTTCTGCCTTCTCGTCACCTTTGTCTTGGTGATGGAGATCTGTTCGTATCTGGCCATCGTCGCGTTCGGCCATCAGAAACTACGAGGACAAACGCAACTCAACCGCCAGATCTCTGGGTACACCGTCTATAAGAACACGCCGAACTACGATATGAGTTCCTCGACGATCAAGGTTGATCCGGCGGACCCCGATGTGGTTTTGGACGAATACGGTTTCATCACGGATGAGCCTTTGACGATCGAGAAGCCGCCGAACAGCGTTCGAATCTTCATCCTCGGCGGCTCGGCGGCATTTGGTGCCGGACAGGATCAGCGATATCACGGCACGCACTCTTATCCCGGCGGCGTGTATAGCTATCCACGCAGCATCGCGGGCCAACTCAAAGTGTTTCTGAAAAAGCAGAAGCCAAACATGCACTTCGAAGTTGTCAACGCGGCTGCCTATCGACGCATGTTTCACCAGTCCATGTTGTTGTATCTAGAGAAGATCTCACGCTTTGATCCCGATTTCGTCGTCAATATCGAGGGCTGGAATGACATCGGCAGTTTTCGGTCGGGCACGCCTTACGCCGATGCCGAGTGGATGCTTGACGCGCTGGTCCAATTAAACAACAAGCCGACCAACTGGCTCCACCGCAGCAACACTTACTACGTGCTGGCGACGGCGTACGAAAAGTTTCGCATCGGTGCATCGAAGAACACGCCGGCGGCGACGATCGAGGGCCGCGAGTTTTCGTTGGCCGATTATCGAGCGCGGGAAGAAAAGTTCGTCAACCACTCGGCCCGTTACCTGCAAATCTTGCGGCAATACGTCGCCGCGCTAAAGGCCGACGAAACGAAGCTGGTCTTTGTTTTGCAGCCCAATCTCCACCGCGACGGAGCCAATAAATCGCTCTCGACAATCGAACAAAAGTTGCTCAACGTCGCACCTTTTGGCGACCCAGATTCTGACGCGTTCGTCGACCACATGCTGATCGCCAGGCACTTCTTTGACAACCATCTGTCGGGCGAACTGTCGAAGATCGTGACAGGCGAGGGGCAGATTTACATCGACGGGAATCAGGCGATTCGACCGCTGGACGAGCAAACCGAACTGTTTTCCGATTATTGCCATCTGTTGCCTGACGGCAGCAAGTTTCTGGGGCGAACGATCGGCAGGGCAATCTTGGATGCCATGCCGGCGAACGATTAACGCCGCTATTTCGACCGGTATGCCTTGTGCAGCTCCAGCAAAAAGTCCGCGCCGTCGGCGAGATATCCGAACTGGACATCTTCGGCCTTCAACGCCTCGATGAACTCGTCCTTGGCCGTTGCCACGGTGAAACTGAAGGTCGAAAGTTCGCCGTCGAGATACATGCACGCCACGCGGCGGACGCCTCGATGCACTCCCTTCGGCGCATGCGGCATCAGATCCTTGACCGCACTCTCGACCAATCGGTCGCGAAAGACACGGGCCAGCGTCTCGGCCACAATGCTGCCAAAGTCGTTGTCCGGCTTGACATGCAAACTGACGCCCTGCGCGCCGGCCGCGGCGACCAGTTTTATCGCCGCGTCTTGATACTGCTTCTTTCGTGCCGGGCTGATTTGGTTCGGACCCGCGAAAACGCCGTTGGACGCTCCCGCAACGACAGAAAGCGCAAGGACCACAACGACCAGCCAACGGCCTGCCTGATTTGTTCGAAACATGATGTGTCTCCAGTTAGGCGAGCGGTAAATGAGATTCTCCCGTAGCCGGAGCCGGAGTCGTAAGACTTCGGTGAAGCGGCGAAAACCGAAGTCTTACGACTCCGGCTACGATTTCGTTGGTAAATTCTCACCTGCCGCTCGCCTCAAGAATGAGTGAAAAGGTGTATTGCACGATTAGGATTCAAAGTGATACTCGAGCGTCACTTGCGGCAAGTCGGTTTCAGCCGTGCGTTTTTTGATGTCACGCCGCAACTTCAGATTGGCTCGCCAGCCGCCAGACTTCTCGGTCGATCGCAACTGGAACATCGCACCGCCGATGAAATCATGCCCGCTGACCGAGTCGTGATCCAACACTTCGACGAAGATCGGCGTCCGTAGCGAACAAGGTGCCTCCCACGTCGTCATGGACAGCGACGGCGCATTGTTGTCGGTGATAAAGTCCGTCGAGAAAACTTTCCGGCCGACCACCGCGCGGACAATCGGGTCGCATTTCCTGCCGTCGCCCCAACTAATATCCGCGTTCGGCAAGCCACGGATTTTGATCGAGTCGATGACCAGCTTCTTCTGCTCGGGCATCGCGGTGCGTTTAGCCAATGCGTCGTAGCCGCCCTTCGATCTCCAGCCACGCAGTTGGACAATGCGATCGAAGATATACGGAGCGTCGCCGCGAGCCTGGACCTTGCGCATGATGCGGACAAACGGCTCGTTGAGGAAATCGATCTGCTCTTGATACGCGACCTTGCGGTCCACGTCCTCTTGCGTGCCGTGCTTGAACCGCAGCAACGCACATTCCGCGGCATCCAGATCTCCGTCGACACACAACAACGCCGCGCGATCGGCCGAAAATTGCGATTCACGAAACCACATCATCAACTGGCCCACGATCAATTTGGCCACAAAACCAGGGCGAAATCGCGAAGAGTTTCCGCGCCGCACAAATTGCATCAACGCCCGTCCCACCGCGTGCGACCGGATGTGCCCGCATTTGATGTGCCCCAGTTCGTGGCCGATGACAAATCGCATTTCGTCGGGGCGGTGTTTGAACAATTCGTACAACTGCGACGACAAAACCAGGATGTGCGGTTCGCAAATCCCGGTCACATAAGCGTCGACCCTTGAATCGCAGCGGACGAACAGATGCGGCGAAGCGATTCCGAGTTTCCCGGCACACTCGTCGACAATTTGCTTGACGTGCCGAAACGCCGGTTGCTGGTCGACCGGCAACCCGTTCAATTGTTCGGCGATCAGCCGATGCCGCTTGCTTTACGCAAGCGGTATTGGGCTAGATTGGGCTGGGTAGAAAGTGAAAAACCGCTGGAATGAATCCAGCGGCTTCAGAGGCAGGTTCGAATTAGTGCGCCGTTGTCTAATTGCGCACGCAGTAGATTGCTTCGTCGGTGCGAATGAACATCTCAGCGCCGGAGATTACGGGGGTGGCCAAGATTCGTTCGCCGAAATCGTGGGATGCGAGGATCTCCCATTCGGCGGCGGCTTTAAGGACGCTGATGACGCCGCTTTCGCTCGTCAGGTAGACTTTGCCGTCGCCGGCGACGGCCGAGGCGTAATAGTTGCCACGGCCTTCGGCTCGGCCGCGTTTGGTGATTTCGCCGGTCATCGCGTCGAGGCTGGTGATGATGCCGCCGTCTTTGACCATGTAGACGATGCCGCGATAGACGACGGGGCTGGGTACGGTCGGCAAACCTCTGCGAGCCGTCCAACGAATGCCCGTTTTCGTGACGTCACCTTCGCCGCCTGGTTTGATCGCCAAGGCAACGTTTTGTGCCAGTTCAAAGACGCGCCGATGCTTGTTCCATTCGTCTTCGTTCAGCTTTTCGTCCTGGTCTAAATCGATGCGGAAGAATCGCGTCAGCACCGCGCCCGGCGGCAATTCGGTCTTGGCGATCAAGCCATCGCCGTTTTTGTCGTACTCGCTGGTGGCTTCGGCGTAAGGTTCCATCGCGATGCGCTGCGTGGGATCCCCGCCGGGCGTCCAGGTGGCGACGTAAACGATTCCGTCCACCAGGAGCGGAGTTGTGTCGAGGATGCGCGAAAGGCCATTGGCCCACCACTTCTTTTCGCCGGTTTTGACATCATACGCGGCCAGTTGCAATGCACCGGCAACGATCAACTGTTTTTTTCCGCCCGATGACCAAACGATGGGAGTCGAATAGCTGCGAGTCTGGCCTTCGCGCGACACACGCCACGCGATTTCTCCCGTCAGTTTGTTCAGAGCCAACAGATGGCTATCGACGTCATGGTCTTCGTTCAAAACAACTTTGTCGTCCACCAGCACGGGTGAACTGGCGGCACCAAATTCATCTTGAAACGGGCCCATCGCGCGCTTCCACAGCAGATCCCCGTCGTGGTCATAGCACAGCAGCCCATAACTGCCAAAGAACGAATAAACTCGCTCGCCGTCGCTGGCCGGCGAGCTGGCCGCGGGATTGCCAGTGCGATGCACTTGTTCGATCTTCTTGACCGGGGCGACTTGCTTCCATTGCACGGTGCCCTTCGCGCGATCGAGACAAACCGTGGCCAGCTTTTCTTTTTCTTGATCAAACGTAGTCAGAAATATCCGATCGCCAACAACACATGGGGTCGAAAGGCCTTGGCCAATCGGTGTTCGCCAGATTTGGTTTTTCTCGCCAAACTCGTGAGGTAACGGCTGGTCGTCATCGCCGGCAACTCCCTGGTCGCTGCGAAAGTATGTGGGCTCGCCGGACCAAACAAACGAGACAAAAATAACACTGAACGCCGCGACTCGGACAATCAAGTTTGTGAAGGTAAGCACTCGTTTTATCTCCAGAATTCGTATTGAATGTTGGCTCATGACGGCAACAATTCTACAACAAGTTGGTTGACAAGACATCCGCGTGGTGCCTGGCACTCGCGGGTGGTGCAAAAGTCTTAAACGTTTGCTTGTATTGCCGGTCGGTTACTGCTTTTGATAAACTTGAAAAGTCAGACACCGATCGAACCTTGACAGGAATTGCCGACGAAATGGATGATCGCGATGATATGTATGGCGGAAGCATTCCAGAACCGGGTTCGAGTGCTGAACTCGAGGCGTTTTCCCAACTGCAATTGCATCTATTCCGCCAGCTTCGAGAGTTTGATCCCGCGGGTCGCCATATGCCGCGCAGCGTCGTGGTCGTGCCTAGCCTGAGTCTCGACCAGCAGGTCATCAGCAAGATCGCCGGTGCGCCGTATTACGAAGAACGTTTGTTGTGTCTCTTGATGATGCTCCGCATGCCGCAGACGGACGTCATCTATGTCACGAGCCAGCCCGTTCACCCGACCATCATCGACTACTATCTTCATCTTTTGCCAGGTATCCCTGTGAGCCATGCGCGGCGTCGGCTCACGCTGCTTTGCTGCCACGACAGTTCGCACAAGTCGCTGACGTCCAAGATTTTGGCCCGGCCACGATTGATTCAGCGCATTCGAGAGAAAATCAGGCATCCGGATTCCGCCTACATGACCTGCTTTTGTACGACAGCACAGGAACGGACTCTGGCAGTTCGGCTCGGGATTCCGTTGTACGGTTGCGATCCTGCGTTGGTGCACCTGGGCGACAAGAGCCACGGGCGTGAAGTGATGCGCAAGGCGGGCATTCCGATGCCGGACGGCCGCGAACACCTGCGCGATCGCAACGACATGGCCGAAGCACTGGCCGAATTAAAGAAGAAACACTCGAATATGAAGAGGGCGGTCGTCAAGCTGAACGAGGGCTTCTCGGGCGAGGGCAACTCGCTGTTTTATTACAACGGATGTCCCGAGGGCGACGGTCTGAAGCGCTGGGTCCACGATCAACTGCCGACGAAGCTGAAGTATGAGGCCAAGAACGAGGATTGGGAAAAGTACCACGAGCGGTTCGCCGAAATGGGCGGAATTGTGGAGTGTTTTATTGAGGGCGATCAGAAGCAGTCACCCAATGCTCGCTACCACATCGATCCGCTGGGCAATGTGACCGTGATGTCGATTCAAGACCAGATCCTGGGCGGTCCGTCGGGACAAATCTATTTGGCATGTGCCTTTCCCGCGGAGGAAGGATACCGCGTCGAAATTCAAGAGATGGGAATGCGGATCTGCGAGTTGTTGCGCGATCGAGGCGTGCTGGGACAAATTGGAATCGACTTTCTCTGTGTCAAAGAGGGTGATCGTTGGGCCAATTACGGAATCGAAGTCAACATTCGCAAAGGCGGCGCGACGCATCCGTTTTTTATGCTGCAATTTCTCACCCACGGCCATTACGACACCGAGACGGCGACCTATCACACGCCGGCCGGCGAACCGCGATGTTACTACGCGTCGGACAACCTGGAAAACGAACTCTATCGTGGGTTGGACGCGGACAATTTGATTGACATTGCTGTCGAGAACGACATCCACTTTCATGGTGCGACACAACAAGGGGTTGTGTTTCACTTGATCGGCGCGCTGTCCGAATTTGGCAAGCTTGGCGTGGTCTGCATTGCGGATACGCCCGAGCGCGCGCTGGAAAGTTACGAATCGACAACCGAGATTCTGGCTCGAGAAGCACGTCGCGGGTTCGGTTCCCGTCCGGTGATCTCGCAAAGTACGACACCTTGAAGTAATCCGACCAGGAAAGCAACGGCGACATGCAAAGGATCATTGGCGAGTTTACATCCATCCTCGGTGGACCGGCCCTGTTTTGTACGGCCGGCATTCACGGCAGCGAACCCGCCGGCGTCGTTGCCGCGGAACGCGTCGTCAATCATCTCAAGGCGTATTCAATTCCCGTGCGGGGCACCTTTGTGGCGGCGCGCGGAAACTTGCTTGCGCTGCAAAAGGGAATCCGCTACATCGACCACGACCTCAATCGTATGTGGATCACGGAGGACGTTAATCGGATTCTGGAGAGCGACATTCATGAGTCGTCGTTGCATGAATATGCCGAGATGAAACAGCTTGCGCGTTTGATTGACGACACGGTTCAGCGTGCTTCGAGGCCGGTTTTTTCGTTGGACCTGCACACAACTTCCAGCGAGTGCGCACCATTTATTTATGCCGTTCCCTGCTTGAATGCGGACGATATTCTGCCACGATTTCATATCCCGATTGTGGCGGATCCGCACTCCTGCATCGTCGGGACGCTTGGCCATTACATGGCCAGTCTCGGACACGAGGTCGTCATCGCCGAAGGCGGTCGCCACGACCATCACAACTCGATTGAGTACTGCGAAGGTGTGTTGTGGCTGGCCCTCTCGATGTCAGGCTGTGTGCACAAAGACGAGATGGAGGGCAAATACGAATGGGCCGAAGAGATGTTGCGGCACGCCAGTGCCGAGATGCCTCAGCATTTTGAAGTGGTCTATCGTCACCGAGTGGTGAATGGTGACGGTTTTCGCATGCGGCCGGGCTATCACAGCTTTCAAGCCGTCGATCGCGGCGAACTACTCGCCGAAGACTCCAGTGGCAAGATTGTCGCGGACACCGATGGTTATATCTTGATGCCACTCTACAAACCGCCGTGCGACGATGGCTTCGTGATCGTTAAAGAGCACGACGTGCGAGCCGATCGCTATTGATAACCTTTCTCGGTTCGCATGTTGGAACGAGGAACTCGCGGCCAAAATTGGTTAAGCTATATTGGATCTGAAATGAACCCCCAAAACTCCGAGTCCATCATGGCACTTCGACAACTTTTCATCTTGAGTATCGTTCTCGCAATTCATTTCGATGTACGTCCGCCAGCACTTGCAGCTCCCTTTGTCCCGGCCCGGGATGCACAATGCGTTGCCTTTTCACCCGACGGCAAATTGATCGCGACGGGAATCTCTGGAATGTCGAACGAAGAGTTTCCGCCTCGACCTCATCCCAGCCCGCGCAAGTGTGGCGTTGTGCAAATCTACGACGTTGAATCGGGAAAGCGTCTGCGCCGTGTGGAAACGTTTGGTGATTTGACGCGGTTGCGTTTTTCGCCTGACGGAAAATACGTTGCGTTTGCGAGAGTCTTTTCAACGGCCGATCGGTTGGCACTCAACACCGTCGGAGTGATCGACATAGGGTCCGGAAAACTGACACATCAATTCGATCGCTGCCACAATTTCGACTTCTCCAAGGATGGCAAGACGATTGCCGTGCTGAGTCAAACGAAGTGTGTATTGTTTGCAATGGACACTTGGGAGCGTGGTCGGGAAATCGCCGGATTAGCAAACGCACTCAACGTTCGCTACGCCCCGTCAGGCCATTGGATTGCGGGTGTCGTGCCGGTCGGTGATCGGTTCCGCATCAGGATGTGTCGCATGAGCGATGAGAGCATCTTCACGGAAACCATGGAATTGGACGAGCCGTTCTATTCGTTCACATTTTCGCCTGATGGAACACTCATCGCATCCGGTCACAACGCGGGCAACGTCTTGATTTGGCAGACTTCAACGATGAAGCCGATTACCAGGTTGAACGCAGGGAATAAAGCTCACCAACAACCTTTCTTCACTCCTGATGGCGAAGTTCTCGGCGTGGGTTCACAGGACAACGGTGACACCGTGTTCTGGCACGTGGGCACGCGCAAGGAACTCCGAAGGTACACTTTTCAACAAGGCACGTTCCGCACGTATTATCGCCGCGACGCTGGCGAACTGGTCCGGCCCGAAGTCAATCCGGAACGGTTTGTCTTTTCGCCCGAGGGAAGTGCATTTCTTGCGGGGTGCTACGGTGGAATGATCCGCATGCTGTCCGATGGCCGCGACGTTAGGCGGTTTGGTGAATGAGACTCGCTTTTCGCTGCGATTGCCAATCGCTTACCTGGAGAGGGCAAGAGTGCCGTCTTGGCGACTTTACGGGCCGCCGGTTGAAAATCGCCGAGGAGAACACGGACGAATGCAACTTCTTCGTCTCCACCGACGTCCTCTTAACTCGGCAACTTGACAGAGCCTTTCCAAGCCCGGACAATCCAGTTTTTCATCCCTAACAAAGAGATAAGGGCGACGCCGGACAGCTTCCATTTTTTGTGTTTCCGAAATTCGAACGTCCGTTTGAGAAGACTTATGTGCCGTTTCGTCTCCCACCCGATTACGATTCGTGTCCTCCTCGTGGCCACGTTCTGTTACAGTGCATCCCAACCTGTTCTTGCCAGCGACGGAGTCCAGTTTGTCATGCATCGCGTCGGCACGTTTCGCAGCGAAACGTGCGGTGTTGGCGATTTCAACAACGACGGAAAGATTGATATCGTAGCGGGGCCTTACCTGTACATTGCCCCCGACTGGAAGCCTCGCAAAATCCGCCGGCTGGGGGGAAAAGTCGACGAGGACGGGCGCGGCTACTATTGGGATTTCATGAACGCCCCGCTCGATGTCGACGGGGATGGCCTTCTGGATGTCATCTCCTGTTCATGGCACGGCAAGAGGTCGGAGTGGTATCGCAACACCGGGGGTGCTGGTGGTCTCTGGCCGCGCACAATTATCGAAGAAAACGGTCATTTCGAGCACGGCGAACTGTGGGACGTCGACGGCGATGGCAAGGCTCTGGAGGTTCTCCCGTCGGTAACTGGCACCATCTGGTACGAACTTGCCAAAACTACCAGTGGCAAACAGCAGTTGATCAAACACGTGATTTCAGAGAAGACGCTCGCCTGGGGATGTGGTGTCGGCGACGTCAACGGAGACGGTCGCCCCGACGTGCTCCGTCCCGACGCGTGGTTCGAAGCACCATCGGATCCACGAAAGGGAGCATGGAAGGAACACCCTCTGGCCGTAGGCCATATCGAGGAGGGAAAGAGCGATCACACTCCACAAATCTTCACATGCGATGTCAACGGCGACGGCTTGAACGACATCGTCACTAGTTCCGCACACAAGCACGGCATCTTCTGGTATCAACAGATCCCGTTAGGATCGACTATCCGTTGGAAACAACACATTATCGACGCGAGCTGGACTCAGGCCCACAGTCTCGCGATGGCGGACGTGGATGGCGATGGCGATAAGGACTTGATCACCGGAAAACGCTTTTTCGCTCACGATGGGCGTGATCCGGACGGCCACGGAAAATTAGGTTTGTACTGGTACGAGTTAAAACAGGCCCAGGCGAAACACGACTTGTCACGCGTCTGGAAAAAACACGTCATTTCTTTCGATGCTGGCATCGGCTCGGGGATGAACATTCCCGTCGTAGACCTCGACCAAGACGGTGATCTGGATTTTGTCGTGAACGGAAAATGGGGCGGACCGGTTTGGTTTGAGAATAAGCGCAAGTAGCGCACTGTAAGTTGGCCGACGTTCGCCATGAACAGATTTAGCAGTTCATTGTAGGCCGAGATGGATGTGGTGGACCGGATTGCTGTTTTCTTTCGGTTCGTGCGAATCGCGCAAGAACCCACCCATTTCTGACCCGCGCGTTCTGTGGGTGATCAATCTCATCGCCCCATACGTTTTTCGGTGCCCACTGAGCGTTCCGGAATACGTTCAGTTCGAGCAATTTGGCTCGGACCGGAGCCCGCGAGTTTACCTAAAATGCAGCTTACTTCTTTTTGGATTTGGAAAGATTCTTGTCGCGCGGCGCTTCCGGCACATTGGTTTTCGGCAGCCACGGTGCCATCTGATTCTTCACGTCCGCCAATTTCGAATTCTCGGCCAGATTGTTGAATTCCATCGGGTCGGCGCGATGGTCGTACAGCTCTTCACCACCGTCGGCATAGCGGATGTAGCGGTAGTGTTGCGAACGCAGTGCGTGGTTGTTGCGACCAT
>CAYFJO010000132.1:0-24927 GCA_964343305.1 uncultured Pirellulaceae bacterium | reverse complement strand
CGACAGTCCGGTACTCTAACCAATTGAGCTACGGCCCCGGATAAACCGAGATTTTGGATTATACTCCTCGATTTATCGGCTGCAAGGCCGCCAAGAGTTGAATTGAAAGTGACGCATGGAGACTTCCGAAGTTTCGGAAACTCTGGAAGTCTGGCCCGCATTTCCGTGAAAGATGACGTAGAGTTTTCTGAATGCTGGGCAATAGACTTCGAAACTCATCACGGAATTCAATCAAATGTTGGAAAAGTTGTTTGACGCCGGCGGATATGTCTTCAAATTCATGAATCACTTGGACCGCGGTCAATGGGTTGTGGTGTTATTCGTGGTCTTGGTGCTCGGCTTTTTTTGCATGAAAAGCATGGGATCCAAGCGGGCGATTTAGTCATCTACGTCGGGCATCCCAAGTGAATGCTCGGAATCGAGCGTTGACGGGACACTAGAATAGATCCTTGCCCGGTCGGAAGCCGAGTTCTTCGACTCGCTGCAAATCCTCTGACGCTTGCTGGCTTTGAAGCAACTTCTTCAGGACCAAGGCACGATGGTACCGGATCACGGCCACGGATTGGGCGAACTCTTTTTTGCGAATTTTTAATTCTCGCTCGTCGACCGCGTTAAACTCTCCAAGCAAGTGTTTGGCATAGCCGTTGGGGCCGAAAGTCGCCAGATAAACGGCTTCGATTTTGGCGACGGCTTCGTTCATCGTTAACAAGGCAGTTTTGTAATCTCCTCGGCGATATTGAATGTAGCCCAGCGTGTCGACCAGCGCTGCGTCTCGTCCGTCGTAATTGGAGCTACGCAGTTTTCGCAATGCGTGCCGGATCTCTTCGTCCGCCTTGTCCAAATCGCGATTGGCCACGGCACGAAAATAGGCAAGTCCGTTCAATCCTGAGGCGTGCGCGCGGGAGTGTTGTGCCGACAACGCCGCGATTTGCTGTGCGTCCTTGATGCCGGCGTCGTAGCGGCCCAACTTCATCAACACGTTGCTTCGATTTCGCAAATCGGCGACGTTCTCGCCCGCCAGCCGCATCGCTTCATTCCAGTCCTTCAGAGATGCTTCGAAGTCCTCGATCCGATCCGCAGCTTCGTCCGGAGCCCGCGTGGCGGCTAGTTGTTCAAGATAGTCAGCGCGCCGGCGGCGCAACGATGCGTCGTCGGGATTCAACTCAATTGCCTCGTTTATGTGCTCGATCGCCGCTGACAGGTCGCCTTCCAGGTAGTCTTCCAGCGCGGCCGCCTCGTGCCAATGAGCAAATTCCGCCATGGGGTCAGTGAGGAACTTGAGAATCGGCACGACAATGAGAAATGTGAGACTGGCGGTGAAGATAATGCCAAGAATCCCGCGCAAAGTCAGCCGGGGCTTCCTTGGCGGATCGCTAAATCCTGGCTCATTTAGATGCGGCGAAGTTTGCGTTGGCAATAGATGTTCAGCCTGTGACATAGTAAAACACTACCCCGCACAACGATTTGCCGCAACGTGAAGAAGGGTTGGCTACGCTGTCAGCCTCCTCGTAGCCGAATTCGCTTAGAATTTGGTCGAATCTAGGCAACTGGCCCCAAAGTCTTGGCGACTTCGGCTACGGTAAGGCATCCGAAGCCCCATTTGCGGTTGCAAAAACCGCCCAGACTGGTAAATTCACAAGCTTGATGTTGTAGGTAGTTTTTAGTGTAGGTTAGTTTTGGCAAATTAAAGCAAGGAGACTCGACGCCTCGCACGTAGCGTAGGAAAGCTCATCGACGCGAAGCAGTCACGGTAGCAGATGACGATCACGAAAGACCGCAAGACCGAATTAATCCAGGATTTCAAGCGTGGTGATGAAGACACCGGGTCGCCCGAAGTTCAAATCGCGATCCTGTCCACGCGGATTAATAACCTGACGGAACACTTGAAAATCCACAAAAAGGATTACGCGACCCGTCGCGGTTTGTTGGGCATGGTCAGTCGAAGGCGACGCCTGTTGGATTATCTGAGAAAGGTCGATCCGCAACGTTATCTTGACATTATTGGACGACTCGGGATTCGTAAGTAGAGTTTGCTGTTTCTTGGACGCATTCTTTTCGAATGCTTCTTCAGACGCTTCTTTTAGATGCAATGCTGTTTGGTGTGAAACACCACCACAAAGCGCCAGTCGAATTTTCCTACGTGAGGCGCGACGGATCGTTGGGCGGTTGATGACTCAGAATTGTTCTTTTGTAGGACAGGTTTGTAACCTGTCTTTCTTTGGACCGTTTCGGTCAATGGCGGACAGGTTAGAAACCCGTCCTACAGAAGCTCGTCTGCCAAAACGCAGGTAAGTAAGTAATAGGAGTTTGAAGTGAAGGTACGTGTTGAAAGACAGATTGGTAAGAACACATTGTCGTTTGAAACGGGGTACTTGGCCAAACAAGCCGCGGCTTGCGTGGTGGTCCAATATGGTGACACCGTTGTGTTGAACGCCACGGTTGGCGGAAAGGCTCGTGAAGGGATCGATTTCTTTCCTTTGATGTGCGACTACCGCGAACGAACAGCGGCCGCGGGTAAATTCCCCGGTGGGTTCATCAAACGTGAAGGCCGGCCGACCACGAAAGAAACGCTGACCGCGCGACTTTGCGATCGCCCGATTCGTCCGTTGTTTCCCGACGGCTATCGCGACGAAGTGCAATGTCAAAGTTTCGTCGTGTCGAGCGATCGGCAAAACGACGGCGATGTGTTGGCGATGAACGGCGTCTCGTGTGCCGTGCATATTTCGCCACTGCCCTTCGCGGGGCCGGTTGCCTCGACTCGTGTGGGTCGCATCAACGGCGAGTTTGTGCCGTTTCCGACCGGAGATGAATTGGAAGAGAGCGACCTGGACTTGATCGTTTCCGGCGGCCCGGACGCGGTCACCATGATCGAAGGCTTCGGTCGCGAGATTCCCGAAGACGACATGATCGCCGCGATCAGTTTTGCTCACGGCGTGATCAAAGAAATCTGCGAAATGCAGAATGAACTGGCCGAGAAGGTCAGTGTCGAGAAAATCGAGTATGTTCCGCCCGAAGACGACGGACTGTTCGATCGATTGAAGGGGGCGTACTACGACGACTTCAAAGTTGCCCAGCAGACAGAAGGCAAACAAGCTCGCGCGGAAGCCAACTCGGCTCTGCACGAACGAGCGAAAGGCGAGGTCATCCCCGATCCCGATGCCGAAGGCGCCATCTGTCCCAAGCGTTTTGACACGGTCTGGCACGACTTGGAATCGCGTGTCGTCCGGGATTTGATTCTCGCCGGCACACGTTCCGACGGACGCGACGGAAAAACGTTGCGAGCAATCGAGTGTCATGTGGACGTGTTGCCACGGACACATGGTTCAGCCATTTTTCAACGCGGCGAAACTCAGTCGCTGATCACGGTCGCACTCGGCACGTCAAGAGACGAGCAGGTCGTCGACGGCATCATGGAAGAGTATTCGAAGAAGTTTTACCTCGATTACAATTTCCCACCGTTCTCGGTCGGCGAAGCACGTCCGATTCGTGGCCCGGGTCGTCGCGAAATCGGCCACGGTGCGTTGGCCGAACGATCCGTGAATCCGGTGATTCCGTCGGGCGAAGATTTTCCCTACACGATTCGGATTATCTCCGACATTATGGAATCCAACGGTTCGTCATCGATGGCCAGTGTCTGCGGTGCCACACTTGGCTTGATGGCCGCGGGCGTTCCGATCACGAATCCGGTTGCAGGTATTTCGGTCGGCCTGGTCAAAGAAGGTGACGATTGGACTTTGTTGACCGACATCCTCGGCAGCGAAGATCATTTCGGCGACATGGACTTCAAGATTGCCGGCACGCAAAACGGGATTACGGGCATTCAGCTCGACCTGAAGATCAACGGCATCAGCCAAGAGATCATCAAAGCAACCCTCGCCCAGTCGCGCGACGCTCGCATCGAGATTCTTCGCAACATGCTGACGACGATCCCGCGACCGAAGACGGACATTTCGGTGCATGCTCCGCGACTGTTGCGAACGACGATCGATCCCGAAAAGATCGGCATGTTGATCGGCCCTGGTGGCAAGAACATTCGTTCGATCCAGGAAACGACCGGCAGCGTGATCGAAGTGAACGACGAAGGTATTGTCACCATCGCTTGTGAAAACGCCGAATGGGCCCAGCAGGCGTTGTCCAAGATCGAAGCCTGTACGGCAACAGTTCAGATCGGCAAGATCTATGACGGCACGGTGGCCAGCATCAAGGACTTTGGCTGCTTTGTCGAAATCCTGCCGGGTCGCGACGGCTTGTGCCACATCAGCGAGTTGTCCAACGGATACGTGGGCAATGTGAACGACGTGTGCCAGGTCGGCGAAGAGATGAAAGTGCTGGTGATCGACGTCGATGATCATGACCGCGTGAAGCTGAGTCGTCGCCGAGCTTTGGAAGAGCTTGGCTTAGAAGACGATCACGCCGACGCAACTCCTCCCGAAGGTGGCGGAGATCGTGGTGGCGACCGAGGTGGCGATCGCGGTGGAGACCGTGGACGCGGTGGTCGTGGCGGCGGTGGCCGAGGTGGTCGCGGAGGCGGCGGTGGTGGCCGAGGCGGTCGCGGCGGAGGCCGTGGTGGCGACCGACGTTAGGTCCACTGTAGGACGGATTTCCAATCCGTCCGCGCCGATCAATGGACGGATTGGAAATCCGTCCTACAAAACAATCAATGCCCATCAACCACTGGCTGGTTGGTGGGCTTTTTTGTTAAAAGTAAGAAATGACTCAACAACGCGCGAACAACGACGACCACGACAGCAGTTTGCTGGCTCAGTACAGCGAACTGGCTCAGCTTGCCGGCGAACTTGCGCACGAAATCAAAAACCCGTTGTCCGTCATCCGCATGAACGTCGATCTGCTGGCGGAAGACATGCGCGAGGTCGACACGCCTGAGTCCCGCCGCGCCTTGAACAAGATCGACACGGTCCACAATCAATGCCTGCGGCTGGAAAGTCTGCTGAACGACTTCCTCCGATTTGCTCGCCTGGGCAAGCTGGATCTGCGCCCCAGCGACCTGAACGAACAGATCGAACGCGTGCTCGATTTGTTCGAAGTCCAAGCCAAGGAAAACAAAGTGATCATCCACAAGTTTTTCGACGCCGAACTGCCGATGGTCGAGCTGAATTCCGAGACGTTGCACGGGGCGTTGTTAAATCTTGTCAAGAACGCGATGGAAGCGATGCCCGACGGCGGTCAATTGGAAGCCCGCACGCGGACAACGCGCACCGGCGTCGCGCTGGACCTGATCGACACCGGCTGCGGCATGGACGAAACGACGGCGATGCACATGTTCAATGCGTTTTACACGACCAAGGACGGAGGATCGGGCCTCGGACTGCCGACTGCCCGCAAGATCATCGAAGCCCACGGCGGCCGGATCGACGTGCAAAGTCAGGAAGGTCGCGGCACGCAATTCACGATTGAGTTCCCCACACCCCGGAGGATCTCATCCGAAAGCTGATGGCTTTCGCGCGGACCGCGCGACGAGTGCCTCACACATCCGACCCCAGTATCGATTCGCCAAAGCCCTGGACATTTCCGTTTGGGTAGATTGTTTTTGGCAATTCATAGGTGTCTAGCCAGCGGTCGAAGCTCTCCCACTGCTCTTTGAGCAAATACTGAGCTGGATTGACGTTTGAGGGCAGGGTGCGCAAGCCTCCGAAATAACTTCCAATACTCCAATTCGTGTGAAACGTCCACTTCGCCTCGCCCGATGCGTCGCTGACTTCCACAGCCAGTCGTATTTTGTGATTGGGCACACTAAATCGCTGATCGCGTCCAGTAACGGATTGAAACTCAGCATTTCCCTCGGTCTTGGCGGTCATAGAAACCCGCATCGTCACGGGTTGTCCCGGTTCGGCGGTCACACCAATGTGACCGAGTTTCACTTTGAATTTCTCAATGATTTGCGTTTTCAGGTCGGTGGCCGCTCGGTTTGCTTTGACATCCACCGTCAACGTCACAGCGTCGTTTTTCGATACAATTGGCCGCAGTGCGTTGTCCGATCCGGCGAGTGCCTGTTGCATCTCGTCAGTGGGCAATCGAACGGCCGCCAGCGAACTGTAATAGTCCTCCTGATCGAAGGTGTACCAGCAGAGATCGCCCTGCGTTGCCCTGATGTCGCCCGTGTTTTTGAAACGCCAAATGACGACGCGGGTCGCGACGTCGACCACAAAAGTAGAATCGTGAGACGCAGTCGCCAACAAGTATCGGTCTCCGGCCCAACGCAAGCTTTCGATGTTTTTCGGTACGAGACACTCCTTGACGATGTCTTGAGTCGCAAAGTCCCAAATCAAAATCGTGCCATTGTCGCTTCTAAGCGTGGGGTGGAATGAGGCCAGTTGCCGTCCATCCGCTCGAAAGCTGATGGATTGCGTGTCGCGGAATTCTGGGGCCAGCGGTCCAAGGCGTCCGGAGTGCTTACCAGTGGCGGTCTCAAAGAAATCGAATGCACGTGACTCCGATGAGTCATCGGTGACATGAAGAAAGTACTTGCGATTCGGACTAAACACGATCGGAAAACTGCTTTTCCATGACAGGGAATGCACATGTTGCCAGTCCGGCATCCGCCACACCGTCAAGCGCCGGCGATCTGAAACCAGCAAGAGATTGTTGGGAAGCAACCAACCGTTGGCATCGGAATCGCCATTGGGAACGTTCCGAATCTCTTCGAACGACTCGCCCGACAAGCGAAAGACGCGCAACATCTCATCCTCTATGCGAACGGCGATGTGAGTACCATCCGGGCTCACATCAAAATGCTCGACATCCTCGCCCGGCAGTTCGGTCTTGGCGATTTCCTTTTGCGTAGACAGGTCGAACGCAACAAACTCGGCCAAAGATCTGCCGTCGTACTTGCCTCTCCACGTCACACATTGCGTGGTGTTTTGGCTGGGGAACAATACGCCCTCAGTACCTTGCCCCAGGTTGACTGGCGTGACGTTATAGGATGCCGGACCAAACACGCTTCCATCAGCCGTAACAGTCCAGGAGACTTCGTATCCGGATGGCGGTGGAGACTGACCGAGCGCTGTGTCTTCGGTCAATGGCGTTGATGACGATTCTTCTTCCGGCGGAATGTGTGGTGGCGCGGCAGGTTGATCGTTGGCAACGGGGGCGTTCGCCACCTCATTGCCGCCCCAAGTGAAGACCACAGCGACGACGATCATGAGCACGGCCAGAGCACCACCGCCGATCAAAGCCCATGTGACAGCTTGCGAATTCTCGCCCGAGTTCGGCGCGGCTTGCGGACGATAAGCAGGATATGAATGTTGTGGCGTGGTGTTGGGAACACCGGCGGAGGGTTGTCCGGCCTGAGGATGGGCATATCCGGCCGGATACGGTTGGTTGAGGTTTGCCGCGGGAACTTGAATCGCCTGCCCACAATGTGGACAAGCAAAACGCTGTCCGGCGTACTGATCGGCAACAGTGCCTCGATGTCCACAGGATCCGCATTGTGCAAGGATTGGCATTCAATTGCCTCAAAGCGTCGAACGCACGCATGTCCCAAAAGCCACGAATATACGGTTATGTCCCATCCGGGCCGAATTGTCAACGTTCGACATGCAACTGTCTTCGCGCCCGGGTAGTGGGTGACTTTGAAGAAAAGAAGCCCGGCTTTTCCGAAAAAGCCGGGCTTCTAAAACGCAAAATCACCCACTACCCGCGCCCGCTGGATTTTGCGTTAGAAGGAAGACATGCATATACCACCGACCAATCCCGCAACCGATCCAACTCTGCCGAATTCCGACAACACGTCCATCATCGCGCTAGTCATCGCCAACGTGATCCCGTTGTTTTGTGTGATTTTCTTTGGCTGGAGCATGGGCGAGATCCTTGTGCTGTATTGGATGGAGAACGTGATCATCGGCGGCTGGAACGTGCTGAAGATCGGCTGCGCGTCGTCAGGCGGAATGCCGATGCAAATGATCAAGATTTTTCTGATTCCGTTTTTCTGTTTCCATTACGGGTTCTTCTGTTTTGTTCACGGGATCTTCGTCATTCTGCTGGCGTCGACGATGGATGCCGGTGGTCCCGATGCGCTTTTCGCTGGCGGCGGCGACCCGTTCGACGGCTTTCGAGCCATCTTTGGCAACATCAGTTATTGGTTTATTCCGGCACTCGGCTTGATGGTCAGCCACGGCGTTTCGTTCATTCAAAACTACTGGTTCGGTGGCGAATATCAGCGGATGTTGCCGATCATTCAGATGTTCACACCATACGCCCGTATCGTGGTTCTGCATGTGGTGATTATAGTCGGAGCGTTCGCGGTTTTGTTCCTGGGCGCTCCGATCATCCTGGTTGCACTTTTGATTGCCGGCAAAACGATGTTGGACATCGTCATGCACAAGATGTCCCACGCATCGAAAGCCGCCGGCGGGCAAGTTCCCTGGCTCCAGCAACTTGTTCAAGGAATGATCCAGCGGGCGCAAAAAGGGCAGCGTTAATTTGGGTGTCCGCCGCGCGGCGGATTGCTAGAATTGCGTTGATTGTTGTGAGGGTTGCTGAGACACAGTCCGTCTAGGAACGCTATGCCAAATAACATTTCACACCCGTCGCGCCCCGTTCCACAGGTCATGGTTTCGAGCACTTTCCTGGACTTGAAAGACCATCGCGCGGCAATGATTCAGGCGATCCGCGACCACAAGCTGCATGCAAACGTGATGGAGCATCATGGTGCCAAGCCGGGCCACGACGTCGTCGATTCCTCACTCCAGATGGTGCGTGACAGCGCGGCCTACATCCTGGTGATCAGTCTGAAGCATGGTCAGACGCCAGAGTGTCCGGACCGGAATCCCGATCAGCTCTCGATCACCGAATTGGAGTTTAACGAAGCCCAACGCCTGGAGCGACCGATCCTGCTGTTCATCATGGGTGACGACCACCCGGTGAAGAAGGCCGACTTTGAACGGGATGCCACGAAAGAAGAGAAGCTGGATGACTTCCGCGAGCGAGCGAAGAAGTGGGCGCCAGGTTCGGCTGTTGATCGCGTCTATTCCGTCTTCAACAGTCTGGACGAGTTCAAGGACAAGATCGCGGCGCCGCTATCGGAACTGTGTCAGCACCTCGTTTCCACAACCGACGAGGCTTCCCGCGAAGACGACGCACCCACCACCGAGCGCACAATCCCCAAACCTCCCGCCTTCTACGCAGAGCCGGACTACATCGGCTCGCACCAGTTCGTGGGGCGCGACTCGCAGCTTCAGGAGTTGGACGACTGGGCCAAGCCTGCCGATCCGACCAACCTGCTGCTGTACGAAGCCGTCGGCGGCAATGGCAAGAGCATGCTCACCTGGGAGTGGACGACCAAACACGCCACGCAGGTCCGTGACAATTGGGCCGGGCGGTTTTGGTATTCGTTCTATGAGCGGGGGGCGATCATGGCGGACTACTGCCAACGGGCGCTCGCCTACATGACCGGGCAGCCGCTGAAGGAGCTTCGCAAAAAGAAGACCGCCGAGCTGAGGGAACCGCTGCTGGCTCAACTCCACGCCAAGCCCTGGCTGCTGATCCTCGATGGCCTGGAGCGCGTGCTGGTGGCCTACCATCGGATTGATGCCGCCGAGATGCCCGACGAGGACGCGAACAATCCCACCGACAAGATCGTCGACTGCAACCCCTGCGACGCCATCCGCGACGAGGACAACGACCTGCTCCGCGCGCTGGCCGCCGCCGCGCCGTCGAAGATTCTCGTCAGCTCCCGGCTCACGCCGCGCGTGCTCCTGAATCCCTCCGGCCAGACCATCACCGGGGCCAAGCGGATCACGCTCCCCGGCCTACGCCCAGCGGATGCGGAGCGGCTCCTGCGCTCCTGCGGCATCGAGGGAGACAGCGCCGCCATCCAGAGCTACCTCACCACGAACTGCGACAACCACCCGCTGGTGATCGGCATCCTCGGCGGTCTCATCAACAAACCCGGCCCAGCGCGGGGGAACTTCGACGTCTGGGCGGCCGACCCGGAAGGCGGAGCTGAGCTCGACCTAGCAGCCTCGACCTCATCCAGCGGCGCAACCACATCCTCCGCGCCGCGCTCGACGCCCTCCCGCCCGCGAGCCGACAACTCCTCTCCACCCTCGCGCTGCTTTCCGAGTCCGTGGACTACGAGACGCTCAGCGCTTTCAATCCCCACGACCCACCGGACGCAAACAAATTGACGAAGACCGTCGCCGACCTAGAGCAGCGCGGCCTACTGCAATACGATGGCCGCACGCAGAGGCACGACCTCCACCCCGTGGTCCGTGGCGTGACCGCCGGGTGGATGGAAGACGAGGACAAGCAGCGCTACGGACAGCGCGTCGTGGACCATTTCTCCACCGTTTCGCATAGTCCATATGAGCAGGCCGAGACACTGGAAGACCTGCGCCCTGTGCTGAACGCTGTCCGCACCTGGCTAATGCTCGGTCAGTTCCGGCTCGCGGCGGCTGGATTTCGGGGCGATTTGGCGGTTGCAATATATGCTAACGTCGAAGCCCATTCGGAAGCCCTATCCCTACTGCGCGCGTTCTTTCCAAAAGGCTGGGAAAAACGTCCAAGGGACTTGGAAGCTGCGGATGCCTCTTATATTGCAAATAGCGCTGCTTTAGCCTTAGACTCCTGTGGTGAGTCGAAGGAAGCCCTCGCCGCCTTAAGTGCCTCGCTGCGTATTGAATTGGAAAAGGAGGATTGGAACGAGACATGTACTCGGCTCGGAAATGTCGCCAGAATCCTTGATGGCCAAAACTTGCTTGCGAAGTCTCTTCGCATGAATGAAATGACCCTCGAACTCGCAACCGAGGGTGGTGGACGGAATGAGCTGTTCAGGAGCCGACTATTCCTTCTAGGTGACCAGGCACGGATTGGCGAGTGGACGGAGGCGGAAGCCACTTGGCAACTCCTACATCAGATGGGCCGCGATTGGCCACGAAAGCTTTATCGTCCTGGACATGCCGAATGGCGACACGCACAATTTCAGTCTTGGCAGGAAACCTTGGAGGAAGATGACCTCGTTGCGGCCGAGCGGCTGACGGCGGAAGGCAAGAACCGCCTCGGCATCCGCAGCCTTCACAGTTTGCGCGGAGCTTGGCGACTGGAGCAGGGCGAGTGGGCGCTGGCGTCGGCGAGCTTTGCCGAAGCCGTCCGGATGGCACGGGAGAGCGGCATCCCCGATGCGGAATCCGAGACCGGACTTGCCTTGGCCAAGCACCACCTCGGCCAACTCGTCGAGCCGCAGCGCGAGGCCGAGCGACTGGCCCAACTGCGCCAGCCCGCGCATCGCCTCCTCGCCCAGCTCTGGAACGCCCTCGGCGACCCTGCGCAAGCGAACCACCACGCGCTGGCCGCCTACCGGTGGGCCTGGGCCGACGGCGAGCCGTATGTGCACCGCTACGAACTCACCAAGACCACCGAACTGCTCCAGCAGATGAACGTCCCCATCCCCAACCTCCCACCCTACGATCCGGCCAAGGACGAACCGTTCCCCTGGGAAGCCGACGTCCGCGCCGCCATTGAAAAACTCCGCGCCGAGAAGGAAGAGAGTGAGTGACTCTGGGCGCTTTCTGGTGCGCGAATGAGCCGCAAGGCGCTAGCCGCGGGTTCTGCTGTCAGTCACATACCCGCCGCTAGCGCGTTGCGGCTCATTTGGTATGATTAGTACTTCGCGCTTGCATTGTAGAATGATTTGCAAAAGCAACGTCCAGAGTCTCGGATCGCACCATGAATGAAGAAGAGAAATCCAAGGTCCCAGGTTGGTATTGGGTGGTTGCCGTGATTGCACTGCTTTGGAACTTGATGGGATGTGTCGCCTTTGCGATGGAGTTGTTCGCTCAAGACGCGATGATGGAATCCTGGACCGACGAACAAAAGGAATGGGCTCATTCGATCCCCCGCTGGGTCTATTTTGCCTACGGTGTGGCCATAGGAACCGGATTGGCCGGAAGCATTTGTCTACTGATCCGAAACTCCTGGGCCATCTTATTATTTGGCATTTGCCTACCGGTCGTAGTTGTCCAGATGTTTTACACCATGATCATTGCCGGCGGGTTGCAAGCCATGGGGCCACCGAACATGGTGATGCCGTTGCTCGTCATCGTCCTGGCTGGAGTATTCCTTTGGTTTGCGTGGTTTGCCAAGGGAAAGAGCTGGCTGACGTAGGGCGTCGAAGGTGTCCCACTGCTAGTCCAAATCAGCGTCATTTTGTATCATCCACAGCATGGCTAAGACGAAACCTGCTGAGATGGATGAAGCGGTTCAACCTGCCACGCGTGTGCTGGTCGTGGACAACGACAAAGAGCTGGCGCGGGTCATGGTCGAGAGCCTTGATAAGGTGGGCTACGATTGCTCGATGGCCACTTCGGGGCCGGATGGCAGTCGGGCCATTAATGAAAATACCTATGATGTCGTGATCACGGATCTTTCGATGAACGATGTCGACGGGATGGAGATCCTGAGCCGAGCGAAAGAGAATCTGGCCGATTGCGAAGTGATCATGGTCACTGGGCATGCGACCGTGCCGCGAGCGGTCGAGGCGATGCAGAATGGGGCGTACAGTTTTCTGGAAAAACCAATTTCGCCCGATCGATTGCGGGCCGTGACCGAGAAGGCGGCCGAGTCGGCGCGGCTGAAACAAAAAAACCTGGAACTGAACCAGCGGCTGGACGAGCGGTTTGGTTATGAAGGGATCATCTTTGCCAGCGACAAGATGAAGGCCGTGATCGACCGCGTCAAGCGGATCGCGGCGACGGATGCTTCGGTGCTGATCACCGGTGCGAACGGCACGGGCAAGGAGTTGATTGCCAAGGCGATCCATCAAAACAGCCCTCGCAAGAATAAGTCGCTGGTGGCGCTGAACGCCGGAGCGATCGCGGAGAATCTGGTCGAGAGCGAATTGTTTGGACATGTTAAAGGTGCCTTCACCGACGCGCTGAAAGATCGCATTGGTAAGTTTGAATATGCCAACGGCGGGACGTTGTTCCTGGACGAGATCGGCGACATGCCGCCCGCGACGCAGATCAAATTGCTACGGGTGTTGGAAGATCACCAGATCACGCGGGTTGGTGACAACAAGCCGATCAAAGTCAACGTCCGTGTGCTGTCCGCGACCAACCGGGATCTCGAAAAGTCCATCGACGAAGGCGAATTTCGGCAGGACTTGTACTTTCGATTGAAGGTGGTCGAGGTGCATATTCCCAAGTTGGCTGATCGGCGGGAAGATGTTGTGCCGCTGGCCGATCATTTTCGCCGTCAGTTCGCTAAGCAGCACGGCAAGTCCGTCACGAATATCACTCCGGAAGCGACACGGAAGTTCTTTGGTCACTCGTGGCCGGGCAACGTACGGGAGTTGCGGAACGCCGTCGAGACGATGGTCGTGCTGGACAACGACGGCGTGCTGGATGTGGACGATTTGCCGTTTGAGTTGGCGGATGCTCCGGATGCGACCGATGTGCCGACGGTCGAAGGCCCCTCGTCGCTGATCGGCCAGCCGATGGACGACATCGAGAAATGGGCCATCGAGAAAACACTGAACATGACCAACGGCAACCGCGAGAAGGCCGCGAAGATTTTGCAGATCGGCGCACGGACGTTGTATAGGAAGCTGGACAAATACGGATTGGAATGAGGAGGGTCGAGTGTCTAGGGACTAGAGTCGAGAGCAAGAAATCCTCTCCGGCTCTCGACCCTAGACCCTCAACCCTCGACCAAGAATGTCTTTCATCAAACAATTACCGCCGAATGTTGTGAACAAGATCGCCGCGGGCGAGGTGATCGAGCGGCCGGCTAGTGTTGTCAAGGAATTGCTGGAAAACTCGGTCGATGCGGGGGCGACTCGGATTGATGTATCAATAGCGAAAGGCGGGACGGAGTTGATTCGCGTCTCGGATAATGGTTGCGGCGTGGTGGCCGACGAGATGCATTTGGCCGTGGCCAGTCATGCGACCAGCAAGATTGAGGATGCGGACGACTTGTTTCGTGTCGATTCGTTTGGGTTTCGTGGCGAGGCGTTGGCCTCGATTGCCGCCGTCAGTCAACTGGTGATGCGCAGCCGCACGCTGGAGTCGGACGCCGGGCATGAAATGGGAGTCGACGGCGGCTCGATTCGCGGGCCGGCGCCGTGTGGTTGTCCGGAAGGAACGACGGTCGAGATTCGGCACCTGTTCTTTAACACGCCAGTTCGAAAGAAGTTTATGCGGACCACGCAGACCGAGATGGGGCATATTAGCGAGGCGTTTACGCGCATCGCGCTGGCTCATCCGCAGATCCATTTCACGTTGCGGCACAACGACCGGGCGGTGCAGGAGTTGCCAGCGACGGAGAGTTGGCGGGAACGCATTGTGACGTTCTTCGGCAGTGAGTTGGACGGCGGATTGATTCGCGTGGACAGTGACGATGGCGAAGTGTTGCTGTCAGGTTACGCGGCCGATCCGAGTTTCAGTCGCGGCAACAATCGCATGCAGTACTTGTTTCTGAACGGCCGCCACATTCGCGATCGGTCGTTACAGCACGCGTTGAGTGAGGCGTATCGTGGGCTGCTGCTGACCGGGCGTTTTCCGATTTGTTTTTTGCGATTGGAAATGCCGCCGCACACGGTCGATGTGAATGTGCATCCGGCAAAGTTGGAGGTGCGTTTTCAAGACGCGGGGCGGATCTACAGCCAGTTGTTGGGGACGTTGCGACAGAAGTTCCTGACGACAGACTTGACAGCACGCGTGCAATCGCCGGTGGCCGTGCTGGACGAAGGTCCGCAATCCGCAGTCGAGCCGAAGCAAGCGGAACAACATCGCCGCGAACTGGTCGATTGGGCGAAAGGCGAGTCGACAAAAGAGACGGACCCGGATCGCGGGCAAACCGACTTGGGCCTGCGGGTTGACGGGCTGAAACGGGACGAATGGGATCGGCGTTCGGCGGATTTGGGGCCTTTGCCGTCCAGTCCACAGGCAGTGGCGGCCGAAGAGGACTCGCTGGCACAGGCGCAACAAACGCCTTCGTCTGCGGTGACGCGCGACGACGCGGCAGTTGCGTATCCGGGTGCACTCCAGGTTCACAATCGATACGTGATCACCGAAGACGAAACCGGCATGGTCGTGATCGATCAGCATGCGTTGCACGAGCGAATCTTGTACGAGCAAATTCGCGAAAAGGTACTGGGCGGCCAAATGGAAACGCAGCGGTTGTTGGTTCCAGAGCCGGTGACACTGACCGCACCGGAAGTCGCCGCCGCGCTGGATGCCAAGGACTTGCTCAGTCAGCTTGGCATCGAAATCGAACCGTTCGGCGGCGATACGATTTTGGTTTCGTCTTATCCAGCGATGTTGGCGAATCTCAGTCCGGCGGAGATTTTGCGACAGATCGTGGAAGAACTAGTGTCGGGCGGTAGCCAGCCGGATCGTCGCGACTTGCTCGACGAGTTGTTTCACATGATTTCGTGCAAGGCGGCGATCAAGGCGGGCGATCGATTGACGCCGGAAGAGATCGAAGTGCTGTTGGAACATCGGGAGTTGTGTCAAGACGCGCATCATTGCCCACACGGGCGGCCGACGGCGTTGGTGTTTACACGTGAGGAACTCGATCGGCGGTTTAAGAGAACTTGAATTGGTCGAGGGTTGAGGGACAAGGGTTGAGGGACAAGAGCGGGAGAGGATTCTGCTTTCGACCTTCAACTCTCGTCCCTCGACTCTTGACCCTCGCCCCCTAAATCGGTGATATTTTGCCAGCGCATAGCGTTTTTCGCCGCCTTCATCTATTATAAATTTCAGGCACGATTTTCCTCACAACTAATAAGCGTTTTAATATTCCCTCATGATTTGTGTCAGCATCGGGCGCGGGCGTCACAGGATGATGCTTGCCGAATATCGGCATTTGGCGGAGCAAGGCGTTCGGCTCGTCGAGTTGCGGTTGGATTACATTCGCCGCGCCGTCAATCTCAAACGGCTGTTGAAAGACCGTCCCTGTTCCTGCATCTGCGCTTGCCGGCGTGAAATGGACGGCGGGTTTTGGCAAGGCACCGAGCAAGATCGATTGATGTTGCTTCGCTCGGCGATTGCGGATGGCGTCGATTATGTCGACCTCGAGGAAGACATCGCGGACAAGGTTCCCCGCTATGGAACGACCAAGCGGATCGTCAGTTATCACAACTTTCGTGACATGCCTGACGATCTGGAAATCACCCACGAGCGGATGTGTCAGATGGATGCCGACATCATCAAAATGGCCGTGATGGCACACGACCCGCGCGACAACCTGCGGATGTTGAAGCTGATCCAGACCAGTTCCAAACCAATGGTGGGCATGTGCATGGGCGAAATCGGCACTCCCACTCGGATTCTGGCCGGCAAGTTCGGCGCTCCGTTCACTTACGCGACCTTTTCCCGTGAACGGCCGATGGCACCCGGCCAACTCACCTACAAGGACATGAACGCGATTTACCACTACGACCGCATCAATGCCGAGACCGAGTTGTACGGCGTCATCGCTGACCCCATCACGCACAGCCTCAGCCCGGTGATTCACAACGGCGGCTTTCGGCACCTGAACATGAACAAATGTTACATTCCTTTCCGCGTGCCGCGCGAAAACCTATCGTCCTTCATGCGAGATTGCAAAGAGTTGGGATTGAAAGGATTGAGCGTCACGATTCCGCATAAGGAAGAGATTCTGCATTTCACCGACCAGGTCGATGGTGCGGTACACGGCATTGGAGCGGCCAACACCGTGGTGTTCGAAGAGTCCGGCACGGTGGGTTACAACACCGATTTCCACGCGGCGATGGACAGTCTGGAATCAGCCGCCCGTCATGGTTCTTCCAAAACGAATCCGTTGGAAGGGAAATCTGCCTTGATTCTGGGAGCGGGCGGAGTGGCCAAGGCCGTTGCCTTTGGCTTGACGCGTCGCAAAGTTGACGTGACGATCGCGTCGCGGACACATTTTCGTTCCCAGATGCTGGCCGATCAATTGAAGTGCAAAACGATCCATTGGGAGGATCGATACGACGAAAAATACGATGTGCTCATCAACGGCACGCCCGTTGGCATGCACCCGAATGTGAACGAAACTCCGTTCGATTCCAAGAGGTTGCACTTTACGACGATCGTCTTCGACACGATCTACAATCCGGAACTCACCCTGTTGATCAAGGAAGCCAAGAAAGTCGGCTGCCAAGTGGTTACCGGCGTCGATATGTTCATCCGCCAGGCTGCCATGCAATTCAAGTTTTTCACCGGCGAGAATGCACCCATGAACGCGATGCGCGAAGCCATGAAGCGGGCGACTGGTGCGGCTCAGTATTAGGAAATGACGAAATGCCCAAATACCCAATGACGAAAGAAACCCGAAGTCCGAAGTCCGAAGTTTTCTCGGATCCGTGCCGAATCATTCCGCGAGCGCTCGTCATTTGTGCTTCGTCATTCCTTCGTCATTGGGTGTTTCGTCATTCGTCATTCTCCTCATGAATATCTTTCTTATCGGCTACCGCGGCACAGGGAAGACAACGGTTGGCACGCTTGTCGCGCGGGAACTCGATTGGTCTCTGGTCGACGCGGACGAAGAATTGGAACGGCGGGCAGGCAAGACGATCGCGCAGATCTTTGCGGACGATGGCGAGCAGGTGTTTCGTGATGTGGAATCGGAAGTGATCGCCATTTTGTCGGATCGCGACCAGACGGTGATTTCTTTGGGTGGCGGCGCGGTGATGCGAAGTCAGAACCGTGAGGCAATCGTTGGGCGAGGCCACATTGTCTGGCTGCAGGCCGACGTGGAAACGATTGCCGCTCGCGTGCTGGGCGACGAATCGACGGCCGCGCGGCGTCCGAATTTAACGGCTAAGGGTGGTTTGCAGGAAATCCGAGAAATTCTTGACGAGCGAGCGCCGATTTATCAGCAGACTTGCGACTGGGCGGTCGATACCGAAGGAAAGACGCCCGAGCAGGTTGCAGATGAAATCGTACGGTGGATTCGTGGATCGGCTCGGTAAGAACTGGAAATTCCAAAACACAAATCACAAATGTCAAACAAATCTCAAATCCCAATACTCAAACGGAGAGATTTGGGACTCGCCAAATTAGCCCTTGGAATTTGGTGCTTGGAAATTGTTTGTGATTTGTCATTTGTTACTTAAAAACCCGTGCAATTCATCCTAGGCATTCCGATAGAACTGCGTCTGGCGATCTTGTTCGTCAGCGGTGCGCTGATTGGCAGCCAAATCAATCGCGGAATCTATCGGCTGGCAATCATCGAGCCGCGCAAGATTGGCCCTTGGTCGCCACCCACGAACGGCACTCCGCCGCGACACTGGTTCGACCTGGTGCCAATTCTTGGCTGGTTTTCGTTGTCGCGCGAAGAGAAGGTTCACGGCAAAGGCTTTTGGCTGCGACCCTTGTTGATCGAGTTCTGTTGTGGCATGGGACTGATGTGGCTGTACTTTTGGGAGACCGAACAAGCTGGGCTGTGCGACGTGTTGCCCAACGACCTGCTGGTCACGCACGTTCAGTTTCTGGCGCATGTGATTTTGATTTCGCTGCTCATCATGGCCACGTTCATTGACTTCGACGAGCAAACAATTCCCGATTCGATCACCGTGCCGGGAACGTTGATCGGCCTGTTGTTTGCCGCGTCCGTGCCGTTCTCGCGACTGCCCGTTCTCACCGGGCAAGGCCCCGAGTCGATCCTGATCACTTCGCCCCACGCCTGGCCGCCGTGGCTTAATGAAGCGTGGGGAGTGTGCTTTGGCGTCGCTTGCATTCTGGGCTGGTGCCTCGCCTTGTTGCCATGGTTTTGGTACGCGCGGCGTGGATTGAAAAAAGCGATTCAATATCTCATCGCCTATATCCTCAATCCGCCGCGCAAGACCAACGCGCCGGATTTTGTCCCACCTCGTCGTCCCGATTTTTTTGTTTTGACTGTGGTGGTGATGCTGGTTGTGGGGCCGCTTTACGTTGCACTTGTGTGGTGGGTAGGCGGTGACGCCTGGACCAGTTTGTTGACGTCGCTGGTCGGAATGGCATTCAGCGGTGGATTGATTTGGGCCGTGCGGATCATTGGCAAGGCTGCCCTGGGCCGCGAAGCGATGGGGTTCGGCGACGTGACGTTGATGGCCATGGTCGGAGCTTTTTTTGGTTGGCAGGCAGCACTGATGATCTTTTTTCTCGCGCCGCTAGCATCGGTTGTGATTGCTTTGGGACAGTTTCTGTTCACGGGCAGGACGGAGCTTGCCTTTGGTCCCTATCTCTCGCTGGGGAGCGTCATCCTGCTGGTCAATTGGAAACGCATGTGGCCGTGGATGGAGCCCATTTTTGCCGCAGGTTGGTTGATTCCAACGATGGTGGTCGCGTGCCTGGTTTTGATGTTCGTTCTGCTGCTAGCGATCCGATGGCTAAAGACCAAGGTGCTTGGGATCGAAGAATAGACTGAAATCTGCCTTTAACCTCGCTTCGGAATTCTCTAAGATTCTTCCCCTATTCCAGCCGCAAGCGGTGCGGTTGACGCATTCGCGTTTTCGGAAATCCTGATGCCTCAAGTTTTTCTCCATAACCATTGGTTCATCCTTGTCTGCGCCTGGCTCGCGGTATGCTCTGGTTGCGGTACGACAACCACGCGCAAAGCCACCGAGCAGTTGCTGGTCTCCGACGCGGTCGACCAAGCGATCGCCCGCATCGATTTTCGTGCCTTATCGGGCGAAACCGTTTACTTGAACACCGACTACGTCCGATCGATCAAAGGCGTCGGCTTCGTCAATGCCGACTATATTATCAGTTCCTTGCGCCAACAGCTTATCGCCGCCAATTGCCGATTGAGAGACGAGATGGACGATGCGGAGTTCGTCGTCGAAGCACGTGTTGGTGCTCTGGGTACTGACGGGAACGAATTTACGCTGGGTCTCTCGCAACAGGAACAGAATCTCACCAGTGCCGCTTCGATGCTCACAAGTGCGCCTTTGATGCCAGCGCTGCCTGAAGTATCGCTGGCCAAACGCAATTCCCAACAGGGAGCCGCCAAGATTGCGGTGTTCGCCTATCACCGAGAAACACGTCAGCCCGTTTGGCAATCGGGGATGTCGCTGGCTCGAAGCAAATCCAAAGACACGTGGCTGCTGGGAGCCGGGCCGTTCCAAAGCGGCACGATCTACGAAGGCACGCATTTTGCCGGCGACAAGCTGGGGCTGGACCTAAAACCCGGTCGCAACTCCCAATCAGGCCACCCGGAAGATCCCGTGATCTCCTATTTCGACGAAGCCAATTTCCGCAACCGCTCATTTACGCCCAGCATGCCGGTCGATCAGGGTGTCGAGTATGCGACGTTTGAAGAAGAGGGGAATCAGGACAATCAAGCTCCGCGCAATTTCAATCTTGGGCCGACGAACAACGCGCGGCCGATGGATCGCGAGTAACCGCGATCGCCGAGACTTTCGGTAGGCGGCGAACGGCGAAAGTCGCTGCGCTAGTTGGCGTAGCATGCAAGGTTTACAATCGTCCGCATCAAACCTGCCGTTCGTTTCAAACATCAGCGGAGTTGGCCGGCACGTGAATTCAGATCAAACAACCAACAGCGTCATGGCCCCGCTGACGGACGACGACTTGGAACGTTTTCACGAAAACGCTCCGAACGCATTGAAGCGGCGCGATGGCGGTTTTTTTCGTGAACAGATCGGATCTAGCATCGAGCTTGTCGTCATGGGGACGATTCCCATTGTCGGCATGGTTGCCTTTGACTGGTCAGCCGAATCGCCACTGTTGTTCATGCTGGCCGGAGCGTGGATGGCGATCATCTGTGACTCGCTGAAGTATTTTCTCTTGCGCTCCGCGATCGAGAGGCAGTTGACGGAAATGGGCGACGATGCTCACGTCTGGCTTGTCGCCGAAGCGATCAAAGACAACAAGAAGGAGTATCCAGCACACCATGGTGGTGGCGGGGGTGTGACGGCCCGATCCGGTTTGATTTGCGACTTCTTGTTCGGCTCGATTTCGACGGCCCTCATTCTTTACCTCGTCGTGGGCGCAACCAAATCAAATCTCGCGACACTGTTTTTTCGCGAAAGCGGCCTTGTCATCGCGCTCGCCATCTTTGTTGCATGTCAATTCCTTCAGACACTCGCACTGATTGTCGCCCACAAGGCGGACACCGCGAGCGGACGCGGAATCCAGTTTCGTGCCGGGCTGCGAGGGGCGGGACTGTTTCTACTGTTGTGGATGGTGATGTTCATTCATGACAGTTTGGGCGAAGGTGGGGCAACTCTCCGAAACGTGATGTTATTAGCCAACGGTGGACTCGTCCTCATCGGCGTGCTGAACGGCTACGGAATGATCCTACTGCGACAAAATGCCCGTTGGTTGCGCGAATATCTAAAACGGCGGCAAGAGGCGAACGATTAATATCCCGCCGAAAGTTTCCCGCAACTCTTGAGTTAACTTGACAGCAACAAGTGCCCTTCAATTGGGACGAATCGAGTCGCCGCTTGAATCAGAGCTGCCGCTGTCAGTTTTGTCGCACCGTACACTTCGACTTCTAAGCCATGGGCGTCCCGCAGTTTTCTGACGAGAATCTCGAAGTCGCCATCGCCGGACGCCAGCACGGCCACGTCGACTTCACTCGCGAGTTCGAGCATGTCGATGGTAATCCCCACGTCCCAGTCGCCCTTTGTCGAGCCATCACTTCGCTGTATGAAAGGCTTGAGTTTTACCTCGAAGCCGATTGACTCGAGAATCTGTTGGAACCGGCGTTGCTTCGGATCTCTGCGATCAATCGCGTAAGCGAATGCCCCGACAACCTCTCTTCCCGACGTGACTTCGTTCCAGAACACCTGGTAGTCGAAATGACATCCGTGACTCTCCTTGACTGTGTAGAAGACGTTTTGCACATCGACAAAGACTGCGACTTTATTCATCAGTGGACGAGATCTTTGTGAGAAAAGGGAATAACTCCAAACACGACAAGCCGGACAATTTCATTTACCACCGCGCGGGCAGAACGCCCACGCGATGACATAAACGCAAATCGCCAGCAAGTACAGGAAGCGAAAGCCAAAATACATCGAATTGTATTCAAGCATTCCGCCCAACATCGCACCCAGCAGGTTGGCCGCCATCAATTCCGATATCTGGCCGGTGTTGCGTAACACGGTCGAGAAAATAATTCCTGAAAAAAACATGGGGCATGTCAAAATGATCGTGGCGACCAATCGGCCGGCAAGTGTTGGCTTGATATCGCTCGTTCCGGCCAGCATGTAACCCAGGATGAGACTGGCAAGCAGCAGCACAAAGGTCACGTGGACATTGCGGAATCCAAACCGGGCAACGGCCATGTTTGCCAGCAGCGCCATCGTCAGGATGCCAACGATCACGATCCCAATCACATGCCATGTATTGCCAAAAGCAAGACCCAATTCGGTAATCGCCTTCGTTTCGACGAGCATGAAGCCGGCACCAAGAAAGAAGAAAGCCACGTGAGATGGATTCGGTTTGCTGATCCCCATCAGGTTGCGTGTCAGAACCAACGTGCATCCCAGAATGATGATCGCCATTGGTAAAAACGAAAACGGATAAACGCGATGCGGCATATAAAAGAACGGCCAATCGTCCGTGGACAAATCGATCTGCAACTGTTCGATTTTATGCTCCGAGGCAATCATTCTGGCGGTAAAGTCGGTCAAGCCCGGCCTGCTTGCGATAATTTCTGAAAGATCTAGCGATGGTCCTCGTCGCACGAGAAAGACGATGGCCTGGTCGTAGTGATGCGCGGAAATACACGCTGGGATCTGCCCGCCGGTTGCTTCGCGCAACATTCGATAGATTTTTATGCCCAACTTGTCGTCAACCATGCTGAAGGCAACGCTGAGCACGCCGCCGTCCGTCAGACAAGCGTAGGCGTCACGAAATCCTTCCACGGTGTAGACAAATGAATCAACGCGGACACTCGAACCGTGACTCAAAAGCGTATGAGAGTCTAACAGCCCATAGACAATACGATCGTACTTTTCGTTGGTCGTACGCAAGAACGTGCGGGCATCGTTGGCGATCGGTCGGACGCGCGGATCATGATACGGCCGCTCGGGATGAAACTCGTGGCCGAGTTGCAAAATCGCCGGGTCGATTTCAATGGCGTCGACGCGTTGTGCGCCCATGCGCAGTGCCGCGGCCACGTCGTTTCCCATGCCCGCTCCGACGACGGCGACCGTTTGAGGCCTCGCCGCGACCGAGCAAGGCAATTCGTAGTACAACGCTGCGCCGGCCAATTCGTCATGTTTCATTGTGTTGTCAGCCGACAAATCCAACACACGTTGAAAATAGTGTCCCGAGGCACTGAGTTGGATTTCCTCGCTAATTGGGTCGATCTCGAGAAGTTGATACGGCGAGTAGATCTGTCGGATGGAATCCGATCGATCCGGCAGCCAAAGTGCCAACACCGCAATGATGGATGACACGATTCCAATCGCAAGCGACTGTCGGTGATAGGTCAAGAAGACGATCGTCGCAATGAAAACCGAAGCAAACCAGATTGCCGGCGGCGTCCAAAAGAAGCTGACAAGAAACGAGCCGGCGATTCCCACGATGCTGCCCAACAGGTTGAGTCCATACGCTTTTAGTTTCGTGCTCCGTGACATCAATCGTCCGCAAGCTTGTCCCATGGGAAGCATGGCCAACGCGGACGTTAAGAACACGGCGATTAACATCAGATAGAGCGGAAGCAGGGCATAAAGTTGGCTGAGGTTTTTCAAGCCCATGCTGAGTTGTTCAAGGATCGGTGCGAGTTCCAGCGCATTGCGGCTGGCCAACGGCATTTGATGTCGCAGCGTGACTAGCACGAGAATCTGACACAACATGACAACGGGCGACAGCAGCAAAGGAATGTGGCGACGCCCAGCGATGGCATAGCCAAGCCCCAGTCCCGCGAAACAAGCCAGCAAACTGAAATTCTTGTACAAAGCAAAAACTGGAAACACGCTCGATTGCCAGCGAATCACGGACAGTTCAAAGAACAAACCCAAGCCGGCCGTCACGATGATGGCCACGTCCACAAAACGCACCGGCAATGCGTCGAACAAGGTTGCCTGTTTGGACGACAGGTCATCCAAACGGCCTTGCCACCGTCGTGACACCCACCACACCAGCCAACCGGCCACGAGGCAGCCGAACACAACGCGGCCGGTGCGACCGCCAACAACCTCGGATGTTCCCTTCTCAGCAAAAAACGCGACCAGCAATGGCAGCATTGAAAGGGCCAGAACGCTCAGCCGAGCCAAATTCAAGAAAGGAACAAGACAGTTCGCCGACGAATCTTTTGGAGAAGTTTTGTCCACCGTCGGCGGGTTTGCTTCCATCGCGGCGTAGCTTTCTTGGCGGGATATTGTGCAATCAGGCGTTGAACCCGAGCCGCTGCGTGACGAAAAAATAAGGGAATGGTGAGCCGCGATTTTATCCAGCAGATCCATGCAAGGCAACAACACTCGTACGAAGGGAAGATCGGTTTCGGATGTCCTCGGATGTACCGCAACGCGGTTGAACATCGTAGCCCAGCGTCGCGTCTTCGCGCACGCTGGGTTTACATTCGTACCAACTGCTTACGCTGAAAGCGTTAAACAAGACTCAAGGGACGTTCGATTTGTGTAACGCCTTCAGCGTAAAGTTCTTTGTCGTTCAACCATCCCAGGGTGCGCGGAAGACCGCGACCCTGGGCTACGATCTATAACCGCGTTGCGGTAAGCACAGACCGAGTGGCGCACGCTGACCGTCTTTCCGCTCCCCGACCACACAATCGAACTGGCGGAACAGACTGGACCAGATCAATGAGTCCTGACCGTTACCATTGGTTGCTTGTTGAGCCCTCTCTTGAACGTGTGCCACTGGCTCTGCCAGTGTTCCTCGATGAGAGATTCGATTCCAGACACTGGCGGAGCCAGTGGCACACAAGTCACTCTTAAACAGTGGCACCCAACGCCGTTAACCTAATTTCGAGTTAAAAAGAATTGGTCTCGAT
>CAYFJO010000131.1:0-25055 GCA_964343305.1 uncultured Pirellulaceae bacterium | reverse complement strand
ACCGACACCGACGTCGAACGCATTTTCTGCACCAACGTCCGCGACGTGCTGGGAATCGAGCCGCACCGCGGCCGCGCTGACGTCCAGCAACAATATCGCCACGCCAAGACAATCATTCCTGGTGGCACACAGCTTCTGTCCAAGCGACCGGAGATGTTCGCGCCGGACCACTGGCCCGCTTATTACGACCAGGCAATCGGCTGCGAAGTGATCGACACATCCGGCCGCCGCTACATCGACATGTCATTCAACGGCATCTTGGCCTGCATCCTTGGTTTCGCCGATCCGGATGTCAACGCTGCGGTGATCCGACGCGTGCAATTTGGCTCGATGGCAACGCAGCAGACGTACGACGAAGTTCGCCTAGCCGAGTTGTTGCTGGAAATCCACCCTTGGGCCGAGATGGCACGTTTCACTCGCACGGGCGGCGAGTCGATGGCCGTCGCGGTCCGCATCGCTCGTGCCGCCACACAGCGCGACAAAGTTGCCATCTGCGGCTACCACGGCTGGCACGATTGGTATCTGGCGGCAAATCTTGGCGACGAAGGAACCGAAGCATTGGTCGGCCATTTGCTGCCGGGATTGGATCCTGCCGGCGTCCCAAGTCAATTGAAAGGCACGAATCTCACATTCGCCTACAACCAACTCGATCAACTCGACAAGATCATCGAACACCACGCGGGCGATCTGGCCGCGATCGTCATGGAACCCACTCGCCACACCGATCCCGAACCAGGATTTCTCGAAGGCATCCGCGAGCGAGCCGATCGCATCGGTGCCAAATTAATCTTCGACGAAATCTCCATTGGCTGGCGACTGTGCCTCGGCGGCGCACATCTAAGATACGGCGTCGATCCCGACATGGCTGTCTTTGCCAAAACAATCAGCAATGGTTTCGCGATGGGAGCTGTGATCGGCAAGGAACCAACAATGTCCGCCGCGCAATCATCGTTTATTTCCAGCGCCTACTGGACCGAAGGTATCGGCCCGGCGGCAGCCGTCGCGTCCGTTACCAAAATGCAACAGATCGACGTCCCGTCCCATCTGGCCAAGATTGGCTCACAGTATCTCGCCGGTTGGCGGCAACTTGGCGAGCAGCACGGCATCCCAGTAACCACCGGCGGCCGTCCTGAACTGGTCATCGTGGGCTTCGACCATCCCGAAAACAATGCACTCATGACTCTGTTCACGAGACAGATGCTGGACCACGGATTTTTAGCCGGCGGCGCATTCAATCCAACACTTGCCCATGAGCCGCGCCACGTCGACGCCTGTCTTGCCGCGGCAAACAAGATTCTCCCAATGATCGCCGAAGCAATCGCGCAAGGCGACGCCCAGCAACGAATTGACGGTAAAGAAAAGCATACGATGTTTGCGCGGCTGACGTAATTCTTCCCCATTTTGTGGTTACGCTGATAGCGAGAGTTGCTGCTCAACACGCATGTTTGATACCCTTTGGCGATCGCCCAGCGATATTTTTGCTGACGCAAAGGTTCCGTTGCCCGCACAATCGCCCCCAGGTCATAACTCGCGCATAATCCATTGCTTTAGAAACGGATCGAAGAATTTATAATTGCTCGCCGGGCCGTAAATGATCTGCAGATTGACGAGGCGAGTGAGGGCTCGCTTGACCGACGCGGGAAGTGAGATCCCTGTGGCGGCCATGAATGCTTTCGATTGTGGCCGTGCACCGCCTTCCGTTGCGAGGGCCTTGAGTACTTTCTGCTGGTTGCTGGTGAGCGGATTAAGAAGGACTTCGTAACCTTTTCGCTCGGTGGCCATGATGCGCTGCAAGGCGGTCTGTATCTCGCTGGTCCACACCTCGTTTTTGAAGGCCGTTGTCGCCCAAACAGCGGAACACAACTGCTGGACATCGCTGGGGTTGTCGTCGGCCAGTTCAAAAATCATGTCAAACGCTTCTTGCGAAACGATGCGCCGACCACTGCGGAACTTTTTGTCCAGATGTTTTTGAAATGCCTCGCGGCGGATCGCGCCGACTTCGATGCACTGCAGCGATTTGAAAAAGGGACTCGACGGATCGCGGAAGATCTTTTCCATTTCGTGTCGAATGCTGCCGGCAAAGACATAGCTGGCTTGAGACTGTTGTTGAATGCGAGCCCGCATGGCCCCCAGCACGGCCGAAGCATCGGGTACATCCTGAATGTCCTGAAATTCGTCGAGTGCGACGACGATTCGCCGGCTTTGGCTGATTTCTCCGATCAAATCAAAAACTGCATCCAGTCCTGACGGCGTAAGTTTGGTTCCGGGTGCGATGGTCACATTGGGCTGTCCGGACATTGGGTCAAATTCGATCACAGGTCGCAGGTGGGAGAGCGTGCTGCCGATCCTCTCCAACCAGGACTTCCTCGCTTGCATCGAGGTGATGCCACGCAGCAATCGCGCGGCCACATCGTCGATTGATTTGACGGCCCAGAATTGTGCGTAGAGCAGCCGAAAGGATCGCAGGCGGCGCACCGATTCGTGGATCAGCGAGGTCTTGCCAGTACGCCGTTCGCCCAGCAAGACACAGTTTTGTCCAGATTCCAGTCCAGTTCGTAACTGCTTGACCAAGCCGGGCCGCTCACAGAAGTCCGACTGTGTGACGACTTTTCCGAAGCTAAAGGGATTCATGATACACAAGTGTATGATACACATCTGCATCATACAAGAGTGCATCACGCAGAAATGTGATGAAAATCATCGCTTCGAGCTATCGATGAATTCACGCGCCCCTGCCGCGATCCAAGGTGCGACGGTCGTGAATAAAAACTGCACGCCCACTTCCGCGTATTTCGCGACGTTCGTATTGTTAGTCAATGTGCCACTCGCGCGGCCGCGGTCGTGGATGCGGGCGATGGAATCATCGACGGTTTTCTGGACGTCGGGATGGTCGATGCTGCCGATGTGTCCCATCGATGCGGCCAGGTCCGCGGGAGCGACGTAGAAGACGTCGATGTGGTCCACTTCCAGGATCTCGTCCAGGTTTTCGATGGCTGCGATGTCTTCGATCAAGACCATCAGAAACGTGTGATCGTTTGCGGCTTGCAGGTAGTCGGGCACACCGAAGCTTTGCCGGCTGCCGAACATACCCCGCCGGCCGATCGGAGCAAACTTGCCGCCCGCGACGACATTCGCCGCTTCGTCGCGTGTGCAGACGTGCGGGACAACAATTCCCTGAACGCCGCGATCAAGCGCCCGGTAGATGACCGATTGCTCGTTCTGATTGATGCGCATGATCGACGTCATGCCCCACAAATCACAGGCTCGTGTCAGGTCCGAGATGTCCGCAAAATCGACCGGTCCATGTTCGCCTTCCAACCAGATGCCGTCCAATCCGGCCGGTCCAAGCTGGTCGATCAAATCCGCGTTGTCCAATCCACCGGCAACACACACGGTTTCGCCCGCAGCCAACTTCTGTTTAACTCTGTTCGGTCTGATGTTCATTCGATTTCCTTCTTCGCAGAATCAACCGAGCAACGTTTGCAGCGATTCATCCAGTGCCAATTGCTGGGCGTCGAGTGCTTGATCGACTTGATCCGTATTGCGGGCACCGATCAGCATGCTCGTGATGTGCGGCTGATGCAACACCCAAGCCAGCGCCAATTGAACCATCGTTTTGCCTGCTTGATCGGCGGCCCTTTCGAGCCGATCCAGGGCGGCGTAGCCCTGTTCGGTAAAGTAAAGCGGCTGATGCTCGGGAATGACGTCGAATCGAGTGCCCTTCGGCACCTGTTTGCCGCGGACGTATTTGCCTGTGAGAAAACCGGCTGCCAGCGGACTGTAGCTGATCACGCCGATGTGCTGATCGGCGCACAGCGGCAGCAAGTCCGGTTCAATCTCACGTTCGACCAGATTGTACGGCGGCTGGACGGCATTCAACCGCGCCAGCCCCGACGCTTGACAGTGCAACAAAGACTTGGCCAATTGCCACGCCGACCAGTTGCTGGAGCCAACATATCGCACCTTGCCGGATTCGACGAGCGCGTTCAATGCCTGCAATGTTTCTTCCAGCGGCGTTGCGTCGTCCCAGATATGAAGTTGAAAGAGATCGATCACGCCTGTCCGCAGACGCCGCAAACTTGCGTCGGCCGACGCAGCGATGTGGTCTTTAGTCAGCGGACCATGCACTTTGGTCGCCAGAACGATGCGGTCGCGCACACGGCGGTCCGCGATCCACTCGCCAAGCACGGTTTCCGACGCACCTTCGGCGTACGCTTCGGCGGTGTCAAAGAGCGTGATGCCGCGATCGAACGCCCGGTCGAGAATTTTGAAAGACGCGTCGCGGTCGATCTCGCGACCGAACGTCACACAACCCATGCCGATCGAGCTGACCCGCAGGTCGGTATCACCGAGTTGGCGGTGTTCCATTGTTTACTCCGGCTTGAACCAGTCTGGGGAAATCTCAAGCGACCAGACTTCGCTGCTCAACGGACGGGCGTGGCCCCCCGCGATCCAGAGTTTGTCTTGAAAGACGAAGGCTGAATGTTCGTGGCGCTCTTTCCAGACGACCTTTGACTTCAGTTCTTTCCACGTCTTGCCGTCTTTTGAATACCAGACGTCGCCCCAGTTCGTTGACGGATTGTTCGACCAACCGCCCAGCACCCACATGTGGTCGCGATAGACGACCGACGAAAACCACAGTCGCGCATGCCACGGCGCGCCGTCGGTTTCCTTGATCCAATTCACACCGTCTTCGCTGCTCCAGACGTCGTTCACTGCGTGATACTTCGGCACATAGTTGCCGCCGCCGAAGACGTAGATCTTGTCGTTCAAGACGGTCGCTTGATGATAGGCTCGCGGCGACCATCCGGCGTTGGCGGTTGCTTGTTTCCAGGTTTTGCCGTCGGACGAATACCAGACGTCGTTCTTTAGACTCTTGTCGTCACCGAAGTAATAATTCTCGGTTCCGCCCAACAGCCACATTTTGTCTTTGAAAACGACGACGGCCGAAGCGATTCGCGGTGTCCAACCAGCGCCCGCCGTCGCTTGCTGCCACTTCACACCGTCGGTCGACGACCAAACCTGGTTGCTGGCCGAATGGCCTTTGAGCCGCCCGTTGTACCAGCCGCCCATGAACCACATCTTGTTGTCGAAGACGACCGACATCGACAGATCGCTGTGTTTCCACGGCGCTTGTTTTTCGACCATCTTCCACGTTTTGCCGTCCGGCGAACTCCACACATCGCGCGGCGGTGCCTCGTAGGACTGGAACCAACCGCCAAAGATCCACAGCTTGTCGTTGTAGACGACTTCACCCTGTGAGTCGCGCGGCGTCCATCCGGCAGCGTCTGTTACTTTGACCCAGTTAGGAGCTTGTTGCTGTGCAAGCGTCGACGCTGAAAGAAAAGCAGCGATTACAATGGCCACGATAGTGCGTTTCATATTCCTTCGTCCCTTCGATTGGATTTCAAGTCGTCGTGATTCGGTACTTCTTGTGATGATCAATGACCCATTGCAGCGCCGCCGCGACCGTTTTGCCGTCGGTGACGTTGCAGTGGCAACACTCGAGCGCGCGAATCACGGCGACTTGGTTGTTGTACGCTACGCCCCACTTGCCACCGTAGTTGACAGATGAAGGAATGCCGATTGTCGAACCGTGATACCCACGGCCTTCGTGCTTGGGATCGTTATCCCCGTCGACACTGTCGTACGTCACGAGCACTTTTGGATGGTCACCGTCTGACTTTGACCACTCTGGCTTGGACAACTTGCAACCATCATCGACCAGCGCCAGCGTCTGTCCTTTGCCAAACGTCAGTTTGTGTTGGTACGTGTTCCACGCCTTGACGACGCCAGCATGCCGGAAACCAACAGGTTGCGCGGGCTCGCCCGCACGAATTGTCACGGAAAGTAGACACAGCACGGCCGCAAAAAACGACCGATTGAAAACGTATCGGCTTTGCATGGGATGTCCTCATTTCGACGTGCGAACTAGCTTCCAAACGTCTTTTTGCATATTGTTGCCAGCGACCATCCACAACGCATCGTCGAAAACGAAAACACTCGCGGCGTGGCGCGGCTTCCAAGGTGTGTTTGGAAGTTCAATCCAGTGGACGCCGTCATCGGAGTGCCAAACATCATTGCGATTGCCGCCGTTGCGGTGGTACCCTTCGAGCACCCACATGCGTCCGTCGAACACCCCGACGTCGTGATATTGTCGCGGTGGAAACTCCGCGGCCTCGCTGTGAAGGGTCCAATTAATACCGTCGGCTGAACTCCAAACGTCGTTGTAGAAGTTTCGCATTGGTGTCGTCGGCGTATCGTAGGTCCCGCCGCCGAGAATCCAGATGCGGTCTTTGAAAACGACGTTGCCGCCGATCATGCCGCGCGGCGACCAATACGGTTCTTTGGGATTGACTTGCTCCCATCTTTTGCCGTCGGTCGTTGTCCAGATGTCGCGGTGGAATCTTTCCTTGGCAGCGGCAAAACCGGGCATCGTTTGTCCGCCGATCACCCAGATCCTGTCATCGAGTACAACCGTGTAATGCAGCGCTCGCGGTCCCCACGGGACGTCGTCATCGACGAGCGTCCACGTTTTTCCGTCCGTCGAATTCCAGACGTCGTTTTGGTAATGCCCTTGATTCGCATCGCCGCCGATGATCCACATCTTGTTTTTGTAGATCGCATAACCAGCGGTGTGGCGGCCTTCCCAATCGGACTTGGGATCGAACGATTTGTCGAGAAAGGTGTTTTCCTTTTCCTGCGTCCATTTCGCACCGTCGCGCGAACTCCAGACCGCGTTGTTGCAGATTCTCGGAAAGTGCTGTTTGTCGCGCGGGTTCCATCCGCCCAACAAGTACATGCGATCGTTGAACATCAACGCTCCAGCGCCGTCGCATGGCGGATAAGCGGCATCGTTCGTGACGTTGATCCACTTATAAGTTTCGGACCACGCGATCGTCGGATGCAGGGCGATGATCGCAGCTATGCAGGGAACAAAGCAGAGCGTCTTCGTCATCATGATTTCCTGTCCGGTTCGATCGCGATTCGTGTTGATGGGACTGGCCCTAATCTATCCGCTGAGACATTCAGTTACAAACTAAAAGCAGATGCACGGCGACCCTCGATCAACAACGATGCAACTGGTTCGCACTGCGCCACGATGTTCGATGAACGATGTCGCCGGTTGGAAGAACATCAATTTGAGAGTCACGATCGCGCAAGGTACACTAACACCTCACGAACTTGCACACATCCATGTCCCGTACTCTTGCTAGGAATCAACGATGAAACAAACTGTTTTTTGCATCTCCCTGCTACTCGCCATTGTTGCTTCCGCGGATGAGCGGCGGCCCAACGTTGTCATGTTGTTGGCGGACGATCTGGGATACCAAGATATTGGCTGCTACGGCGGGCCGGTAAAGACGCCAACCTTCGATGGACTGGCGGCGAAAGGAACCCGGTTTTCGGACTTCTATTCTGGGTGTGCCGTCTGTTCGCCGTCACGGGCGACGCTGATAACCGGCCGGCATCACATCCGGGCGGGTGTTTACAGTTGGATTCACGACGCGAGTCAGAATTCACACTTGCTCGAACGAGAGGTTACGTTGGCAGAAGTTTTGAAGAAGGCGGGCTACGCAACGGCCCACGTCGGTAAGTGGCATCTCGGTTTGCCGACCAAAGATCGCCAGAAACCGACGCCGGACAAGCACGGCTTCGACTACTGGTTTGCCACGTGGAATAACGCGGAACCGAGTCACAAGAATCCGGGCAACTTCATTCGCAACGGGACACCGGTAGGAATACTCGAAGGCTACTCGTGCCAGATCGTGGTCGACGAAGCGATCACATGGCTGGACATGCACCGCGACACCAAGGTGCCGTTTTTCCTAAACGTCTGGTTCCACGAGCCGCACGCCCCGATCGCCGCGCCGGACGACATCGTCAAAGGCTACGGCGAGTTGAAAGACCGAGCCGCGATTTATTCCGGCACGATCGACAACACCGATCGCGCGGTTGCTCGTCTGTTGACAAAACTCCAAGAAGTCGACACACCCGAAAACACATTGATCATCTACGCCTCGGACAACGGTAGCTATCGCGACGATCGCACTGGGGGATTGCGCGGCCGCAAAGGAGTGAACTGGGAAGGTGGAATTCGGGTACCGGGAATTTTCAGTTGGCCCGGTACGATCGCCGAAGCCACCGTGGCAAAACAACCCGCCGGCTTAGTCGATGTTTTGCCGACCGTGTGCGGACTGCTCGGCCTCGACAAACCCGATCGACATCTCGACGGCTCTGATCTCTCGCCGATCTTGACTGGACGCGAGAGAGATTTTGCTCGACATCAACCTTTGTTCTGGCATTTGCAACGCTCGCGCCCCATCGTCGCCATGCGCGACGGCAACTACTCGCTGGTCGCCGAGCGTGACTATGAACTCTCGGCTAATAACATGTTTCAAGAATCGTGGATTCCCAAAATCAAAACGGGCAAATACACGAACTTTCAATTGTTCGACTTGGCCAACGATCCCCAGCAACAAAACAACATCGCGGCTCAGAATTCCAAACTGACGAGTGAACTCAAAGAGAAGTTGCTCAAGATCAACACCAGCATCATGGCCGACGGCCACGACTGGCATCTCAAGTGATGCAGCAGAGGATCTGCACCAGAAAGCTCAACCCAAATGCTTCACCAGCCCCTCGCGGTTCAGCCGGTCCGGTTCGCGCCCAATCGTTTCAAACGAGTCTAACGCCTGTTTCACCACATCGAGCAACTCAGAATAATCTTCCGCCAAAATTACATCATCTTCGGCCGCAACCAAATGCGGTCGGAACAATCTCCGAGCAGTTCCGGCGAACTGACTGTGAGAATGAAGTCCAGCGGGCGCGCACACCTTAATCAAACTCCAGCTCGCGACTAAGCGGACGTGGCCTTGTGCTGCAGGTTGTAAGAATCAGTCCAACACAGCTTGAACACCCGCCGAGATTTCGTCCAGCAATTCTGCCACCAACGACCCCCTTTCAAGGGCTGCGAGATTCTCCGCCAAATGGTCCGCGTTGCAGGTGCCAACGATTGTGGTGTGGCAATGAGGATGGCTGAGCGTGTAGCGCAGAATCAACTCGGCGCGGCTCATCTCACTGGGCAGAATTTCGTCGAGCTTTGCCTGAGCCCAAACATCGTTCAGCGCGGGACGTTGAATCTCGGCATCCGGGCCACCGTGCGCAATACCGCCGCGAATGATAATGCCCGCGCCCGTCTCGGCCGCTCGCATGATGCAATCTTGGTGTTGCGGCGCGAGGCACGAGTAGGGAATCTGAAACGTTTCGAATACGCCGAGATCAATCATTCCGGGCAAGTGTGGCAACGAACTAGAAACGCCAATATGTTTGACAATTCCTTGGTGGCGAAGACTCAAAAGCAAGTCGATCAAGCCTTCACGCTGGAGCGTCTCGGCATCGCCACCGTGGAATTGCAGCAGATCGACGTAATCGGTTTTCATACGTCGCAAACTGGTGTCGATGTTTTGCTGGACGACGTCCTTTTTCCAAATGTGATCGATCTCGATGTGGTTCTCGTGCTGCGTATAAGCACAACCACATTTCGTTGCGAGATAAAACTCATTCCGCCGCGAGCTAATGTAATCGCCGATCCGTTGCTCACTGATGCCATAGTCGGGCGACGTGTCGATGAAGTTGATTCCCACGTCGAGCACTCGGTTCAGAAACTCGTCTGCCGCTTCCTCGTCGACCGCGCGCACGCCCCAAGTGTTGGGACCGCGCAGGCCCATGTTGCCGTAGCCGAGTTGAGTTACTTCGAGACCCGTGCGACCCAACGCTTTCTTGTTCATCAGAGCACTACTCACCTAGCAGTTTCACCAAGCTTGCTTCGATCGATTCGGCCCAGATTGTGTAGCCTGCTTCGCTCAAGTGCAACAGATCTGGCATGATCTCGCGTGTTAGCACACCTTCGTCATTGAGAAACTTTGGACCGATGTCCAGATAGTGCACATGCTCGCCATCGTCCAGTTTGGCGAAGATTGCGTTGGCCTTTAGGTTAACCTGTCGGCGTTTGTCATCGTCGCTGGCACCGCGTGGAAAGACCGCCAACAGCAGGACCTTTGTCTCAGGCAATTTTGTTCGCAACTGCTTGATGATCGCCGTTACACCTTCGGCGATCTGTTCTGGCGTGTTGCTGCCGGAGTTGTTCGTGCCGATCATCACCACCGCGGCTTTCGGCGAGATGTCTTTGACGTTTCCGTTGTCCAACCGCCAGATAACGTGCTGAGTCCGATCGCCGCCGATGCCAAGATTGACGGAGTTTCGCTTGCCGTAGAATTTCTCCCACACCTTCTTCCCACGACCTTCCCAGCCTTGTGTAATCGAATCGCCGATGAAGACCAGATCGACGTTCCCTTCGGCCACGCGTTTATTGAAACTTTCGTGCCGCTTCATCCAGCCGCCTTGTCGCGGGACAGGTGTAATCGCATCGTGCGACTTCTTATCGTCGCCGAATCCGGTGGACGCAAGAGTGAGTAACAAGGCCGGCAGGAACAACATCGATTGGGTGCGTGACATAGCTTCGTATCCTGTGTTCGATCGGGTTAGAGAATTGCGAGTTGATATTATTAACCAACCGTGCCCGCTCAACCAGTCGGTCGCTGACTGAAGGAATCGAATTCCCCCATGGCGTCGTCACGTCGCCGGACCAAACGTTGCCTGCTCGACCAGCGTCCGGGAGCGCTGCTCAAGCTGCGGGACAAAGTACAAAAACACACAGAAACCTTTTCGCGCCTTTTTGTGTTTCTTGTAGCGATTTACGTGTAAGCAAATCGGCAGAATCGTCAATCAGCGGTAGTGTCCCAATCTTGAGTCTGGTCGGTAGCAACACACGATTTGGACGCTACACAATCGGCCTTGCCCTACGAAATTGCTTTGGCACGAGCTATAATTCCAGCTTCTCGACGTGATTGATCAATGTATGACACCACGATAAAGTTTGGAATGAATTGGAATGACTGACGCGCAATGCCGGTGGGGGATTGTTGGGACTGCCACGATCGCACAGAAGAACTGGAAGTCGATTTGGAACGCAGCGAACGCAACTTTGTCGGCCGTGGCCAGCCGCGATGTGAGTCGTAGCCAGCAGTTTATCGACGCTTGCCAAGGGCAAGTGCCTTTTGCGCCCGTTCCTCGTGCCTTGGGCAGTTATGAAGAGTTGCTGGCCAGTGACGACATCGACGCGGTTTACATTCCGCTGCCCACCGGCATTCGCAAAGAATGGGTGTTGCGCGCAGCCGAGGCTGGCAAGCATGTGATGTGCGAAAAACCTTGTGGGGTGGACGAAGCGTCGCTGGTCGAAATGCTGGACGCATGCCGCCGGAACAACGTGCAGTTTATGGACGGCGTGATGTTCAGCCACAGCAAACGGTTGGACAAGATTCGCGAAGTGTTCGACAACGGCGAGAGCATCGGCACGTTTCGCCGCATTGCGTCGCAGTTCAGTTTTTGTGCGGATGACCAGTGGCTGCGGGGAAACATTCGCACAACCAGCGGGCTGGAGCCGCACGGTTGTTTGGGCGATCTTGGTTGGTACAACATTCGATTCGCGCTGTGGGCGATGAATTGGTCAATGCCCAAGTGGGTTTCGGGCCGAATTCTGAAACAACTCGGCGGCGCCGAAAGCGATTCGCCAGTGCCTGTGGAGTTTTCTGGCGAAATGTTCTTCGACGGAGATGTCTCGGCGAGCTTTTATTGCTCGTTCATCACTGAACACCAGCAATGGGTAAACGTGAGCGGCACGAAGGGGAATTTGCAGTTAAACGATTTCGTGTTGCCTTACTTTGGCAGTTCGGTCACGTTCGATGTTAACAATGCTGTGTTCGATCTGGCAGGTTGCGATTTCAATATGGAACGGCACGTCCAGCAAATTGAAGCCAATGAATACAGCAGCGGACATCCCAATGCCCAAGAAACGAATTTGTTCCGCACATTTTCTGAGTTGGCACTTTCTGGCCACCCCGATCCGTTCTGGGGAGACATCGCTTTGAAAACTCAGCAGGTGATGGAAGCGTGTCTGCAATCGGCGCGCGATGGCGGACAAGATGTTAAATTGTAAGTGGAATCAAGTAGGCTGGAACAAGTCCGCGCAGTTCCGGCTATCCCGATGCAAATGCCGGAATGGCGCGGACTTGTTCCGGCCTACACAAGGACACGATCATGAACAACAAAATGTTGCTGCTCGCTATTGTCGCAGTTGGCCTGTTTGCGGCCAGCCAGTTTCTCACAGGTGACGATTCCACCAAGCCGACGGGACTTCCCGGTGCGCGGCCCGCGATCGACGCCTCAAATTATCCAACGCTGCAAGCCGCACTCGATGCGCTTCCGCCTGAAGGCGGGCTGGTTCAGCTTCCCGCGGGCGAATTTGAAATCAGCGAACCGCTAGTTCTTTCGACCGAGGACGTTTGTATTGAAGGACATGGCACGTCGACACACATCAAGAATGTGAACGAAGAAGGTAAGCCAGCATTGTTGATAAAGCACGTCGAAATTGAGAAAGACACGAAGAAGAACCGCCTGTGGCGGATTCGCTTGGCCAATTTTCGAATCACTGGCAACGAAAACAGCGGCCACGGGATCGAAGCTCACTACATCAACGAAATCTTCATCGACGGTGTCACGGTCAGCTACCACGGCGGCGACGGCATTTTGCTTGACCATTGTTACGAAGACCCGCGAGTGTGCGATTCGCTGATCACGTACAACAAAGGCACGGGGTTGAACCTGCCCGGCTGTCACGACATCGTTGTTTCGTCGAACCAGTTTGAAGAAAACCAGGATGCATTGCACTGTACTGATGCGTTTAACCTTTGCATGACAGGCAACTGTCTGGACGACCATCTTGGCCACGGAGTGCTCATCGAGAACACCTATGGCAGCGTCTTGTCTGGCAACATGATCGAAGAATGCAACGGCACGGCGGTGATCCTCGACCGAGATTGCTACGGCATAACGATCAGCGCCAACGTCATCGCGCACAATGGTGGTGGCGTGAATTTGAAAGACGCCCACGGATGTGCCGTGTCGGCCAACACCTTTACAATTATGAAAACCGACGCGTTGCGAATCGGATCCAACAGTGGACGCATCACGGTGACTGGCAACAGCTTTTCCAGTAGTTATATCGGTGAAGGCGAAGACAAGCGGCGGCCTAATGATCGCGCGGTCGCGGGTTTGGTACTCGAAGGAACGTCGCAGATTGGAATCAGCGGCAACGTCTTTTCTGGTACGACTACGAAAGCCGTCACACTTGAGGGTAAACCAACCGGCCACGTTGTATTTACAAGCAATCTCATCGAAGACTGCGTAAGCGACCACGGGAAGGTCGTCGATTCGATCATCGCGAATAATCAGCACCACGCAGAATGACCCGGAGAGTTTTATGTCACTTTGGGGACGAAAGAAACGACTCGTCGACTACGCCAGTTGTGCAGGATGAGCGGGCAAGTTGCCTCAAGAAGGCGTTGCACAGGTTGTGCAAGGGTTGCCCAAATTTGACGATCCGAATCTGGTCGTCGGAGCCGAAGATTTTAGCGATGCCGGTGTTTATCGATTGCGCGATGATCTTCTGATTGTCCAGTCGTTGGATTTCTTTCCGCCGTTGGTCGATGATCCGTTTACGTTCGGGCAGATTGCGGCGGCCAATTCGCTGAGCGATATCTTTACGATGGGCGCTCGACCGACAACGGCGTTGAATATCGTTGGCTTTCCCGACGATAAGCTTGAGTTGAGCATCCTCGGTGAAATCCTCGCCGGTGGCGCCGAGCGAGTGAAGCTGGCCGGGGCGGTCATCGCCGGAGGTCACTCGGTTCGTGATGTGGAAATCAAATACGGACTGTCCGCCACCGGCGTCGTCGAGCCGGACAATCTCATCACGAATAGCAAGGCCCAACCGGGCGATGTGCTAGTTTTGACCAAAGCACTTGGAACCGGGTTTGTCACGACTGCATTCAAGGCAGGACGGTGTCCAGAAGACGTCATGAATACGGCGGTCGACAGTATGAGGGCCCTAAACGCCGCCGGAAGTGAAGCGGCGCATGCGACGAATGCCCAGGCAGCAACAGACATTACCGGTTTTGGGCTCGCTGGACATGCCAACGAAATGGCCCAAGCCAGCGGCGTCACAATTCAGTTGCAAGTGGATCAGTTTCCGCTTCTCAGCGGTGCGGCGGAACTGGCCGAACGTGGCAACAAAACGCGAGCCAGCGCCACAAATCGAAGTTTCCTACAGTCCGCGATGCGGACGGAAGGATCACCGGATGCGTTGCGAATGGAATTTGCGTTCGACGCACAAACTTCCGGCGGGTTATTGATCAGCGTGTCGGAAGATCGCGCCAAGGAATTGGTGAACCGCGCGCGCGATGCCGGTGCCGTGGCGGCCTGCATCGTTGGCTCCGTTCACGAAAAACAAAACGTATCACTCGTGTTCAAATAACTCCAGGGCGACAAGATGCCCGCTGGTCGCAGAGATCGCTTGACCATTGCTCGACTACTGGTCTTGACGGCAGGAGTGGCGGTCGGTTTAACGTGGTTCAGTCCCAATGCCGGCGACGTCAACGATGGCGAAGCGGGTACGATTCGTGACTGGATGACGGCGTTTCTCATTGGATTGTCGCTGCCGGGCATCATTTACCCGGTGGCTCGCGGTTGGCGAGACAAGCGATTCGGGCTGGGAGCGGCCTTGTGGTTGACGCTGGCCATTGGTGCGTTGTTAATGTTGCCACCAATCATTGCGAATCGCTACGACGGCAACTCAAGTAACGGGCAAATGGCGTTGGCATGCATATACTACGTCATGCCCCTGACGAGTTTCTGGTTTTGTCTAGCGATTTTGATCAGCAGCAATGGAGTGCGTATCTATCGACGTTCGACCGCGTGGACGGAACGCTTTGGATTCTATTTGGGACTGTGCTGGACGCCACTCGGCGCGTGGCATCTGTTTAATTTTTATTGGTCCGCATTCGAAAGTTACTTCCCGTAAACAGTCGACGTCTTACTTTTCGGAAGAGATTGAGAACGTGCGAACGGTGGACGTATCCGTCGTTTCGCGATACCTTGATGACGTCCTTTCCCAAATCCGTGGGGCACTGGCTTCGCATGTTAGAACTGAAAAACGTCAGCAAACGATTCGGTGACCTGCAGGCGCTTCAGCCGACGGATCTGACGTTTGAACCCGGTAAGACAACTGCATTGCTGGGGCCCAGCGGTTGTGGCAAATCAACGTTGTTGCGGGTGATCGTTGGGTTAATCCAGTCCGACACGGGCAGCGTAGATTTCGATGGGGCCGAGCTGACACCGGAGAATCTTCGCGAGCATCGGCACAAAATGGGCTACATGATCCAGGATGGTGGACTCTTTCCACACCTGTCGATCCGTGACAATGTGACGCTGCTTGCGCGGCACCTGAACCATGATCCCAGTTGGATCGACGATCGCCTGCTCGAACTCATGGAGTTGACACATCTGCCAACGGAGTCGGTCGATCGGTTTCCCACGCAGATCTCTGGCGGCCAGCGCCAGCGCGTCGCGCTGATGCGGGCTTTGTTTCTCGATCCCGATGTCGTTTTGCTCGACGAACCCATGGGGGCACTCGATCCGTTGATTCGATCCGAGTTGCAAGGTGAACTGCGCGAGATTTTCAAGACGCTTCACAAAACCGTCGTCATGGTCACGCACGACATTGGCGAAGCGGGCTTTCTGGCTGACGTGATTTGTCTACTGAAGGACGGAGCCATCTTGCAGCGCGGGTCGCTCGAAGATCTTGCCTTGCGGCCTGAAGACAAGTTTGTCACGTCCTTCATCAACGCCCAGCGCAGTCCGCTTGAAACTTTGGGGAGTTAGTGTTGTGAATCAAATCCTGATCGCAGTCATTTTGCTAGGTGAGTCGGCGGGCAAGCCTGCGGAAGAAAGGCCGTTGGTCCGCATTGGATCAAAGGCGTTCACCGAGTCGGCGATCCTTGGCGAAATGGCGTCGCTACTGGCCGAGCATCGCGGGTTTCGCGTGAAACACGTCAAGGAACTCGGCACTGCGCAGGCTTATCGAGGTCTGCTAGAAGACGAACTCGACGTCTACGTCGAATACACTGGCACGATGCGGGAAGAGATCTTTGCCGGCGAACATCTTCCGGACAACGAAGCGCTAAGGCAGAGCCTGGCCAAGGACGGCATCAAGATGTTGGCTCCGTTTGGATTCAACAACACGTATGCCATTGGCATGACTGAGCAAACCGCCGATTTTCTAGGGATCGAGAACATCTCGGACTTGAAAGAGCATCCCAAATTGAGCTTCGCATTCAGCATCGAATTCATGGAACGTTCCGATGGCTGGCCGAATCTCAAGCTGAAGTATGACTTGCCCCAGACCAAAGTTCGTGGACTCGAACACGCGTTGGCTTACGATGCGGTCGTCGGCAACAACGCTCAGGCGACTGACGTTTACTCAACGGATGCCAGCGTCAAACGATACAATCTCCGTGTGCTGCACGACGATCTGGAGTTCTTTCCCAAGTACCACGCGTTGTTCATTTATCGCGAAGATCTCGCTGATCGTGCCCCGAAGTTCATTGCGGAAGTCAAAAAGCTCGAAGGGAAAATCGATGACGCCCAGATGCTGGTGCTCAACCAAAAGGTGGAGTTGTACAGCCGGCCAGAGCAAGTCGTCGCTCAGAATTTCATCATTGACAACCTGGGGCTTCAAGTCGAAGCCCACGAAACGGGCCTTGCTGGACGCATCGCACATCGCACCGCCCAGCATTTGCTGCTCGTCTCTGTGTCACTCTTTGCGGCAATCTTTATTGCCGTGCCGTTGGGTGTGGTCGCTGCCAAAAAACCTGTCGCAGGCCAATTGATCGTTGGTACGGCAGAGATCATCCAAACGATTCCCGGTTTGGCTCTGTTAATTGTCTTTGCGGTTTTGCTCGCTTGGATGAGCCTGCCGACCTTCGGCCCGTTGCCGGTAATTCTGGCGTTGTTCATGTACAGTCTGCTGCCGATCATTCGAAATACGATGACGGGCTTGACCGACGTGCCCAATTCGCTAAAGGAGTCGGCCGAGGCGTTGGGCCTAACACCGTGGGCTCGACTACGTCTCATCGAACTGCCGATGGCGTCGCGAATGATCTTGGCCGGCATCAAAACGACGGCCGTGATCAACGTTGGCTACGCGGCGTTGGGCGGGTTGATTGGGGCAGGCGGCTACGGCGAACCCATCATGGCGGGACTACGGCTGAGGAACAATTTCACGATGATGGAAGGTGCCATCCCCGCAGCTTGTCTGGCGTTGTGTGTGAAATGGATCTTTGAGTTGTCGGAACCCCATCTTGTCCCCAAAGGGTTGCGGCTGGAGAAAACCGTTTAGCCCGGATTATTCACTAACCCGACGCGCAAGCGAGGGGCGACGTCCAAAAACCCTCGCTTGCGCGTCGGGTTAGTGTGGATTCGAATTTGCACGGTGTTTCAGGCAAGATAGCCGCAACTTCTCTTCACAGAAAACATTACGTCATTTGGACCACGGTTCATGAATAATCCCGTTTAGGGCGAGTGGCTTTCCAAGGTTGCACCGTGTGCTTGCAGAAGTTGGTGGTACCATGCCTGTGCATCTTCCGCTCGGCCGGCTAACTGGTTTGTGCCCCAGATGAGCGATAGCGTCTTCTGTGTGTTACCGCTGGTCTTCGTGCGCTGTGAGTCTTTGACGGCGTTTGCGCAGGCACCCTCCCCGTCGAACAAACACAACAGACCGCCGACATCGATCGTCTGGCCGGACGGATTGAACGCGTAAGAAGTACTTGGTGGGGCAATTCGGATCACTAGCGGCGGCTGTGCCAGATCGAGATCGATGACACTGATTGGCAGGCCGCTGTGAAGCGACACGGCATTGCATGCATCGACGGCAACGTTGATCGACGACAGCGCACCCGAACTGGTCGCTTTGATCAGATACTCGGACGCGGGTTTGTTACGCCCCGTTGGCTTGAATCCACCATGACGCAGCAGATCGCGTACGGCAGTTCGGACATCATCGTCACTGGTCAATGGAGCAGACGCGTCCAAAGACAACATGGTAATCAGTTCGTCCGTCGGGGCGAGCTTTCCCAACGGTTGGGGAAACTCCGTGACGAACGCTCGTAAGTCCAGCAATGGGTGTGGGTCGACCGTCAACATGTTGAGTCAGGTTATCGAGTGATGCCCGCGGAGATCGCCAAGCCGCCGAAGCTGAGATTGTGCGCCAGCAGACCTGTTTGCGCGCCGAGGATTCCGGTCGAATTTCGCATCGAGTCGTACCATTCTTGAATGTCCCAAGTTGCTTGGAAGAAAACAATCCCCGCCGGCGATTCGACTGTCCAATCGATGCCGATCTGCGATTGCAGAGTCTGCATCAAAACATTGTCCGAGTTTCTCGCATATTCCGTGCCGGCATTGGTCGTCTGCACGACTTGGTACGAATAGTCGCCGATCAGGAAGGCCGTTTGGTTATTCAACACCAGCGACAAGTTGTCGCGAAGTCGATAGCGAAAGTTGACAAAGAACAGCGGCCCAATTCCGTTTGTGTTCTGCGTTGCCATCACGCGATCGGTCCCTGTCGATGCATGGTAGGAATGGGAGGTCTCGGCGTATCGTATGCCGGCGCCAAAGTGTGAATCCAGCATTAGCAACCGGCTCCTGATTCCTGCCAAGGCATCCACGGAGTAAACACCGAACTCAGCGTTGGCATCCATCGACGCGGGCCCAGAGGCCAGCAAACCGCTCGTCGCTGTCGGCACTGGCCGCGAGATGAGAAACGACCCGGCATCCGCCGCGAGCGAATCTCTTGCCGAAGCCCCGAACTTCCAAAACTCGATTCCCGTTTCAATGCCCGACGACAGCTCTTTCGCCAAAGTCATTCGAACACTTGGGGCATATCGCCAGGCAAAAGTCTTCAGCGACAGGTCGTTACCACGAATCGTGATCATCGAGGGATCGAAGCTAAAACTCGGCTTGGCAATCTTCAATGCCGCCGCGGCCTGATAACCAGCGAACGCCTTGGAAGTTGGTTGCAGATCATTGCTGTCAAAGTAACTCTGATTGGCCGATCCAAAGTACGAATAGGTCGGCAAGTTCTGCTGATCGACATCCGGCAAACGAGTCAACGTCCAATCAGCGTCCCGGCTAGGGGGAAACGCCGTCTCGCCGAATCCGCGAGCCGAGTACAGTGACGCGGAAATTGCGACAACAACGATCAATCGAAGTCGGATCGAGCAATGCATGGGTACAAATGCAAGCCTGCGCGCACGACGACGAATGTGCCAAAACGCAACGACAGGAAAGCAGGTGGGGAGTGTTGAAACGGCGGGTGATAAGGTGGCAGCGAAAAGGTAGGATGAGGAGCGAGCGAATGCCCGGCTTATTTTACAATCGGCAGGTTTCGCCCAACGCAAAAGAGAAACTCGGAAGTATTCTTCGAAAGCTTGACGAAAGGTCTGATGGAAGAGCCCGACGCGCCAAAACCACAGCGAAGCCGCTGGATTGCGCTGATTGTCTCCGCAGTCCTTTGTGTTGCCGTCTCGGCGTGCTATTGGGTCGCTCGATGAATCGATATCAGTCGAGATCTTGCTTGATCTGCTTGAGCTCCTCTGAGACCGGTAGCTCTTTGTAATACGGATCGAGTGGAAAGCAACCAGAAATCAATCCGTTTCGAGGACCAGTCGTACAATCGCTAAACGTTCGACAGATGCGTTTACGTTGCACGGGTTGGCCAGATAACGTGTCGGCAGGCAATTCTGGATACGACAAAACCATTCGGCCAAGTCCGACTACGTCGATCCAACCTTCGCGCACAACCGCTTGGGCGACGTGCGGCAGGTAGTCTTGCAAATAGGTGTAGCCGGAGCCAACCATCGGCATGCTTGGGCAAGCGGCTTTGCAGGCTCGTGCGGTTTGGATTTGCCGGACGACGCCCGCGAGTGGATCTTCGGGCGGTTGATAACCATCGCTGGGCGGAAAGATGGCGGGGCGTTGAATGTGCGGGTTGTAGTAGGGACTGCCACAGGAAATGTTGATCGCGGTCACGCCAAAATCTTGGAGTTGGTTGATCAAATGGATTGGTTCCGCCAGATCGATTTCGAATGGATTGGCTGGATTCAGGCCGAAGCCTAATTCGTAGGGCAAGTGACTCTGATAATCCATTGGCTCGCCGACTTCGCGACTGGTCTTGAACGGCGGCACGTCGAACACACTGACACGGACCATCACCTGCAGCGATGGAATCTCGTTTCGAATTCGTTCGATGACCGTGCGCAACAGTCGTGTTCTGCCATCGAAGTCGCCGCCGAATCTTCCGGGGCGCCGCCGGGCACTGAGGAACTCGTGTAGCAAATAGCCGTGACAGGATTTTACGTCAACGAATTGGAAACCGACATCATGCGCCAACTGAGCCGCAGCGACGTAGTTGTCGATCAACCGTTCGATGTCGCTATCGGAGCAAACCACGGATTGATCGCTCGGATCGATGCCGAATTTCTCATCCAGCAACGGATGATGGTACGCAATCCGCGGTTCTAGTTGCTTGGAATTGGGGCGGCAAAAACGGCCGGAGTGCGTAAGTTGCAATCCCACGACAAAATCGTCAGTCGTCCCGAATGAGTCTTGATGTGCGGACAACAACTCTTTGTACAGCGCGGCCAGTCCCGCGCGGTTGCCTGATGTTGCCAGCGTCTGATTGGGATTCGCGCGGCCATCAGGCTGAACGGCGGCCGCCTCGCCACCCCAAATCAACTTCGCCCCACTGAGACCAAAGTTCCGCCAACGGCGAAGCGTATGCTCAGAAGGCGAACCGTCGGGATTGGCATCCCAGCCTTCCATGGGATGGATGCACCAGCGGTTGCCGGCGGTTAGCGGGCCAAACGAGATGGGCTCGGCGAGCGGAGAGCCTTCCTCGGCCGACAGGACGCGGTCATCAACCGGCAGCTCTAAGCCCAATTCTTCGAGCCGCGCGCGAAAGTCGTCCGCGGTCTTGAGCTGAGCGATTTTGGGATACGATTGCGACATTAATCCACCGAAGTTACCAGCGACAAAGGTGCGTGGCTCAGGCGAAACGTCTTTTCGTCGCCGTCGTCATAGAAGCGAACCGTGGCCGATCGGTTGCGCCCGGTCCCTCGAATCGACAGAATCGTCCCCTCGCCATATTCGGGATGTTCGACCACCATGCCGCGTTGGAATGGCTGGCTGGACAGCGGCGCGTCCACGTCGATCATGACTTCGTGCGGCGCATGCTGGACAAAATCGTCGTCATCGAAACTGGCGTCCGCCCACGTATCATGTTCGAAGGTTGGACGATACATGCTCTCTGTTTCGATGACCTGCAAGTCTTCCCGAGGAAGTTCGTTGAGGAACTCGCTGGGAGCGGCCATCGTTCGCTTGCCACGGAACGTCCGGTATTTGACGCAACTCAGGTTTAGCTCTTCCTCGGCACGTGTAATGCCGACGAACATCAATCGCCGTTCCTCTTCAACATCTGGTTCTTCACTGGAACGCTCATGCGGCAATAGTCCCTTCTCCACGGCGGTCATGAACACGACCGGGAATTCCAGACCTTTGGCCGCGTGCAAAGTCATCAGTGCCACGCGGTCGTTGTCCGCTTCCCATTCGTCGGTGTCGCTGACCAGGGAGACTTGTTCTAGAAACTCTTCTAAACTGCCTTCGCCGCCGTGATCTTCGTCGAACTCTTCGGCGGCCGTGATCAACTCCTGGATATTGTCCAGACGGTTCTCGTCTTCGGGATCGTCCGAATTAAAAAGCCATTCGTGATAGTTGGTCACCTGCAGAACTTGCTTCATGATGTCGGTCAAAGACAACGTCGCTCTGTCTCGCAACTCATCATAGATCGCGACGAACTTGGCCAACGCCGACTTGGCACGCGCTGAAAGCGATTCGATCATCGCAGCCTCGCGCACCGCGTCAAGCATCGGCAGGCCGTATCGCAGCGCGTGGTTGGACACGGCTTGCACGGTCTTCTTTCCGATCTTTCTTGGTGGCGTGTTGATGATGCGCCGCAGCGCGACATCGTTGGACGGATTGTTCAGCACGTGCAGGTACGCCAGGATGTCTTTGATTTCTTTGCGCTGATAAAATTCCAGGCCCTTGATGATCACATAAGGAATGTTCATCGATCGCAACGCACCTTCCAGACCACGCGACAGCGCGTTCAACCGATAGAAGATTGCAAAGTCGCGAAAGCGTCGGTTGCCCGATTCGACGTCACGGGCAATTTGCTGAGCGATCTGATCGGCTTCGTCTTTGCTGGTAGGATGGATGACCAGCCGCGGCGGCAACCCTTCGGGGCGGTCGGTGAAAAGCGACTTGGGTTTTCGGCGCACATTGAACGTAATTAAATGGTCGGCCAGCCGTAGGATGTTGGGTGTGCTGCGATAGTTTTGTTCCAGTCGCACCACGGCGACGTCGGGATAGTTTCGTTCGAAATCAAGAATGTTGTCCAGGTTCGCGCCTCGCCAACCGTAGATCGATTGATCCGGATCGCCAGCGACCGCCAAGTTCGGATAATCCTGTGAGAGCGCGCGAGCAATCGTGTATTGCGCGAGGTTTGTGTCCTGATACTCATCGACCAGGATATAGCGAAATCGTTCGTCCAGCGCGTGGCGCAATTCGTCGTTGTCGCGTAACAGCCGTGCCACGTGCAGCAACAGATCGTCAAAGTCCACCGCGTTGGATCGCAAGAGGTGTTTTTGGTACTCGGGATAGATGCGCTCGACGAGTCCCCCCACGACGTTGCCAGATCGTCCGGCGTAGTCTTCCGAAGGAACCACTTCGTTTTTCGCCCAACTAATTGTCGAGGCAATCTGGTCTAGCGACGTGTGCGTCAAATCAATTTCAGCGTCTTCCACCGTTTGTTTCAGCGCCCGTTTGCTGTCTTGTGTGTCGAAAATCGAAAAATTCTCTGTCAGCCCGACCATCGACGCATATTGACGGAGCAGCCGCGAACAAAATCGATGAAACGTTCCCATCCAAACCGGTTGCCGAGGCGCAAGACGCTCCAGCCGCAATTGCATCTCCTCAGCGGCCTTGTTGGTGAACGTCAACGCCAGGATCTGACGCGCCGCAACGCCCTGATACAGCATATGGGCGATACGATGAGTGATGACGCGCGTCTTGCCACTGCCCGGCCCAGCGAGAATCAGCAGAGGTCCTTCGACATGCTGAACGGCCTCACGCTGGCTAGATGTTAGGGGCCCCAGAATTTCGTCGATTCGCTGCGCTGACATGTTTTCTTCCGTGTACTGATCTCATTATATGAGAGAGGCGGAAACGTTATCAGCGGCCCGCCCCTGACAAAAGAAATTTGACGCATTCGAGTTGGCGATGTGAAACCTATCTTGTTCACTTGCAACAGGTTGCGCCAACCTGTACGGTGCTGCCTCAAGATTTTCAAAAGAACTTCACCTTTCTTCCGCCGGATTTTGACAAAAAACTCGATTAGAGTACCACGAGCACCGCGCTCGACCTGCGGCGGGCGGGGGCAACCCGCTTCGGGTCCGGCTTCCGAAGTCCACTTGGACTTCGGAAGTCTCTTTGATTCTCTTCCCGTTGTAAGATCGATTCACCGAAACGTGTCACGAACAAACTGAATCAGATCGGCGACGTCCTGAGGTTTGAGTTCCTGTTCCAGTTCTTCAGGCATTAAAGATTTGCTGGATGCCTGAAGGACTTCGATGTCGCGTCGCAGGACCGTTTCACGCTTACCCCCGGCTGCGAGCAACGTGATGCTGCTGCCCGTCTCGGTTTCCAGGTTCCCAGTGAGAATTCGACCGTCGTCAGTGACGATCGAGTAGCTGAAGTACTTCGCGTCGACCGCGGCGTTGGGGTCGAGAATTGAAGTCAGTAGCGCTTCCTTCGTTTTGTTGGTGATCGATGCAAGCTTAGGCCCCACCTCGTGTCCCTCGTCCTTGACCTTGTGACAGTTGATGCACGTCTTGCGAAACACAACGGCGCCTCGCTTGCTGTCACCATCCAGTTGCAGTGCAGGTTGGAACTGGCGCAGTATTTCGGCGCGACTGGTCGACGCTTTGGTGGCCAGAGCTTTTTGCCACTGCGGTGCATTCTTGGCGCGGTCCAGTAATCGCTGTCGAATTGGAGCACTCAGCTCACCGGCGCGGATCGTCCCGGCTTCCAGACGCCCGCGAAGCGACTCGGCCCACGATCCCCGACTCGCGAGGACGTCCAGAATTTGACTGCGTAGTTCCGGGCTGTGTGACTGCCAACCTGCGAGCAAAACTTCCGCCACTGAAGGCTCACTGCGCCGTGCCAGATGCGCCACGACAGCCCGCTGGAGAACGACAGGCGATTGAGGAACCAGAAGACGCTGCATCAGCATGAAATCGTCTTCCCGGCGAGCCTCTTCACGCCCCAGTAATTGGATGGACGCGGCGCGGACGTCTTCAGCCGTCGCATGATTCGCAGCAGCCGTACGAGCCTGCTGAATGGTATCGGCGATGCGGTCGCTGGCTGTTCCCGGAAGAGTGTCGGCAGGCAACCCGCGCGACCGAAAACCATCGAGGACGCGTGCCAGGGCCTCAAACTTACTTTTCTCAGGACGCTCGCTCTGCCGCGAGCACACCAGTTCGATCACGCCGCCGATCGATTCTTTCTTACCCATCGCAATGGCTTGTCCGATCAGTTCCATGGTGATGGGGTCGCTTCCACGGCCGGCGGACTGGATGACCGCAGCCAGGACGGCCGACACATTGCGCTGATTCAGCGAACTCATGGCGGCGGCCATCATGTAACGGTCCTCGTTCGACCCGACTGCCAGTCTGGCGAGCGCGGCGCTGGCTGTCGGGGTATCGTATGCTCCCAGCGTCGAGGCGAGTTCGAGACGGACCTTTGCGTCGGGATCATCAACCAACGACGCCAACCGGTTGACATCAACGACGTTTCGTGCCGCGATCCGGACGGCGTTTCGTCGTACGCTGGCGTGACTGTCTATGAGCGCGGCTTCGAGTGCTGTGGCCGATAGCGCGCCGAGCCCGTCGAGCGTCCAGAGTGCGTGAAGCCGAGCCAGAGGATGC
>CAYFJO010000130.1:0-25076 GCA_964343305.1 uncultured Pirellulaceae bacterium | reverse complement strand
GGCGGTGCGCTATCAAGATTGTTATCGTACAACCGAAATCCGTGCTCGGTCGGCAGTGAGCCGCGGCTGGCATCGTAATACGCAAAGCGATGCGGAACTTCTTCGTGTATCGCGACGACTTCCTCGTCGCACAACGCACGATTGTAAATCCGCGCATCGTCGATGCCGCCATCGAAGTTGTAATGGTCGTTCCACAATCCGCCGATGCGAAGTTCGTCGTGAACATATTCCTCATGTGTGGTCGACGTCACTTCGGACTGCTTTGTCAAATCTCGCCGGCCACCAACGTAGAGCGTCAGCGTTCCCTTGCGAAAAGTTGCCGCGACGTGGGTCCATTTGTTTTTCGGAATGATGGTTTCGCTGCTCAAGTCGTCCCATCCTCGTTTGTCGTGCCTGGCGTCATCGTAGTTGCCAACGACAAAATGCAAGCGTCCCTCCTCGTTGACTTTCAGCGTGTATTCTCCATTGGCATCGCGGATGGTGCTGCCGCTGTGCCACTTGCCAATAATGAGACCACGTAGACCATCTTCATCAACATAGTTGCGTGGGTTGACCCAGGCGGACAGCGTGAACGAATCGTGCGTGTCGAGTGCTTCAGAGTCGGGAATCGTCACGAAACCGGAGCGTCCGTTGCCCCCGAACGCCTGATGGACGTCGCCGAACCGATTGGAAGTGAACTCCGTCCACTCACTTCCATGATGACCGCGGCCGCTCGAATCGCGGGTATGGCCGTCCAGCGTCCAGTGGCCAACGAGACCTTCCGAAAGCTGTACTTCGCGGACTTGTGCCAGATGCGCGTTTTCAAATTCCGTTTTGGCGTAGTTCCAGATCTTCAGCTCGTCGTAGGCAATTGTTCCTTGACCGACGGCATCGTGTTTGACGTGCAGTTTCAGCTCGCCGCCCTTGAGCGGTTGGAATTTTGTCCGCCCACTGTCTCGCCATGAGTGCGTATTCAACTTGCCGTCGAGGTACACGGCGAATTGCCGATTTCCATCTTCGTCGCCGACGCCTTTCATCCCGTCTTGATCCCACACAATCGCGTAATGATGCCACTGATCTGCTCGGCCTTCGCCAAGCACTTTTTCGTACGACCAGGTACCAAACGCGCTGGTCCCACAGTGGCCTGTACGTCCCGCCCAGCCGCACAGCCCGCCATTGGCGAAACCATCGTTTCCATTGAAGTGAATACCGTAAGCGCTGCGGCCGTCGTGAATCTGAATGAGCGCTGGCCTTTGTCCGGCAGGTAGCGAATTCGGCAGACCGGTCAGCTTTGCCCAGAATTCGATGCAGCCGGCTTTGTGGGAAACAACGTCCTTGGGAAATGCAACCGCTTCGTAGTCGTCGTGATTGAGCCGTAGCGCATTGCCGACGACACCGTCAACAAACACGCCGCCCTCACCGCGATACACTCCGCCAGGACCCACGTTGCTTTTATAGATGTCCGGCTTCGAGTCAAACGTGTTCCAAAAAACGAGACCTTCTGGCAGGCTCTTCTGTTTTTTCGTAGCGGAAGCGGTGCGACGTTCGGCCGGTTTGCTCGCAACGTCCGAACTCTCACGAGTTGGGCTGCTTTGCTCGTCAGCTTGAGCAACCTGCTCCACATTGTCGTCGCCGGCCATTACGAAACAGGCGGCGACTCCCCCCAACAACATCGCAGCAAGTATCACCGCAAACGCTCCACTACCAGCGGCAACATCCTGCGATTTGCCTTCCACTAACCGTCGTATGCGTTTCATCATCGTCTTCTCCTTTCCAGGTCCGTTGGCGGCCAAGGCCAGCGGCATGCCCACACGCGCTCCTTCGAGGGCCACCAGCACTTTGGCGAACTCAAGGTGCGATCCACAAACTGCAGCGGCTACGTCGTCGCAACAGTATTCCCGTTCCAATCGAATCCGCTGCGACAGCCACCACACCGCGGGATGATAGAACAACAGCGTTTCGATCAGCACTTGCAGCACGTTCACCAAGTAATCGTGCCGCCGGATGTGTGCCAGTTCGTGGGCCAGGATTGCGTCGAGCCCGCTTGGCGACAAACCTGTCATCATGCTTGCGGGCACGAGCATCACCGGCCGAATCCAGCCGATGACCATCGGCGTGTTGACGCAATTCGATTGCAGCAACCGAATGGCGCGGCGGAGATCCAGTCGATCTGCCAAGGCCTCCATTCGACGCCGGACAGGATTTCCTTTTTTGATTTCGCAGACATCAACGCGGCACAGGCGACGGACGACATACAGTCCACGAGCGTGTATCGCAGCGAATACAACAACCCCCGCGATCCAGAGCCACGTCAGCCACAGAACGAGTTGTGAGACATTCAGGTCCAGTGGCGGGATTCGCCAGATTTCCATTTGCGTCGGCGGAGCGGCTGGAGTTTCTTGCGACGCGGCAATTGGTAGGACGGATTTCCAATCCGTCTCGGACGGAATGGCATTCCGTCCTACTTGCGCAACCGGCCTACGTTCGTGCACCGGAGCGAAGTTGAAAGAAGTATTGCCGGCGACGGGTTCCGGCTCGCTGGCAGCGTGCGCTCCGTCACTCTCCAGGGCCAAAGTCTGGCGACTTCGGCTACCAATCTCCGGCAAAGTGCGGTCGGCATCGTGTTGGGAATTGGATGCTCGGCTTGGAACAGCCAGGTTACACGGCACAGGTACGAAAACAAACGTCACGATGGGCAACATGGCCATCAAAACCAGCCCGCTACAAGCCGCAACGTAACGAGTTTGCGTCGTCGCTCGTCGCAGCAGGCGCAGCGCCAACATCACCAGCACAGCGACTGCCGCCAACTGCCACAAGGAATGAACGAGCGTCCATCCGACGCGATGAGCAATGTTCAGCCAAACAGCCTGGTCAATCAGGTTCATCGCCCGTCCCTTTCCGCTCTGCGGATGATGCGCTGCAGTTCTTTGAGTTCGTCCGGCGTCAATCGCTCTGCAGACAGCAAACTGAGGACCAGCTTCTGCGCCGAACCGGCAAACGCCTTGCCGGCCAGATCGTCCAGCAACGCCACCTGCGTCTCTTCCCGCTTCATGGCTGGCCGGTAAACTTGGGGGCGGACGGACGTATCCCGCCTCAGCAAGCCCTTGTCCCGCATCACTTGCACCATCTTCAGGGTCGTGGAGTAACCGGTTTCGCGTTTCTCCGCCAACACGTGGTGGATTTCCCGCACCGTACTGGGTCCGTGGTCCCAAAGCACATTCAAAATCTCCAATTCGACGTCCGTTGGCTGAGGCAGGGATTTTTTGGGCATCACACCGACTCCGTGTGGTCAATGGTCCAATTGTTCTTGGAAAACAGGGACTGTGAACAGCCTCTCCGAGAGAGACGAAGGTCTTCGTCAAAAGGTTCCGCGATTATTGACGAAAGTCTTCGTCACATCAACTCAGGACCTGTAACAAAGGCGCAACAACCGACTTACGGCCAATCGGCGCCACCCTTACGTCGGGCGCATTGGCAAGATGATTTGTTCGTCACAGATATGCCCGTCGCTTCCGTCGCTTATGCTGCCTGGTTTGGCCAGGAACGGCGATTTCGTAGAATGAGTTGGTGATTAAGAGGTATGCTGGTCGTCACGGCGGCGACCACCAAGCAAATCCGTTGGACGCTCGGAAACTCCGTCTATGCAAATCCGGCGCGCTGATGCTTCCGACTCTCAACTGCTGGCGCAGCTAAACCACCAACTCATCCGTGATGAAGGCCACCGGAATCCGATGTCGGCCGCGGAACTCGAAACGCGCATGATCCGTTGGCTCGACGGCCAATACGAAGCCCACATTTTTTCCGTTGAGGGCCAATCCGTTGGGTACGTTTTGGCGTGCAACAAGGCGGAACACGTCTACGTGCGTCAATTCTTCATCCTCCCAGAGTTCCGTCGTCGTGGACTGGGGCGATCCGCATTTCAATGGATGCTAGATAACGTCTGGAAAGATTCCGATCGGCTTCGATTAGATGTGCTGGTGGGAAACAAGGGCGGTATCGCGTTTTGGCGTTCCTTGGGATTCAGTGACTACTGTCTCACGATGGAAGCCAAAACATCCCTGAAAGAGAGAGTCTCATGCGCCAACGAATAACAGAAATGCCCTGGGTCGGTGTGACCGGTGCCCAGCACGTCGGCTTCATGACCGGCCGCTGTGGAATCGGATCACGTTCAGCGGACCCCAGTCAGAGTCCCCGGGATGCTGCTCGAACCCGTTCCCGCAATACTGACTGACGACAGTGCGCCAGAACGCGACGGCGGGTGTATTGGCAGCGAGTTGATGGTTTGGACTACGAGATGCGATCTGTTCAGGTACAATTATCTCTACCATGAATACACCTTGGAGCTTAACTTCGATGCGCATTGTCACTCTGTTGACGTTTCTTCTTTTCCCGAGCTTGCTGTCAGCCGCGAATCTTGTCGAAAAAGGCAAGCCTACGTCCATCGTTCTTCTACCGACAGAGCCGAACGAGTTTGAGACTTTGGCGGCCCTGGAGCTAACGACACATCTGGAATTGATTTCGGGGGCAAAGTTGGAGACGACGAACGTCGGCAGGGACGAACTGAGCCGTATCATTAAGTCATCTCTAAAACGCGGCACCATTCCGATTCTGATCGGTCGAACCACACCCAGTCGACTCGAAGAAAGAGTCCGCGAGAAAAGTCGCGACGACGGTGCATTCGCGTTGCAGGTCTTGGCTGACCGCATCCATATCGCTGGAATTGGCAACGGAACCGTCATTGGTGTTTACGAATTGCTAGAACAGATTGGCGTGCGTTGGTTTATGCCCGGGGAACTAGGAACCGTGATCCCCAGCGCGGAGACGATCGAAGTTTCCAAACAGGAGACCTTGCAGGCTCCATCATTTTCTGGGCGATACTTCCAAATGAACGGTGCCCCGGCCGATTGGTTGCGGCGTGTACGATGTGGCGGTGTTCCACAGTTTCCCTCGGCTCACGGACTCCCTGGACTGAGTCGCCGGTTGTTTAACGAGCATCCTGAGTACTTTGCGCTTTTGGATGACCAGCGCAGCCCGCGACAACATTGTCTCTCGAATCCTGACGTTTTGAAAGTCGTTGTCAGCGAGATCGAGAAGCGAGTTGCCAAGAATCCGAATCAGCGTGTCATCGGTCTCGGCCCCAATGATGGGGGCGGTTTCTGCCAATGTGACGGCTGTCGCAAACTGGACGGCGGCGATTTCGATCCATTCTCTGGTGAACTTTCGGTGACCGACCGTTACATTTGGTTTTTCAATCGGATTCTCGACCAGCTCCATGACGATCATCCCGAATTGAAACTCGGCTTCTATATCTATCACAACTACATGCGGCCACCTGTCAAGGAGCGACCGCATCCTAACATCACGGGTGCTTTGGCACCGATCGCATTGTGCCGCGCCCACGGGCCGGGAAATCCTCTGTGCCACGAGAAGCAATACTATGAACGACTGGCACGCGATTGGGGCAAGTTGATGCCGGAACTTTGGGAGCGAGGTTACTGGAGCAATCTCGCTTGTCCCGGATTTCCATTCATTATCACCGAGCGGCTGAGAAATCAGATTCCCGTAGGCAAAGCGGCTGGCGTGACCGGCTGGCGCGTCGAGACGTTTGCCAACTACGGTCCACAACTTCCAAGTTTCTACATCGCGGCCAAGTTGATGTGGAACACTGAAGCGGACGTAGACGAGTTGATGCGGGATTTCGCCGACAAATTCTTTGGCCCGGCAGCCGAGCCGATGGGCGAGTATGTCACGTTGATGTCGCACGCACTACGAGACGCCGATCATCACACAGGTTGTTCGTGGGATATGCCATACTTCTATCCCGTACAACTAAGACGAGAAGCCCGCGAATTGCTCGTTAGCGGCGCGCGGCTTGCGAACGGCAAAGGTCTGTATGAACGTCGCGTGAAAATGATCGCCGAAACATTCGACTTGCTGGAGTATTTTATTTCGATGATGGACGCACGTGTCGAAATTGATTTCGTTGCGGCGAAAAAACATTTGGAAGCGATGGACGCGGTTGCGACGACACTGATGAACTATGAACCGCCGATGATGCTTGCCGGACGTTTTAGCACCTATAACAATTACACTCGACGATTCTTCCGCCCATGCACCGAAGGTGGATTTCAGCGCGTCACGGACGGCAATCGCTTGGTCGCTGCGTGTCGGGACCAGTGGCGGTTTCTTACGGACCCACAACGCGTTGGCGAAGACCTCGGGTTTTGGCGGCGCGAGAACACTGGCGGCAACTGGCAGCCGATCAAGACATCAAGTTCTTCGTGGAGCAATCAGGGTCTGCGATACTACAAAGGCCTGTCTTGGTACCGGCAAACAGTCGACATTCCTGCCGAATTCAAGGGGCAACGCATCTTCTTCTGGTGCGGTGGCGTGGACGAAAAAGCCAAGGTCTGGGTGAATGGCATTCCGATTGGAATCAGCCACGGCGCGTCGTTTTATCCGTTCGAGATGGATACCACTGATGCCATTCGCGCTGGTGAGTCGAATGTGGTCGTGATCGGTGTACTCAATGAACGGGTCAACGAACTCGGTACAGGCGGCATCGTGGCTCCCGTGATTCTCTATGCTCCTGCAAAGGGGAAGGATGCGGAACTCGAAAACAGTCGCCCATTAGGCGAGACATTTCCCTAGAACAGGCTTGTCATCATCATTTGTTTGATGATGATGCTCCGCGATCTTCCAGGAGACCTTACATGAACAAGCACATTGAATTCAAATTCGTGGTCGCGGCTCTCGTGAGCACGTTGCTAACAGGACTGAGCGTGGGCTGGGCAGTCGGGGCCAAACCGAATGTTATCGTGGTAATGGCAGACGATTTGGGAATCGGGGACGTATCGCCAACGAATCCGGACAGCCGGATTAAGACTCCCAACCTGCAAACGATGGCGGACGAAGGGCTAACATTTCTCGACGCTCACACATCAAGTTCCGTATGCACGCCGACACGTTACGGATTGCTGACCGGGCGGTATAACTGGCGGTCGCGCTTGGCGCGCGGTGTATTGAGCGGGAGAAGTTCTCACCTGATCCCGAAAGATCGCCCGACGCTTGGCCATCTGATGCACAAAGCCGGGTATCACACGGCGATGATCGGCAAGTGGCATCTCGGTTGGGACTGGCACAAGACCGGCAACAAGATCGACTTTACCAAGCCCGTGAAGAACGGCCCCGATATCAATGGGTTCGATCAGTACTACGGTCATTGTGGTTCGTTGGACATGCCGCCATACGTTTGGGTCGACACAGGAAGAATCACCGCCCAGCCGGACCGTGTCGAGGGCGTTACCAAAGGGCAGGATCGCTACGGGTGGTATCGCAAAGGGCCGATCGGATCGGACTTCAAGATTCCGGAAGTGCTGCCGCACCTGTTCGACAAATCCGTCGAGTATGTGAAATCACGAGCGGACCAGGCGAAGGCGGCCAAGCCGTTCTTTTTGTACCTGGCGCTGCCCGCTCCGCATACGCCAATCGTGCCCGTGCCACCCTTCAAGGATGCCAGTGGATTGAATCCCTACGCAGACTTTGTGATGCAGGTGGACCATCACATGGGACAACTGCTGGACGCTGTGAAGGATGCCGGGCTGGATGACAACACGTTGGTCATCTTTACCAGCGACAACGGTTGCTCGCCCGAGGCGAACTTCGGTCTGCTGCAAAGCAAGGGGCACTTTCCGAGCGGCAAATACCGGGGACACAAGGCCGACATCTACGAGGGTGGTCATCGTGTACCATTCATCGCCCGTTGGCCAGGACAGATCGAGGGCGGGAAAAAAACTCGGGCGCTGGCGTGTCTGACTGACGTGTACGCGACACTTGAAGCGGTCACAAGTCAGGAAAAACAGACACTCGGCGGGGAAGACGGCTACTGCTTACTACCGGTTTTCAAGGGTGAGGATTCATCGGGCCGGGACACGCTGATTAGCCATTCGATTGGCGGGTCATTCGCAATCCGGCAAGGCCCATGGAAACTGTGCCTGTCGAGCGGAAGTGGCGGCTGGAGTGCGCCGCGCGAAGGCGATGCAAAGAAGCAGGGACTACCGCCAATGCAATTGTACAACCTCGCCGATGACCCGGCGGAAAAGAAAAACCTGTTGAAGCACGAGCCGGAAAAGGTCAAGGAGTTATTGCTGCTTCTAGATGACCAAGTTCGCAACGGTCGCTGCACACCGGGCGCGAAGGCTAGCAACGATCGAGATGTGAACTTTTTGCCTGCTGGCGTAGAGTTGCCAAAGCGAGGCTAATCCCTGATTCGAATTCGTGTAACCTTTTGAATACCAAATATGTTTTATCCGAATTGGAAGCCAACCGCCTGGCTGTTTCTGACTTCATGCATTGCGTTTCTTCCATCTACTTCCTTTGGCAAAGAGTCAATCAAGGTTCTGATTGTTGACGGCGCGAACAATCATGATTGGCGGATTACGACCGATGCGCTGCGGGCGACGCTGAATGCGACGGGGTTGTTCTCTGTGGATGTTGCTACCGCCCCGCAGTCGCGGATGTACAAAGGGATTCGCGAGCCAAGCAGTCCGGACGATGCGACGTTGAAAGCGTATCAGGACTTTGTGACGAATGTTCACTTGCCCAATAGAAAGGTGTTGGAAGCGGAACTGGGCGAGCAGCGGGAGAATTGGCTGCCGGAAATCTCAAAATTCGATGCGGTCTTGCTCAATTACAACGGGCCGAACTGGTCCGAGGCAATGCGGACGTCGTTTGTTGAGTATGTGCGAGGCGGTGGCGGATTGGTTTTGATTCACGCGTCAAACAATGGGTTCCGTGACTGGCACGAGTTCAATCAGATGATTGGGCTGGGCTACAACGGAAACCGAGGGACCAAGGACGGCGCGTGCACGAAGATTAATCCGGATACGGGCGAGTCGTATCTCTGTTGCGTCGGTGAGAATTCCGGTCACGGGTCCAGGCACCCTTTCGTAATTCAAGTCCGCCAGCCGGACCATCCTATCATGCGCAGCATCCCGTTGGCCTGGCGGCATGGGCGCGATGAGCTGTATCACAACCTGCGCGGACCGGCTCAGAAAATGACCGTGCTGTCTAGTGCGTACTCCGAACCGAAGCAACGCGGGACGGGGCACCATGAACCAATCACCGTTGCGGTCAACTATGGCCAAGGCCGCGTTGTCGTCACGACGATGGGGCACTTCTGGCCACGGCAAACGGATTGGGACAGTCTTTATTGTGTCGGCTTTCAAACGATCGTCGCGCGAAGCTGTGAATTTACTGCGACGGGCAAGGTGACGCTCGATGTGCCCGCGTCATTTCCTAAGGACGGCGCGACCTCGATCAAACCGCCGCACACAGTCGACTGGACGGTTGCGGGAAAGCCTGTTCGTGAGCCGCAGGACGACAATACCAATTGGAAAAAACGCCTTGACGAGAATCGCTTCTCGGTTTTGACACCGGCCGAGCAATTGGAGTCGTTCGAGTTGGCGGATGGTTTCGTCGCCGAATTGGTCGCCAGCGAGCCCCTGATTCAAGAGCCTGTCCTGGCCGTTTGGGATGCCAACGGAGCCATGTACGTCGCTGAAATGCGCAGCTATATGCAGGACGAAGTGGGCACGGGCACGAAAACGCTCAACAACGGCCGCGTGAAACGACTGGTCGATCTCGACGGCGACGGTCGGATGGACAAGTCGACGATCTTTGTCGACAACTTGAACCTGCCGCGCATGATCCTGCCGCTGGACAATCGAATCGCGGTCGTGGAAACCGACGATTCCAGCGTGGTCGCTTATTCGGACACAAACGGTGACGGCGTTGCCGACAAAAAAGAGTTGCTGTTTAAAGGTCGTGTCGATGAAGGTCGCAAGCGGTCAGTGGAACATCAAAACTCGGGCTTGATCTGGAACCTCGATAACTGGATTTACATCAGCTACAACAACGAGCGTTACCGATTCACCGACGGCACCTGGCGCCGCGAATCAGCGATGGGGCATTGGTCGCAATGGGGCCTGACGCACGATGACGCGGGCCGCATCTATTATTCCAGCAACGAACAACCCGTCGTCGCGCAGGTTCCCAAAAAGTACTGGCGACATGTGCAGCGAGCAACCGGCGCGGATCCACGATTCGTGCCGTCGATCGGTTTTCCTTACGACCGTGATTTTCTAAGTGCGAAGAATCTTTGCACAGTTGGCGACAAGGGCATCTCGGCCAACCCTCGCCCGAAGTTTACGTCGTTGTGCGGCCAGGAAATCTTTCGCGGGACGGCGTTGCCACACGACGTTTATGGCGACCTGTTTTTCGTCGACCCAACGATTCATGTCGTTCGCCGAGCAAAGGTGAGCAACATCAATGGGAAGATCACTTTGACCAGTGCGTACGGCGATGAGGAGTTCCTCTTATCGCCGGAATTCACCTTCCGCCCAGTCAACACCCACACTGGGCCAGACGGTTGTTTGTATGTGATTGACATGCATCGCGGCATCATCCAGGACGCGGGGTGGTTCAACGAACAGAGCCAAAAGTACGCCAGTGAGAAAGGCTTCAACAAGCACATTCAACACGGACGTATTTGGCAAATCCGACATAAAGATCACCAGCCGAGCGCGGTGCCGAAAATGTTGGACGAGCCCGTGATGGCTTTGCTGAGGCATTTCCAGAACAACAACGGTTGGGTCCGCGACACCGCGCAGAAGCTGATTGTCCTGCGGGGCAATTCACAAGCCATTGATCCGGCCGTTCGGAAAACGTTAATTGCGACATTGGAAGGTTTGGTTCGGTTCAATTCCGAATTCCCGTTGGTTCGCTTGCACGCCTTATGGACGCTGGATGGTTTGAATGCGACAAAACGGGACCTGTTGATAACCGCACTCAACGATCGCGATCAACTTGTTAGATCCGCGGCGATAGAAATCGGCGATCAGTTCATCCAGCAAGAAGACGTGGCGTTTTATGACGCGTTGGCCGAGCGAGTTGATGACCGCGATCCGGAAGTGGTCAAACAACTAGTGATGTCGCTGGGTTGGTCCCGTTCCGACCGCGCAACCAAGTTGATTGAGCAGGCGGTTCGTAAGAACATTGCTCACGACGGCATCTTTCCGGCGGCGATGGCGTCGCTTTGGGGACGCGAAACGGACCTCATCAAGTCGGTTCGGGACGGAACGGCGTTCGCGGGAGTAAGAGAAGACGAAACTCGATCCCAATTAATCGCTCGCTGGACGGCGGGCCTTGCGACCTGGGACTACAAAAGAACGCAATTCCCAAACGATTGGACAGCAAAACAGAAATGGTTGGCTGGCGGTGAAGGCATTTACTTTCAAGCGTGTAGCCGATGCCACGGTCCCAACGGCCAAGGCCAGAAGCTGCCGGGCCACGATTTGTTGCTTGCCCCGCCATTGGCCGGCTCGCACCGTGTCACGGGCAACCCCGCGAACATGTTCCGCATCTTGCTGCATGGATTGGCCGGACCGGTGAACGGACAAACCTATGGCGCAGGCGTGATGCCCAAGATCGAGGCGCTTGGACACACTGATCCGAATCGAATCGCACAGGTTGCCAACTACGTCCGTTACGCCTGGGGCAACGGGAAAATGCCCGTCGAAGTCGAACTGGTGAAACGCGTCCTTGACGAGACCAAGGATCGCAAGAACCCGTTCACGCTCGAAGAACTCGGACTCGATTCGGGTGGTTTTTCCAACAAGGCGCTGGAAAAGGAATTGCTAGAGGCTTTGTCAGCCGAGCTTGCCCGGATCGCGACCGAACGCGGCGATGCCGCTCGCGGCAAACAGCTTTTTTACAATTCAACGGTTGCCTGTTTCTCCTGCCACGATCCGCCGCCAGGAGCCGTGCGGCTTGGTCCGAATCTTGTGGAGTTGAAAACCAAGCTGACTGGCGAGCAGCTTGTCGACGCAGTGCTTCGACCATCGAAAACCATCGACAAGACGTTTGCGCAAGTCGTTGTCATTACCAACGAAGGAAGACAGATCAGTGGACTGCGCGTGTCGGAAAACGACGAAGAAATCGTCTTGCGAAACCCGGCCGACTCTCAATTGATTCGGATTACTCAGGACAACGTTGACGAAGTCTTCGATTCGCAAACGTCGTTGATGCCGGTTGGATTGATGAAACAACTGAAAGACCGCCGCCAGTTCGACGACTTGATGCGGTACATCATCGAAGTCCGAAATCGTTAAGGCACGATTTGTCCCGTCTCGGTCTCGAAATCAGCGCCAACGACCGCAATCTCGCGCGCGTTTTTCGGCATGGCATCAGGTTTGTCGGTCACAACCACCAATCCCTGTCGCGATACTGCGCCAGCGTGTGCTGCAAACGCAGCAACGATCACAAAACAGACAAGCACCAGCGGAGTCAAATGAAATGCACGCGCATATCTCGGTTCCGTCACCATTTGACACCTCGCATTACTGCTAACTAGACTGGTCAGACCGGACAACCCCGCCGAGTTTGCCAAATGAGCAGAGGAGCAGAAATCGTGAATGTGCGTCCGAGATCGCCCGCAAGCTTCGCAGGAGCCATGGGGACCGTCGGCCTGCGTACGGGCCTGATCTTCGTTTGCACCACTCTGCTGTTGTCGATTTCAGGCAGTGCTGGCGAAACCGTGAAGCGGTCGGCCATTTTCCTAAAGAACTGGAGTGCCGAGGGGGCGGACAAGTTTCAGGCCGATGGTGTGACCAGTCTGGTGCCGCCCAGTATCGTGGACCGGAAGAAAATTGCCGAATATCGCGAGATGGTGGCCGAGGCTAACGGGAACGCGCGGATCGCGATCGGGCGCGTTCCGCTTGATTATCGGATTCATATCTTTGAGGAGTATGCTCGCCACGAGGGCGTGGATCTCGACGAACACACCGCCCTCACGATTGAGGGAAACCCCATCACCCGGCCGAACGGCAACATCTTTCTTTGCTCGAATTCGCCGTTCATCCGCAAGTCGATGAAAAAGATGGTTGAGATTTGCTCCGAAGCCGGCTGCGACTGGATTTCCGCCGACCTGCAGACGGCAAGCCACGACTCGCTCAAGTTGGGCGGCTGTTTCTGCCGACACTGCGAGGCTGGCTTCGCCGCGTTCCTCAAGAAACCGCCCGAGTGGAGTTACGGAAGACATCTGCGGGAGAACGGCTTCGACACGACGGACAAGATCAAAAGGGAGGCCTGGCGGACAGAGGCAAGCAAAATGCCTTTCTATCGGCACTACCGGACCTACCAGCACCGGGCGCTGCGGGAGTGCTACGATGAAATCAGGAATGACCGCAAGTTCCTAACGTCTCATGATTTCCACGGCCACAGCGCCCCGCTGGGCACGCACGTCGATTTCGACCGTGTGGGGGAGGCCATCAACCGCAGCAGTAACGCCAAGATCCCGCTGCTCTACAAACTGACCGACGCCGCCGGCCGACGGAATCTCATCACCGAAGGACCGGAGGGCGATTGGGAGAACGAGCCTTTAGGTCGCCTCCGGCTCTGTCAGGCGTACGCTTACGGTGCAGTCTGGGTAGTGCCTCACGAGCAGGGTATCCGGCGGGATGGGAAATGGAAGCGGGTCAGTCCCGACGTCGAAGACCTCTACACGTTCATCCGCAAGAACCGCAGACTGCTTGACGGCTACGAGACCTGGGCCAACGTTGGGTTAATCTACAGCCACTTGGGACACCGGCATGGAACTCAGGTCAGCGGGGGCGCCGTCAAGACGCTCGTCGAAAACAACGTTCCTTTCCGTCTCTGCGTCGCCGGATCGGACTGGTGGCGGCCGGACTTCGATCTGCAGGGACTCGACGCGTTCGTCACCACCGCCGACATGCAATACGTCGAACCGCAGCAGAAACGACGTGTCCGTTCCATCAAGCAGCCGGTGATCCAGTTGGTCTCGTTGGAGAAGCTCTGGAACCAGATCGACCGACCCATCGACGTGTCGGCCGGCAACGCAAACATCAACGTCGTGCCACGCAAGCGGGGCTCCGAACGACTGTTGCACCTGGTCAACATGGGCTTGGGCACAACCCACACGGACTTCACCGTCACTCTCAGCAAGGAATTTACCGGCCCCATCACTGCTGCAGAACTCCACACACCGGAGCGGAAGCCCGCCAAGTTGTCAGTCCGTTCGACGACTCGATTTGCGGAAATCCAGATCCCCGTCCTCAAGGAATGGGGCGTCATCACGCTACGCTGACGGCGAGTCCCGAGAGAGAAACGCCGGTTGCCATGGGTGAATTGTCTGCCCTCGATTGGGATGTCGGGCAACGACCAACTGCCGGCGAGACTAGAGAGCCCTCGACTTCGGCCAAGGGCTCGTTGAAACGTCGGGGGGGCGACATCTGACGGCTAGCGATCCGTGGCGGCAGCGACAATCGAGAGGATGGCGCGAGAGATATCCGCTCCGCCATGTGGGCGATACCGGACTAACTCATTTCTCCACCTCACTTCCGTCCTTTGGCATGGACGGAGCGACTTTCGGGATACGATAAATGCGTCTGCCATCGACGAGGGACATGGACGGCACGGCGTGACCGTTTTCGTCTTTGGGCAAACGGGCGTCCTGGGTATCGAATCCATCCTGGCAAAACGCTTTGTGCACCACCGGCGCCGTGCGCATCCGGGCCGGATAGGAAAATCGGGCATTCAATGCCGGATCAGGGTCCGGTCGTGCGAGCAGTTCCTCCAGCCCGTTGTACGGGCAGAGTGCATCGACCCAAGCGACTAGCTGCGCTTCTTCTTCAGCAGAGACTTTGACCCCGTGATGCTTTCCGGTAGTGGACATCTCGATCAGTCGACTGCGATAGCTCATCGCGGTCATGGGAGGCACGACGGTTTCGCGAGTTGGGTATTTCACCGCGGGGTTCTCGTAGGTAGTGGCCGTGAAGATGGGGCCGGCGATGGAGGTCTTTGGCAGGTCCTGCGGGGTCTTGGGATTGTCGCCAAACAGCAACTTCACGTAGGGCCAACTGAAATCGAGTGGAGCTTTCGCGCGATGCGTCAGATTCGGCTCAGCGTCTGCTTCTTTGCCGCCGTGGCACGCCGTGCAGTGCTTGTCCAGGACCGGCTGAACGAACCTCGGAAAACTGACGGTTGCATCGCCCCACGGTGGCGGTTGCAGATCACGCGGCGGACTCTTCAGAGCAAGGGAGGTCCCCGGCGCCGGCGCGACCGAGTGCGTCTCGTGGCAGCCGACACAACCTCGCCGCTCGCCAGGCATCACGTGCACCATGGAACGCATCGTGTGCAGGCAGCGTCCGCGCTCATCCAACAATTGAAAGTACAAGGCCCGTAGCGGCGGGACTTTGAAACAGACGCTACCATCTTCGGCCACCGGCACTGTTCCCAGAATTCGTTTCGGCGCGTCGGCGTAGACAAACGAAACGGGCGTCTCGCCGACGATGTCGATCCCGCCTTCGCCGTTCTTTAGGGCAAAGGCGCCCTCTTGGCGATAGACGGCCCCAAGTTGGGGAGTGTACCCCAAGTTCTTGCAGTTGCTGAAAGTCCGGCACTCGGCATCGAAGACCCGCAAGGCTTTGACGGAGCCACGAGGGATCGTTGTGCCCTCGTAGACGTCCGAACTGAATAAGATCCCTGGCTCCGCTTGCTGGTCCGCCCGAGTCATTCTGCCCGGCCACTTTACAGAGGAAGCGATCAGCGGCGGTTTATCCCGCTTCCGAATCGGTTGGGCATGCAGAATGTTGGTTGCTCCCCCGTAAAGCAGCTCCATGTTCCCGTCGTAGTCCATCAAGTACAAGTGGTGCCAACGTCGATCCGTTTCTTTGCGAAAGTCGGTCGAAAGTCCTGTTCGGGCGGAGACCAGGATCAGATCCTCGCTGATGGGAAATGGTGTCTGATAACCCACGTAACATGTTGGCGGATGGAAATCCGGGTTGTACACGTGATCTTCCGGCCCGCGGCCGACTTCGGCCCACGGCACGTCAGGCGTCAACGTGTAGAGCCCATTGGGATAGTTCGTGCCTTTGTTCGGTCGAACGATCCCCAGCGAGCCGGAAAACGCGGTGTGATGTCCGCCCGAGCAGAACAGGATGTCCTGCGTGTTCGGAATTGGGCGAGCATTCCAGAGAATGTCCGGCCAGCGGCTCTGGTTGCCCCACATCACGTTGATGCCGGTTCCGTCTGGATTGCAGGTCCACAGAGCATGTACGCGAGAGACCGACTTGTCGTAGTATTCCCAACGAGTGAACAGCAAGCGGCCATCAGGAAGAAACACGGGCAGATAATCGGTCTCGTGATTGGCGCTGAGGAAGTACAGATTTTTCCCTTCGGCATCACAACGAGCCAGGATGTGCATGCGGTAGGCTGAACCGCCGCAGGGCAGAAACTGGTTGCAGCGGGTGGTCGTGAATACGATGTTTCCATCGGGCGCATAGACCGGATCAAGATCGTCATAGGCTCCGTGCGTAATCTGTCGCGACCGGCGGTCGTCTATGCTCGCCTCGTATAAATGGAAGGTCGCTTCCGGAGTTGGTTTCATACAGAACAGGACTTTCGTGCCATCGTAGGAAACGTCCGGTCGCCAGAATGCCGCTGCATTGCCACTCTGCGGGGCCAACGTTTGAGCTTTGGCGTCCGGTCCCAGCCCGTTCACAACCAGCAGGCGCCCGCCGCTCGCGGCAAACGCGGCATTGCGGTGCAACGTCTGGTGTTGATTGGAGGAATAGCCGATGTCGATGCAGACAAACCGTTGAAAATCAATCTGCGGATCGTTCAGCAAGAGCTGCCGCTTGAAACGACGAATGGCGAGATAGAGCGACTGACTGTGGACCGGAGGTTCTTGGGCGGCTTTCACCTCCAATGCTGCCAGACGTTCCTGGTGCGCCTGCAAGGCTTGCGGTTGCAGGCCGGGGGCCTGACGCCGCAGAATCCGTGCGATGCGAATCAACTCGTCTTGGATAGTCGTGGTCCATGCAACCGTGCCGCGCTGCAGACTCCATTCGTTTTCCACCAAAACTTGGGCATTCTCCGCAGACCGATCACCGGCCTCAACGCTCGCTGCCGAAGGGACCAGGCAAATGCCGAGTGCGAGAATTCCACACCATGTCTGTCGATTTCCCGAAGGATGACTCATCCGACTATCTCCTTTTCGTATCATCGTGCAACGTCTGCGCGCGGGCTGGGACTGAAGTGCTTCGCCGCCAGAGGTGGATTCGAGGATGGTCCGCCGCGGCAATGATCTCGGGTGCCATTGTGTACTCCCAGTGCAACTTTTCAACCCCATCTCCATGTTGGACTGGCCGGCGCAGATCCACACATCGCCGACCATGACGATGTAGGCCGCCGGCCTGCCGTCCAGCTCCAGCACGAACGGCCCACCGGCCTTCATGGCTGGCTCTCAATCTTCAAATAGCCTGCCTCTATGGGATCGTAATGCGTCGTCACGTCCTCGAGTGTGTTGTCACGCAGCAGCACGCCGCTTTGACGCTGCCAAAGGTCGCCGACGATTCCTTTGGCGGAGTGGCGGATCGTGTTGTTCTCGATCAGGACGTCGTGGATCGCGGCCCGCAGTAGGATGCTGGCGTTGTTGTCGAGACGATTACGGCGCATGACGATGCCGCGCGCCGTTGTGCCGGTGAAACGGATGTTGTTGCGCGTGAGATACGGGCCGACGACGTGCAATGCGGAGACGCCTGCGTTCGCCTCAGGACCGGCAGTGCCATAGCCCTCGGTGACGTGATTGCCGAGCATCTGCACGTACCACGCGGTTTCGTTGCCCCAGGCGCGGAAGCCACCGCTGCGGGCGCTGCGATTGCCAGCCATCACGCAATCGAGCGCACCGCCGTAGAACTGCGCGGCGATGCCTGTGTCCGACCATTCGTTGTCGAACAGGATGTGCCGCGTCATCGCGTTCGCGGCATAGAACTGCGAGCCAGCGTCCACCGGCACGTCAAAGGGACGATCCATGATCAGACGGTCGCGTTCGAATCGCTCCACCCGGCGCCACTGTCCCGCGCCCGGGCCGGCAATCACGCGCACGAAGGCGGGAATGTGTGGGGCGTCCGTGCGTCCGCTCGCGCCTGCGTGGCGGATTTCGCGCCCCGTGACCTTTGCGTCTTTGAGCAGCCCTGGGCCACCAAATGCGCCGTCGGTGGTGAAGCCCTCGCGGAAACCGCGATAGACGTGAGTGATCCGGTTGTGCGCGAAGAATACCTCCGCACCACGCGTGATGCCGGTCGTGACTCCGTTGAAGTCGTTATGCTCGACGACGGCTCGCCGTCCGCCGCCGACCGGACACCAGCCACCCTCGTCCGCCTGCGCCCGATTGCCCCGGCACACGATGTCGTGCCCCTGCGCGGCAAATCCGATGTTCTTCGTCCAAGCAAGGTCGCAGTCAATGATCTGCACGTTGTCCGCGAAGATCTCGAACACCGCCGCCCGCCGCAGCGATTCGAGTCGCTGGCGGATCACGTCGAGAGTGAGGCCTTTTACGCTCAGCGCCGTGAATCGCACCCGCACTCGCCGGATGCAAACATTCTTCGCGCGCGCTGCGTCTTTGGGGGCCTTCACACTGACTCCCACGCGATAGTTCAAGGCGTACAGGCTCAGATCCTCGATACCCACTCCGCCCGTGCCGCTGGTGAAGAACGCGTCGGGCGGCGTCTCCGTGTCCGCCCAGACCAGATGGGTCAACTCCGTGCCGGCGCCGCACAATATCACGTTCTGCGGCAAGGTAAAGCCGCCCGTCAGCCGAAATCTCCCGCGCGGAAAACTCACCACGCCGCCACCCTTCACGGCGAGTTCATCCAGCGCATCTTGCAGGGCTGCGCTGTCGTCCGTGTCGTCGTCCGGTGTGGCGCCCATCTCCGTGACATCGAACACGCGCTGCTGCCATGGTTTGTTTGCCACCGCGATCTTCAACCGATCGACGTGTACCCAACCTGCCTCATCACCGGAGCCGTTGTGTGTCCAGAGTTCGTAATCACCCGCCAACAAATCCTCCGGTACGCCGGCATCGAGCGACCACATCGACGACTCGCTCAGCGGCAACGCCCACGTTTCGCCGTCGCGCCGCAATTCAACTGCAGCCTTTGCGGGATCCATTGCCAGACATCGTCCGCAGATCCGCACCCAGCCTCCAGGCGTGGCACGCCGGCCATCATCCGCCTGAAACCACCATGGCTGCGGAGCATTGATAAGGCGCTCCATGGCGCCCGATTTCGTCCAGACACGACACCGATACGCTCCCGCGGCCCAATCCTTGGGCACGACGAATCGCAACGATCGCGGATTCGCATCCAGCACGGCGACCGGCGTGGCCTTCTCAGTCGAACCGAGCGGAGTCAGTTCGATTTTCGCGTCCTTGCCGAAGCCTGCCCCCTGTAACATCGCCGTCTCCCCCGGCAGCACCGGCTCGGCGGACCAAAAGACGAAAGGTTTGGCGGGCATATCGGCAGCGTGCAGTCCGGCAAGCGGCCCGAGCAGCAGGGCGGTGAGGAGTGTGAGGGTGGGTTTCATGCGATTGGCTTTCACTTCAGACGCAGTTTGATCTTAGCGTAGTCGGGTTTGGGATGCCCTCTCTATTCGAGAATTCTTGACAGAAGGTCGCGAAGATCACAAAGGTCTCTTCTCTTCGCGTCCTTTGCGCCCTTTTGTTCAATCATTGCCACCCTCATCCTAACCTTCTCCCTGACAGACTTTGACGCTTTCTATGCAGCAGTTTTGGGAGTTCCCGGCTCAGCGGCAGAGAGTCCGCCGCACAGCATCAGGATCAAACCGAAACTGGAGGTTCTGAAGTCGTTCATCGTTTTCATCCTTGCTCACTCTTTCTCGGCCCGTAATGCGGCGTTGGCTTGCCGTGTTCAAAGGCACCCAGATCCGGTGCCTTACCTTCGTAATCATCATTGATGTTGGACAAGATATCCGCGGCCCGATCAATGGCCGGGCTTTCAGTTGTTGGCGCAAAATCATCGAGCGTGAAAGGTGTTGGTGTCAGGTCCTTATCGCGTGGCGGGATTGCGGGCGGATTCGAGAAGATACCCGCGCAGTCGCCGGGCTTCAGGATGAGGTCACCAAAACTCACTTTAGACGAACTGGAAGTGAACCGCCTGGGTCCCACGTTCACGCGCCGCGGCGGCCATGACTCCGGCCTGCCACCGATAAACGTATTGTGGAGACTGTAAACCCCAACGGGTCCGGCGTCGTTCTTATACATGTACGGGCATCCTGAGTAGGCCACATTGCGGATCCAATAGCACGGGCCGCCCATCACGAACTGGTTGGACCAGTAGCCGCCGAATGTGTCCACGCAAAGGTTGCGCATGATGCGAATGTTGTGATGGGCCATGTCCGCTTCGATCGCGTTGTCCGGTGTCCACCGAAGGATGTTGTTGTAAATATCCACGGCCGAGGTTCGCAACTCGACTGGTTCGTCGCCGCCCGCAGTCCAGTAGGTATTCACCGTGGGGCTGGTTGCCCAGTTCGACTGCATCTGCAGGCCGTCGAAGAACCGGTAAACGTCATTGTGGCAGATCACGTGGCCCTGGCCGGCAAGATGCACTGCGGAATAGGATGCTTCATCATGTGCCCACGCCCTTCCTTTGTTCTTCTCGGTGACGGGATAGGTCTCGTTGCAGCGTCCGATGAAGACATTGTCGCTGATCAGGAAATCGCGGTTCGCGCCGGAGATGCCGTACACGCCGCAGCCGACGTCCTCGAAGCGGCAGCGGCGCACGGTGAGCCCCACGACGGGACGCCGCACGGTCTGCTCCCCCTTGTAGACCGCGAAGCTTGCGTTCTTGAAGTGCAGTCCCTCGATAACAAGATGCTCACTGCCCTGAACATCGAAGATCTTGTAGTTTCCCACACCGTCGAAGACCGGGCGGCCTTCTCCGCGGATGGTGATCGGCCGATCGGGCATTCCCTTGAGGTTCAGCACGATGGTGCTGTTGTAGAAGTAACAGGGACCCCAGTGCGACTTCTTGCTGTGGTCCAGTAGGGTTTCGCCCCGGTGGACAATGATCGTGTCTCCGGACCGGACCGGGTCGTTCCGTCGCTTGGAGGATCGACCGCAGCGGTCCTGAGTCCAGCGATCGTCACCGAAGAGCGCGTTGCCCAGCGATCTGAAGACTCGACCGCCATCCTTCGGGTTGACCGGAACGCCATCGACTACTTTGCTCGGGCCGCCGACATGCCGGACGCGCCCAGCCGTCCTCCCGGACGCTTCTCCAGACTTTCCGCGCTCCGTATCCACGACGAAACCTTGGACACTTCGTTTGATATTCGTGTAGGTGCAGTCGCGCACGACGATGCCTTGGTTCTCACACGGCAGCGTGCCTCCCGCATACACGGCAAAGTCCGCGCCTCGGATGGTCAACCCGTCGAGAATGAGATGCTGCGCATTCTGCACGTCAAACAGCATGTAGTTACCCCGGCCGTCGAAAACAACTTCGCCATCGCCTGCGGCCTTGATCGTGATGGGCCGCTCCGCGGTGCCCTGAAGGTCGAGCGTGAAGGCGTGGTTGTCCAGATAGTCGGCATCCGACGGCCGCGATAGCGGGTACACGCCGCGATGCACCAACAGCGTGTCGCCGGGCGCCAGCGCATCCACGGCGGTGCGAAAGTCTGAGAAGTCACTCTTTGCTCCGCCAAGATGCAAGACGCGCGAGTCCGCGGACGGGCGCGGTTCGCGCCGCGTGCGCACGACGGCCCGCCGCTCGGCAGTTTTCATCACGCCGTCCGGATCGGACATCGTGAGAACACATTCGTACTGCGTGTCCGGTTCAAGGTCGAACAGGCTGCCGGCAAACATGTGAGGCGGCTCGTAGAAGTCGTGGTCCTCGCCGTGGTAGCTTATGCACCGCTGCCCGTTCAGCCGCCACAGATCGAGTCCGGCCTTCCAGTTGGTCTGGCCGACCTTGCGGTACTTCACGGACACTTCCGCGTTCTTGTTGTCGTCTCCGGAGGTATACCACTGAAGACCCAGGCAGATCAGCGTGGGGCGCTCGATAATCAGTTGTCCAGGCGTGATCCTGTCATCTGCGTAGGCAGTTTGCATCACGGCCAACGCAGAAACGGCAAGGACCATGGAACAGGAATTCCTGCGAACGCCGGTTCTTTTCACGCTCTCGTCCTGCATTCGTCACCTCTTTTCATCTCCTGCGTCCGCAACAGCAGAACTCTCACGATTCGGGTTTGCAGCTAATGACATACCACGTCGTTACCAATCCGCTAATCAACGACCGGGATCCTTAATCCAGTTCGACGGGTCCGAGGCGTCTATCCAGCGCTCTCTGTTCAGGCACCAGCGTTCCCTGCCTGCAACTCCCTTCCCGGCGCTAACGATTGCTGATCTCTTTAAACCCGAAGGATCTTTTCCTTCCTGCAGCAAGGCCTTTCTTCCCTTTTCCAATATCACTTTGAAATAGACATCCACATCTCTCAGCCACTCATCGATAAATTCGTCCAGGACCTTCGGATCGCGCAGCGGATCATCCGTGCCCACGCGCCACTTGCCCAACTCCGCCTGAAGCGATTTCAATACCGACTGATACTTGGGGTCCCCGGCGAGATTAACCGTTTCTCCGGGATCATTTTGCAAATCGTATAACTCCAGCGGCGGCGGCGTGACCGTGCGCCTCACAATGTCTGCCGCCTGACTGTCAGAACCGGAAGCGGCGATACTGTCCTTCAGCCGGTGGGGTTTGTATGGGTATCCGCCGTATTTTGTCTTTCCGCGCGGCGTTTTGCCATCCGCCATCAGATGGTGAATCAATTTGAAGCGCCCATCGTTGATCGTGCGCCCGGGGTAAAGCATGGCATAGCCCGTGCCATGAGCGTTGTACGCGGTAAACAGATACTTGCGAACACCGTCGGGTTTCCTGCCGTCAAATACCGGCACCAGCGAATAGCCTGGAAGATAGTCGGGCACGTCAGCCCCGGCCACCGCACAAAACGTGGGGTACAGGTCGACAAAAGAGACCAACGCATCGGAGCGGGTCTTCGGCTTCACCACCCCGGGCCACTTTACGATGAATGGCACGCGTACCCCATGCTCATAGGACGTGACCTTGCCACGGTTGTTGATATCAGACGGTCCATGGTCTGATGAGAAGATTACGAGCGTGTTATCCGTATGGCCAAACTTCTCAAGCAGTGACAGGATTTCACCCACATAGTAATCCACGCGCTGAATCGCCCCGTAGTAGCCCGCCAGGTATTTCTTGAACTTCGGTGTGAGTTGAATGTCATTCCCGAGGTTTGGAAAGTTCGAAGCCTTCACCTGGCTGGGATCCACGGGCTTCAAGCCGTGAGTCGTCTCCATCCCCCGAATCATCTCGGGACGATCCCAATCATTGTGGGTGTCGTTGGTCTGCGCCTGGAAGTAGAAAGGCTTCCCTTTCGGCTGGGTCTCCAGGAACTTCTTAAAATGGTCGATGCAATTACTTACCTTGTAAGGGTTCGTACCCTTGATGTAGGGATTGTGGTTATATGAAGCCATTAAGTCGAAGGGCACTTTCGATTTGTCAGAGGCTGCCAAACCGGTTTTGTAGGTGAGGCCGGTTCTGTAGCCGGCTTTACCCAAAAGCTCGATATAAGTGATTACTTCTTTCCGGTAATGCCAGCCGTGGGTGTCGACAAAACCCCAAATTCCGTTCTGATGCGGATAGAGCCCGCTGAACAGACTGCCGCGCGACAGCGCACAGGAGGCCGCCGTCACATTCACGCGGTCAAAAACCATGCCTTGCTCAGCCAGGCGACTCAGGTTCGGCGTCTTCTGGGTCATGTCGCCATAAGGCGGAATCTCACAGCCCATGTCCTCCATGTGAATGAACAGGATATTGGGACGGCCACCTCGCTCACTTTCGGCAAAGGCGAGACTTGCCCCGGCGAACACCACTGCACAGCCACATAGGTATACGGATCTTTTGAAAACTGTTCTTATTATCATTTTCATTGTCATCTCGTCACTTTGCCTCCGCCCAAGACCATTTTCCTGCTCATTGTTCTAAGGCTCCAACTTGAACATCACGGGCCAGTCCTTGCTTTCGAACACAGGAGTTGACGGCGGAATGATCACGATGCCCTTGTTCGTTCTGTTCCACTGGATTTTCGCGTCGCTGCCCAGCAAGGAGATGGTTTTGATCTCCACGTCCTCACCCACACCGCCGGTGGCAAATGATGTCAGCGTGAAGGCCTCCTCCGGCCAGGACATGCGGGTCGCGTAGATGGTCTTTCCGTCTTTGCTACGCGTGTAGCGGATGTCTCCATCGTACGTCCGCGTCGCTCCCATTCTGATGCGCTTGGGGTCGTTGTAAACAATTCCTTTGTGGGAATGTTCCCGAAAGAAGAACTCTTGTCCTGGTTCAATCTCTCCATAGACGAGCCAGGGTCGACTCTTATGCAATCCTTCTCCGACGACTCGGGTCCATTCCGCCATGTCCTTGAGGAAAGCGATTTCCTCTTCCGGAATCGATCCGTCAGCACGAAGTGCAAGGTTGAGCAACATGTTCCCGTTCTTGCTCACAACGTCGATGATCTTCTTGAAGAGACGATGGGAAGGCGTAGGGGGAAGTCCGGGTCGATACAACCATCCGGCGATACTGGCATGCGTCTGCCACTTGTACGGTGCGATACCGATCAGGTTACCACCCTCATAATCGGGTACCGCTTCCTCCTTGAATAGAGATTCTCTCTTGAACGTGATCACGGGTTCGTATCCGTTTGCGCGGGCATGGTTGTAGTAATGCGCGACGATTTCGCGGAAAGTATCCTGCACCACGTAGCTCTTTTTGTTGGTGTAGGTATCAGCCGTGCCGCCATCAACAAAGATGTAGTCCGGCGAGAACGTCTCGACCAACTCGCCAAGCGTATCCTTCCATTTCTTCATCGCCTCCGGTCGAGGCAGCCCTCCTTTACCCAAACCCTCACCGTACAGTTGTACGTAACGAGGATCGGAGACGTCGTAACCTGCTGGCTTTGGGAAATACCACGAGTGGCGTGCCGCGTGCGTGGAGACTCCTACCTTCATGCGCCGCCGTCTGGCTTGTTCCACGACCATCCGCACAGTGTCTTTTTTGGGTCCCATCTTCGCGGTATTGAATTCATCGATCACCTGGGAATCCCACATCGCAAACCCGTCGTGGTGAACCGCCATCGGAACGACATACTTC
>CAYFJO010000129.1:0-25163 GCA_964343305.1 uncultured Pirellulaceae bacterium | reverse complement strand
GATATAACAAACGAATTTGGGCATTCATCGCGGCATCCTTGCAACAGGTTACGCATTCAACCTTCCATTTTGCTCAGCCATCGCCCAAATTCTTTCATGTCGTCTATCGCGGCGGAAAAAGCGGCATTTCGACATGCGAACACTACAAACCGCACATCAGCATGTCAACGGCGGTTCCATTACAGCCCCACTGGTTCTACGCAGCGCCAACGCCATGGTTCACTCGCTGCTGCATCACAGGTCCACAACGGCCGTCGCGAATGAGATATAATCAATCCACCACTGACAATCTGCCCCCCTTGGAGATACTCGATGAAAACGATAGCGATTGCATGCGTTGCTGGTAGTTTTTTCTTTGCCACTGTTGGTGCCCGCGCGGAATTCAAAGCAGGTGCCGCGATTGTTGACGTAACGCCGCTCAAATTCCCGGTGTTTGTCAATGGCGGCATGACAAGCCGTAATGCACAAAAAGTAACCACGCGCATCCATGCAAGGGCGATTGTGCTGGACGACGGCCGCGAGCGGCTGGGCATTGTCGTCGTGGATAGCTGCATGATGCCAAGGCCGCTGTTAGACGAGGCCAAGCAATTGGCGTCGCAGCGTACCAAAATCAAACCCGATCGAATGTTGATTTCGGCAACGCACACGCACACGGCTCCTGCTTCGATGAGTTGCCTCGGAACCGACGCCGATCCAACTTATGTCCCGTACTTGCGGGAGAAACTTGCCGAAGCCTTGGCCGCCGCGGAAAAGAATCTCGAACCGGCACGTGTTGGCTGGGCGGTTGAGAACGCGGCGCAATACACGGCGCTACGGCGTTGGATTCGCAGGCCCGATCGCCTGGCCAACGATCCATTCGGGAACCCAACCGTGCGGGCCAACATGCACGCGGGTCGCAACTGGGACGACGTCACGGGTGAATCCGGTCCGGAAGATCCCGATCTCTGCCTGATATCGATTCAATCGATAACCGGCCGGCCTATCGCCGTGCTCGCGAACTTTTCGATGCACTATTTCTCCGGCCAGCAGCCGATCAGCGCCGATTACTTTGGCATCTTCTGCAAGGGCCTCGAAGACGCGCTCGGCAAGGCGGACGATGAAGAGCAGCCGCCGTTCGTGGGCATCATGTCGCACGGCTGTAGCGGCGATATATGGCGGCGCGATTATAAAGAGCCGGCAGAATCTCGCGACGACGACTGGACCATCGAATCTTACGCCGAAGGTCTGTTGGAGATTGCGCTGAACGGTTTGAGGCAACTCGAGTATGAAAAGCAAGTAGATCTCTCGATGGCCGAGGCGCGGTTGAATTTGAAATATCGTGTGCCCAATCTTCAGCGCCTGCAATGGGCGCGGCGCGTCGTCGAAGAAATGGGCGACCGTCTTCCCAAGACGCAGCAAGAAGTCTACGCCCGCGAGCAGATCATTTTGCATGAACGCCAGTCGACAGAGATTGTCGTCCAAGCGCTCCGCATCGGCCACATCGCTATCACCACGACGCCCAATGAAACATACGCCCTCACCGGACTAAAATTGAAACTGCAAAGTCCGCTAAAGAACACGATGGTGATCGAGTTGGCCAACGGTGGCGACGGCTATATTCCACCGCCCGAACAACATTTGCTGGGCGGTTACAACACATGGCCCGCTCGATCGGCGGGGCTGGAAGTTCAAGCCGAACCCAAGATTGTCGAGACGGCACTGTCGCTGCTCGAAAAAGTCACGATCAATTCACGTCGCGGATTTCAGCAGAGTCGAGGGCCGGCTTTCGAAGCGGTGCTTAAAACCCAACCAATCGCGTACTGGCGACTGGATGAAATGTCAGGCCCCGACGCGCAAGATTCTTCCGGTCACCTGCGCCATGCGACGTACGAACCGGCCGTTGCTTATTTCCTGGCCGGACCGCGATCCGATCGGTTTTGTCTGGGCGACGAACAAAATCACGCGGCTCATTTCGCTGGCGATCGATTGCGGGCTCGAGTTCCTGGTCTAGCGGCCAGCTACTCGGTCTCGATGTGGATCTGGAACGGCATGCCCGGCGATGCCCGCGAAGTGTCCGGCTGGATGTACTCGCGCGGGCATGACCACGGTCTAAGCCTCCACGGCGATCACCTCGGAATTGGGGGAACGGCGACGGAGCCAGGCAAGCTCGTTTTCCTTCATGGTAACGAAAAAACGTCGAAGCCGGTCGTCGGAAAGACCGTCATCGACCGCTGGACCTGGCACCATGTCGCCCTGGTACGTGACGGCGACGCAATTCGCGTCTATCTTGATGGTAAGGCTGAGATTGAAACCAATTCACCTAGCGGTAACCCTACACCGCTGGACCAAGTGTTTTTCGGCGGTCGATCCGATCGACAAATGAACTGGGAAGGTCGCCTGGACGAAATTGCTGTCTTCAACCGGCCACTGAGCGAAACAGAAATCAAGCAACTATCAGAATAGACTCCGCACTTCCAATTGAGGTTTTATGTCCATCGTCGAAACGTCCGCGGATCAAGCTGCTGAACAATTCATCGCCACGTTTAACCGCATCCGCAATGAGATCGCCAAGTTTATCGTTGGCCAGGAAACGATCGTCGAAGACGTATTGATTGCCATCATCTGCGGCGGCCACGTGTTGCTGGAAGGCGTCCCCGGTCTCGGCAAGACCGCGCTGGTCAACACGATCAGCCAGGCGCTGCACTTGAAGTTTCAAAGAATTCAATTCACGCCCGACTTGTTGCCGGCGGACATTGTCGGGACCCAAGTGCTGGTCGATCGCGACGGACATAAAACGCTGCAGTTTCAAGCTGGTCCCGTTTTTTGCAATATCTTGCTGGCCGACGAAATCAACCGCGCGACGCCCAAGACGCAATCGGCGTTGCTCGAAACGATGCAGGAAAAGTCAGTCACCGTCGCCGGAACAACCCACCCACTTGAATTGCCGTTCTTCGTTCTGGCCACACAAAATCCGATCGAACAAGACGGCACCTATCCGTTGCCTGAAGCCCAACTCGACCGCTTCTTCTTCAAGCTGTTCGTCAAGCTACCTAAACATGACGAATTCGCCGAAATTCTCAACCGAACCGGTGGAACCGCACAACCAGAGATCGAAATCGTAGCCAGCGGCGAAGACATCCTGCAGCTTGGCAAGACGATCCGCGAGGTGCCCATTGACGATACGGTTCAGGATCATTTGATACGCCTGGTCCGCGCGACCCATCCGGACAACGAGGATGCCAGCGAGGACGTCAAGAAATTCGTTCGCTATGGGGCATCACCACGCGGCGCCCAATCGATCCTCGCCGCCAGCCGCGCCCGCGCCTTGCTCAAGGGCCGCTTCCACGTCTCCCGCGAGGACGTCAACGCGATGGCCTTGCCCGCGCTGAGGCATCGATTGGTCCTCAGCTTCGAAGGCGAAGCCGAAGGCGTGCAGACGGACGACGTGATTCAAAGTGTGGTCGACAAAGTTTCCTGAAGGTCAATTGATGATTCGAAGTACACAACAAAAACTGGTTGTTGAGACGGTGACCGATCCGAACGAGATAGCACGTTCACGGGAGCAGAGCGAACAATATCGCAAGAACTCACGGTGGTTGCAAACGCATTGGGAAGAGATTCTTCCTGCTGCACGAGGCAAGTTTATCGTCGTTGCGGACCAGGAATTCTTCCTAGCAGATTCGCCTGAAGAAGCGTGGGCGTGGGCCGAGAAACAACATCCCGAGGACAGAGGAGCGTTGGTCCGTTACATCTTTAGAAAGAAGGGGCCAAAAGTCAATGTTGGTCGCGGGCTATTGGGAAACAGATGAAGAGGGTAGGACTCGACCGCTAGTGGATGCCAATGTAGGTTGCGCCGACGGAACGATGGTTGCCGACGCCTTTCTGCTTGATTCCGGAGCCGACCGCACTGTCTTCAGTGCTGGCTTGCTCGCTCGTCTCAACATGCAAACTCAAACCTCGTCTGATTCTGATTTGTATGGAATAGGTGGTTCGGTGGAATCTGTGTTGTTGACGACGATCGTTGAGTTTACTTGCAAGGCTGGGGGCCCGGCCCGCGTTCGTGGCGAGTTCGCCGCATTTACTCAGCCAGAAGCAACGGACGTGAGTATTCTTGGTCGCGATGTGCTCGACATCTTCGACGTCATCATCAGCCGACGCCGAGAAGAAGTGCTTCTGCTCAGCCCGAATCATCAATATCACGTTAAAACAAGTTAGCTTAGAAATGCTCACCGACCCCGCCTTCATCCGCCGACTTGATTCGCTTTACTTGCTGGCTCGCAAGGTGCTTGGCGGATCGCTGCAGGCGGATCGGCGGACAACGAAAAAGGGTGCTGGCATCACGTTTGCCGACTATGCCGAATACTATTTCGGGGCCGACTATCGCTCGATCGACTGGCGAGTGTTCGCTCGGTTTGAGTCGCTGGTCATCAAACTGTTCGAACTCGAAGAAGATGCCACCATCTACATCCTGGTGGATTGCAGCCGATCGATGGAAAGCAAGTTTTTGTACGCCCGGCAATTGGCCGCTGCATTGGGCTACATTGCGCTCAACAGTCTCGATCGTTTGTCGGTCTATGGACTGGGCAGCACTCTGACGCCGTTGCTCGATCCTTGCCGCGGACGTGGAAACGTTTTGAAGTTCCTGAGAGCGTTGGAACAGGCCGAGACGTTTGACGGCGACACACGATTCAACACGTGCAGCCGCGTCTTTCAAGCTCGGCATCATCGGCGCGGCATGGTGATCGCGTTGTCCGACTTTTTGTTTCCCGCGGGGTTCGAGGACGGACTGAAGTATTTACAGTTTCACCGACACGACGTTTATTGCCTGCAGGTCCAGGACGACAACGACACCCGCTGTGAATGGAAAGGCGACGTGGAACTTCAGTGCGTCGAGACCGACCAGCGACAGCGAGTGACGATTACGCCACACGAAGCAAAGATGTACGAGCAAGCGGTCGCCGACTGGAATTCAGGACTGCAAAAACATTGCGCCCAGCGTGGCATCGGCCTGGCGTCGACCAGTCCCGATTATCCGTTTGAGTCCGTGATTCAAGACATTCTACGACGCGGGGGTTTGGTCGCGTGACATTTGCCAGCCCCATTTTTTTCTGGGCGTTCCTGAGCCTGATTCCGTTGGTCGCGGTCTATTTTCTCAAGGTTCGACCGCGGCGAAAGCCCACGACTGCCTACTTTCTGTGGGAGAAGATTTTCCAGGAAAAACGCACATCCAGCCTCTTTCGGCGGCTGCGCGACTTTTGGTCGTTGCTTCTGATGATTCTGGCGTTCAGCGCCGCGGCACTCGCGTTGACTGGTCCACAATGGACTGACGACGAGCACAAGGATGTTTTGATCCTGATCGATCACAGCGCTTCGATGAGCGCCCGGCATGGAAACGCATCTCGGCTGGACGAAGCAAAGGCGACGGCATCGGAGATTGTCCGTGCATTCGACGGAGCGCAGCGAGCCGCGGTGGCGTCGGTCGGGCACGATCTCGTTTATCGGTCGCACTTGACCGACAATCCACGGGAACTGCTGGATGCGATTGACGTGATTCCATCGACCGACTATTCGTTTCGGCCGTCGGTGTTATCCGAGGCGGAAACGGAGTCCAAAGATCATCGCGTCATTCTGATCACCGATGGTTGCTTCGATTGCGGGCAACTGCCGCGACATGTCGAATTGCTCAAGGTTGGCAAGGCGGACAACAACATCGGGATCGTAGCCGCGGATCTGGGTTACGTACCGGGCCCCGGCCGGCAACTTGGTTTTTATTTTCAAATTGCTTCGACGCATGACAAGCCAGTCGAGATGGACTTGCTCGTCAGTCGGCTCGGTGCCGATGGCACTGAGAACCTGTTCAAAGTCATCCCACTCCAGGTCGATCCCGGCGTTAACTCGCCACAAGTCTACACGTTGGACGACGCCGAGCCAGGACGCTGGATTGCGAAACTGGATTTGGCGGACTCGTTCGCGAAAGATGACATCGCCTATCTGGCTGCCCAACAGCCGCGACCGGTCCGCGTGGCTGTTCAATCGGACGACCGATTTTTTCTTGAAAACAGCGTTGTGGCTTTCTCGCGCGGCGCGGGGTTGCTGCAACTGACCGACCAAAACCCGCAAATAGTTTTGGCCAAAGCCGCCACTCCCGACGCCAAGCAAGCGTTGATTTTTCAACCCGCTGGCGAGTCCGCATGGTGGACGAGTTTGGGCGACGAGGTTCAGGCCGTGGCGCCCAGGTTGCTGGTCGAAGATCATCCGGCGCTGCGATTCGTGGACGTGACTTCCATTCCATTTATCGGTGCTCGACAAATTGAGCCATGTGAAAATGCAAAGCTCCTCGTGGTCAGCGACGAAGGAGTCCCACTGGTATACCGGGCGAGCCGCGATGGCAAGTCGGCGATTGTGGTGAACATGGACCCGGTGGCCGCGGAGTTTTACTTCAGCGCGTGGTTTCCCGTTTTGGTGCATTCGGCTGCAACGCACCTGGCGGGGCGCGAAGAATCGTTAACATCCGTTTATCGGCCCAGTGACGTGGTCATGATCCCCGGTGTTGGCGAAGGTGAGGCGACGAAAGTTTCCGCGCCTGCCGAGCCACAAGATCGCTCCGAGCAAAACGTGGTGGGAAAGAAACTTCCGCCGCTGAGCGACCTCGGATTTTATGAGTTGAACAACAAAAGCGGCGATTGGCTGGTCGCATGCAGTCTGCTTTCCGCGAGTGAGTCCCTGTTAGATAACGCCAAGGTCGAGGACACCAGTAAGCCGATTCGTCGAGGCTACGCTCCAGCACATTTGCTGACGTTGCTCGCCATTTTAGTTTTGACAATCGAATCGCTGCTCTACCATCGGCGCAAAGTTGGATGAGAAATGTAGGACAGATTGCCAATCCGTCCGCCATGTGCACGTAACGGACGGTTCGGCAATCCGTCCTACGGATAACAAATGGAATTCATCACCTTTCAACCCCTGATCTGGCTCGTCGCCATTGCCGTGCTTGTGATCGGCCTGCGATTCACCTTGGTCGATCAAGGCGCGTGGCAACGATTCGTCGCGTTCGCATTGCGGGTTGCTGGAATCGTTTTGCTGATATTGGCCCTGTGCCGGCCGTTCCTGTCGGACCAAAGCCAGGATGTTCATGTCGTTTTCCTGGTAGACGTTTCCCAGTCGGTGAGCCTGGAGTCCGCGATTTCGGCGACTGACGAGATCCAACAGACGATCGACAAGCTGCATTCGGCCGACAGTTGGACGCTGTTCGCCGTGGCCGGCAAGGCGAGACGATTCGCCGAGCCAGAGGAACTAAGGGGAGTATTGACCGATTGGCAAACCGGCGTTTCGGATGACGAGTTTCGCAGCGCCAGCCGATTGTCTGCCGGGCTGCTCGATTCGCGTTTGTCATTTCCGGCCGGCAAATCTCGCCGGATCGTTTTGTATTCCGACGGCCAGGAAACGCACGCCGACATTGCCAGCACGCTGCGTCAACTGAGCGAAGAGAAAATCGACCTCCGCTTTCATCGTCTCGACGGACTGTCTAATCCGGAAGCTTCCATCGTGTCGATCGAACCGTCGGCCCCGATCGCGTTTCATGGGGAAGTGGTGCGGATGTCGGTCAAGCTCGCGGCCAACCGTCGAATCGGCGGCAAGCTGCGAATCATCCACAAAGGCGTCGCTGTTTTGGACGCTCCTGTCGAATTGGATCCGGACGAACCGAATGTCGTGAGCTTTGATGTGCCCATGACCACTTCGGGGCCGAGCATGTGGACCGCGGAACTTGTGCCGGACGAGGATTATTTTCCGATCAACAACCATAGCGCCTGTACGGTGACGGTGCGCGGCAAGCCGCGCGTCCTCGTGTTGCACGAAAAGCCCAACGAGATGCGGCCGTTCTCGCGCGCCCTGAAGGAACAAGAGTTCGACATCGACGTGCGCGGCAAGTTTGGCTTGCCGGAATCGATGGAAGCTCTGCTGGCGTTCGACGCGGTGGTTCTCGCGGACATGCCCGCCACTGGCATGTCGCCGCGCCAAATGCAACTGCTCAAACGATACGTCATCGATTTCGGCGGCGGTCTCGTGATGCTGGGATCGGAAAACAGTTTCGGGCTCGGCGGCTATTACAAAACGCCGGTCGAAGAAGTCTTACCGCTTGTTTCACGGTTCGAAAAAGAAAAGGAAAAACCGTCGCTGGCGATGGTACTGGTCATCGACAAATCCGGTTCGATGCAGGGTTTGCCAATCGCGCTCGCCCGTCAAGCGTCCAAGGCGGCCGCCGAGTTGCTCGGCCCGCGCGACATGATCGGCGTTGTAAGTTTTGACAGCCAAGCTCGTATCACTAGCGAGATGCGCAGCGCCACGGAGTCCGACGCCATCAACGCGGCGATCGATTCGCTTGCCGCGGGCGGAGGAACGTACATGTACGCCGGGATGGTCGCTGGCAAAGACATGTTGGAAAACGCACCCGCCAAGATCCGGCACATGATCGTGTTGAGCGACGGCCAGACGCAACCGGCAGACCATGAAGGTTTGACCCAGGGCATGACGGACGCCGGTATCACCGTCTCGACCGTCGCCCTCGGTGGCGCCGACCGGCAACTACTGGCCAGCGTCGCTGAAATCGGCCGCGGACGGTATTACGAAACCAACGATCCGGCGAACGTGCCGCAGATCTTTACGAAAGAGACGATGCAGGCATCGCGATCGGCGATCAAGGAAGATTTGTATGGCAGCGTGCAGACGGGTGACCATCCGATTCTCGCTGGCTATCGCGACACGGACTTGCCGTTTTCGCTCGGCTATGTGATGACACAATCAAAGCCCACCGCCCAGTTGTTGCTGGTCGCCGAGACGGGCGATCCGTTGTTGGCCGTTTCGAGATACGGACTTGGCAGCGGAATGGCCTACACCAGCGATCTGACCGAGCGTTGGGGTGGCGAATGGCTGGCCTGGGACGACTTTGGCAAGTTTTGGGCACAAGCACTCAGGGGCGTGCTTCGCAAGACGGACACCGAGGGGCTGCAAGTCAGCAATCAGAAAAACGCGGAACGGTGGCACCTGAACATCAAACGAACCGCGGCCAGTGGAGCACCCGTCAACGACGTGACTTGGGACGCATCCGCATTGGATGAAAACGGCAAAATGCATGACGTCGCCATCAAGGAAATCGGACTAGGCCGCTATGAAACCCAAATCGATTTGGCGGATCACCAGCGATTAACCCTGCGGGTGCGCGACCGAGACAGCGACAAACTCAAGGTGCTTCATTACCATCGTCCCTACCCGGCCGAATATCGCCTTTCGGATGCATTGCCACCGTCCCTCGCCAAACTGCCGTCGATCACTCCCGACACCGTTCGTGACGAAATCACCCCTCAGCGACGGCGGAGGTCCATTGCCCACTGGGCCTATTTCGCCGCCTTGTTTTGTTTGCTCGGCAGCATTCTGCTACGGCGCATCTAGTTTCATCAAGGCGCGATTTCGACCTGCAGCGGATCGACCCAATGCTTTTGTTCGGCCGTGTAATAAAGATATGTTCGTGAAGCTGGGCCCTCGTACTTGCCAGGGATCTCGGCAATCAGCTCCAAGTCGAATGCGATCTTCTGCTCGTCCCTCACATCGGGGCCGAGCGATCGCCAATAACAGACGACCTCGCGCGCATCCATCTCGTAGTAGTCGAACAATCCGGCCTCCTGCAATTCCTTGAGTTGATCGGCACGCACTTCGAGACCGGCCGGGATGCCAACGATCGCCACGGTCATTGGCTGGCCCTTCGCGGATGTGTTGGACAATTCGACGTGCAGCCTGGCAACGTCACCGGCCTTCAACTCGTCGTTGCTCAGCCTGGTCGACAACTGCAATGGACATTCGCTGCTGACCGGACGACGGGTGCGATAACTCACTTCCAACGAGAACGACATTGAATTGTCGTCCGTCAATTCCAACTTTAACTCGTTGCTGCCCGGTTGGAACGACTCAGCGACACCGTCGATTTCAATTGCCTGACGTACTCCGCCCACAAACGATCGCCGGCCAACTTCACGGCCATTCACGTCCAGCACCAAATCACCGTCCGTGATCTGGCTACGATTCGCGTTGGCGTGTTCGACCAATGCCTTCAGAGCCAACACCGTCGCCTGTGTCGATCCAAAGCTGCCGGATCCTTGGCGATTTTTCGTGATCCAATCTAACGCCTTCGCGGCATACGCAGAATACTTCGCTTTCTTCAGCCAACTCAAAGCTGCCAGCGAAGTGGTTTCGACCTGCAGCGACAGTCCGCCGCTGCGAGTGATCGATCCGTCTGTGCCGACAAGGTGGCCGTCGTCTTGCTGCAACTTGACCAGCTTGTCGAGCAATCGCGTCGCGATTTCGTGCGACGAGTTGACTGCTGACGATGCAGCTAAGGCAACCAAATAGGGATCATTTGATTGGTTGCCAAGCTCAACCACTTGAGCAATTTCCTTTTCAATTCCCTTTTGGCCGGCTTCAGTCAAGGCCCAAACGATATATGCGTTCGTGATTTCAGGGGTCGCACTGCCAAACGAATCGAGTGCCCGGCTATTGCGTTGAAAGCCGCCCTTGCCATCGCGGCGATTCATCAACCACTTGGCCGTTCGCGTGACCATTCCCTGATCGACGTTCCACACGTCGCTCATGTCCCGGAATTCGAGCAGGCCATACGCGGTGAGTGCCTCGTGTCCCGGGTCGCCGCCGAACCATTCGTAACCGCGCTTCGGGCATTCGAAACTGACCAGCTTGCCGTAGCCCCGCTTCAGCAGATCCTTTGCACGCCGCGTGATCTCTGGACCGGCAATGTCGTTTTCCTGCATGTATCGCAACGCCATGATGTTCGGGTAATTTGACGAAGACGTTTGTTCAAAACAGCCAGACGGCTCGCGGAGGATGCCGTCAATCCCTTTGTCCAAGTCCGCAAGTGCCGTTGGATAAGCCGCGAGTTTTACATCCAGCGAACCGTCGACCCATGTATCAGGCATCACAACGGTGAACTGGTGCGACCCGTCGATGCGGCCTGCGTACGACTGCGAAACGGGGAAGCCCGGCGGCACGACTTTGATCGATCGTTTGACGGTGTCCGACAAATCGCCGGCGTTGCCATGCACGTCGATGCCCGCATCCCCGCGCGTGCCAACGACCTCGAACGTGAAATGCTCGCGTTGACGTTGTTCCGCACCAAGCACGACGGTTCGATCGGACTCATCGACCAGCGACAACAAATCATTGTGTTGAATCTTCAAGTCGACCGACAGTTCATCCGACGTGTCATTATTGACAGCCAGCGGCACATCGATCCGGTCGCCGGCCGTAACTTCCAGTGGCAACTTTGGCTCGACGCTGAACGGCATTCGCGACACGAGTCGTCCGTGCCCGTTGCCGATGCGGCCACGTCCGTGCGCGTCTGAGGTAACATGGAACGATGTCACACTGTCCGACAAATCAAATTCGATCGTCGCGCGGCCCTCGGCATCCGTGATGAGCAGCGGATTCCAATACAACGTCTCACGAAAATCGGACCGCACGCCGGGCTCTTCCGGCGACACATGGGTGTGCGCGTATTGACGAACGGGAAATCGTAGCGGCTCGATCACGGCCTTGTACGCCTCGATCAACTCCTCAACACGCCGCACATCGCCCAGTTCGGCTGCGTATCGCAACTTGTTTTCATACGATCCATAGAAGTCCCGTTCGCCCAAAAAGTGGGCGTTCGCCGTGCCGTCAAGTCGATACCGGACTTGTGGACCTCGGAAGAATCTCCAATTACCATGTTTCTCAAACTGAGCCTCGGCAAGTCGCTCTTCAACGGCAACTAAGCCGAGTGCCCGGTGCTGGAGAATAGGGGGAATCCTTTTGACGTGCGCGAAGTTTTCTTCGATGCCGAATCGGTCGTTCACATCCGCAAATCGTCCCCAATCGTCGAACCGCCGCGCCTCGGGCATTTCGAATGCATAGTCCAACGCGCCATCCCCGTCAAAATCGTCGTGCCAGGCGAAATACTGAACATCATCATCGAGGTAATGTGGCACGGGCAACATGTCTCTCACTGCGTTTTCGTTTTCGAACAACAGATGCGACGCGAACGGCACCATAGCCACTTGGCCCCGCGAATCAACCACACTGCTCATCCAAACGCCACCAACGATCAGACATGCGGTTGCGGCCAACAACGACGGCACCCAGACTCTCCAACCGGCGGAAAGTCGCCTCAACAAGCACACCGCCAGTGCACCGATCACAGCCAACGCACCAAAGAAACTGACCGTGCCGGCAAACTGAATCGTGCTCTCACGCGATCCGCGAAACTGCGCAATCGAATGCTGATATTCTTGTCGAATTTTGCTGACGTTATCGTAGACGATCGGCGGTGTGGCCAAGCCGGCCTGCGTCCAAATCTCCGCTAACTTGTCATCCATGGGCTCGTCGCTGTTCATCGCCTCGATGACTGCTTCTCGAAGTTCTGTCTGGGCGATCTTGTCCACGTCAACATTGGCAAAACGCCGCCAACCTTGTGTGCCCAGCAGCAGATCTAGCGCCTCCACCGCTTCCGGTTCGTCACTCAGAAAGAAATTCGCGTCTTCCAAATCCTCGGGACTGTCGATGTCGCCGGCGAGCAAAAACCGCGTCACCAAACCCGGCGATTTGTCGTCGGCAAGATTCAACAACGCATCGTCAACAACCGAAATGCCAAGCGTCGCGGACATGGGCTGGTCCTTTTCATCCGTGACAAGCAACGATGCCTTAACGTGTTCGCCCGGTGAATATTCTTCCGCGACCCCTTCGAGTTGAACGCGAAGTTTTCGCAGCGGGCGGCGATAGACCAATCGTTCGGCAACGGGCACGGGTGGAGATTGACTGTAATCGTAGACTGTCAAGCGAATCACACCATCCGCTCGTGGCGGCAAGGCCACGGTGACTTGCTGCGAACCTTCCAACTCAGTTTGTCCCACGTGTACGCCTCGACAAACCGCGGCAACGACCAGCGGCACGGGTTTCGTCGTCCTCACGTTTAACTCAATGGGCTTGCCCGCCTCGAAGACTTTCGCCCCGGTGTCCAGAACTACAAAGCACTCTTCGTTCACGGCTGGCAACTCAAACTCACCCTCGGCGTCTTCTGGCGAATCGATTTCCAGGCGGTAACTCTCGTCCATTTTCGGCATGATTCGAAACGACCCGCGGCCTTCGGACTTTTCATGGGTTTCGATCGCCGCGATTTCGTCACCGCTTTGGTCAACAATCCTTCCGTTCAGATGCACGGGCTTGCCAAGCGGATCAACAGCATGAAAGTAAACCCGACTCTCAATCCCTTCGACCAAGTCACCACCTTCGGGATAAAAGGCGACCTCGACCCTGCCTAAATTGATCGGGATCGTCTTGGAGATAGTTTCTTTGGTGCCGCCATCGTCGACAACGACGGACAAGTTGCCGCTGCCCATTTCGATTTCATCCGGCAAGTTGAAGCGAATCCGGTACGTGCCGTCCGCAGCCGCCGTCGCATTGGCCGGTTGAATCTCAATCGCTTTGCCATCAACAACCGCGGCGATTTGCAAAACCGCATCGGCGACTGGCCCACCTTCGGCTCGCCGCGCGGAAAAGTCTGCGATGACCTCGTCGCCCGGTGAATAGCTGTCACGAGTCAGCTCCAGTTCCTTCTTGAGTCTCGGCGTGCGATAGTCGCGAACAACAAATTCCCGTTTGGCCTCCTTGAACTGGCCGTCGAGACTGGTCGCCACGAGCGTATACATGCCACCGGGCCGATTGGTGTCGATCGTAAACGCGCCATTGCCCACACCGTGATTCGTAATGCCATTGTGTCGCGATTCGGGGACCGTCGTACCGGCCGGATCGCGGATCTCGAACTGTACCGGCAAATCGCGATCGTCGCGCAGACCGAACCGTGACAAAGTTAACGATCGAAACATGACCGTTTCGCCCGGACGATAGAGCGGCTTGTCGGTGGTCAAATACGTCTCGTGTTGGACTTCATCAACGCCCAGGTGCGCTTCCAGTTTCCCGATCGTCTCGCTATCTTGCCGCGTTTCGATTTCCAACCGGGAACGGGATGTGAATTTATCCGGCGGCAACGTCACGAGAAGTTTTCCGTTTTCATTCGTCGTGTCGTTTCGCTGCAGCGTCAACTCGCCCGTGCGCGTGTCGTAGAGGTGATAAGAGACATCGGCGACCTGCGGACGGCCGTCGATTGCGGTCGTCGAAACGGTGTAATAGTTGTCGATGCCCTTCGTGAGTTGCGATGGCCCGCTAATCTTGGTTCTGACAAAGCGATCGGCGATGTCTTGTTCGGCCTGCCTGGCAGCTACGGATCGAATGGGAGAATTGGGACGCACATACAAGACGACTGTGACAAGCAGCAGAACCGCCGCTGTCAAACCAACCAGCCATGCGGCATGGCGCGACCTTCGCCATTGCCGTTTCGTCGACGCGAGGGGCTTGGTTGTCCGTTCTCTTTCGTCTGCCGGAGCGGCCAGCGAGATGGGCTCTGTGTCCAACTTCGCAGCTTGTGCCACCAGTTCTAACTCTTGCTTCACCGCATCGTACGCACGAGCGACATCGGGATCGGACGCAATTCGTTCTTGTAGTGCAACCGTGTCATCGTCGCTCAGCAAGTCGTAGACAAGCTCCCAAAGCTGTTGTTGCAAATCGTCTTTGTTCATGATTGAACCCTTGTTTTGACGTTCTTGCCTAACGTTCTGACAAAGCGTCGCGAAGATTGGCCAGCGCCAGTCGCATACGCGTTTTCGCCGTTCCCGTTGGAATGCCGATCGACTCTGCGATTTCGTCGTAGGTCATGTCGCCGTTCTGCCGCAGTAAGAACACCTCTTGCTCTTCCGGCCTCAACTGTTTGAGCGCACGCCGAACTAGTTCCAATTGCTCGCTGTGTTCGGCGTTGGCATCGGGTGGGCTGGCATCGCTACTGATCATCGCTTCGTCTTCCGGGATCGATTGACGTCGTCTTCGCCAGGCGGTCTCACGAATGTCGCGGCCTGTGTTCAAGGCAACTCGAAAGATCCAGGCTTTCAAATTGCGAATTTCGGGCAGCTTCTCGCGATTCCGCCAGCACTTGATAAACGCTTCCTGTAAGGCATCGCGTGCGTCTTCTGAGTTGCCGACCAGGTAGTACAACGTGCCGAGCAACTCCGACTGGAATCGCGCAAAGGCATCGGACAACGCGCCATCATGCGGCGAGCCGTTTCGTCCGACGTCGGTAGCAGCCTTGCAATCCAGTTGTGTCACGGTCATGCCTTCGCAAGAGTAGACGACGCGCCCGTCGGGAAAGATCTCGACGGTACGTGAATTATGCAAAAAATGTCGGGCTAGTGTTTGGATCGGGCTTTAGCGATAATTGCTCGGATGTGGCCCGAAGGTGAAAAAACGCAAGAGTTGCTCGCAGGCGCAAAAAAAGGCGATGAGGATGCGGTCAACCAATTGATGGACCGTCATCGCGACGCTTTGCGGCGGATGGTGCAGATGCGGCTGGATCAAAAAATCCAGCGGCGAATCGACGTGAGCGACATTGTGCAGGACGTCTTGATCGATGCGAACCGCCGATTGAAGGATTACATCAACAACCCGGTGATGTCGTTCCACCTTTGGCTGCGGCAGATCGCCAAAGATCGCATCATCGACTCGCATCGCCGCCATCGAGTCAGTGCCAAACGCAGCGTCGACCGCGAACAAGCGATGGCAGCTCCCGCCGGAATGGATCGCTCGACACTGGAACTCGCAGCCCAGATTTGTGATCCCAACATCACTCCCGCCGCCGCGGCCACACAACACGAAATGGCCAAACGCGTCGAAGCGGCGATCGCGCAGCTCAATGAACAAGATTGCGAAATCGTCGTGATGCGACACTATGAACAGTTGAGCAACCAGGAAGTTGCTGAGGTGCTCGAATTGACTGAACCAGCGGCCAGCATGCGTTACTTGCGAGCCGTCCGCCGATTGCGAACTTTGCTCGCCGATGAAATGCCGGACAACGAGTAGTTGTCAAGCGTTTACAAATCCCAGAGTTCTTTGCTGTGCCCAATCCGATCTACCATGCCCTGCTCAACGGGCTCGGATGCGAACGTTGGCTTCTGGCCGGTTGGCAGTAGATTTGCAATCACTCGACCATCGGGTGTTTTGCCGCTCAACTTTGTCAAAAAGAGGTCGCGGAACTCATACTGGTTGTTTTTGTCCAGCCCCAGAACCTCGGTGATTCGCGTGACCTTTCGCGAGCCATCTTCGACGAATCGGTCCAGTTGAACGACCAAATGGATCGCCGACGCAACTTGGGCGCGGGCGACGTAGACGGGAATCTCGACGTCGGACATCAGCGAAAGCGTTTCCAGTCGGATCATCGCGTCACGCGTTGAATTCGCGTGGACGGTGGAGAGCGCGCCCGAATGGCCGCTGAGCATCGATTGGATCATGTCCAACGCTTCACCGCCGCGAACTTCGCCGACCACAATTCGATCCGGTCGCATTCTCAGGGATGATACGAAAAGTTGCCGAATGTTCAGCCCGCCGCGGCCAAACTCGTCGGGACGTTGCACTTCGAGATAAACACAATGGTCCTGATACAACTTCAACTCCGAGGTATCTTCGATCACGATAATGCGTTCTTCTTCGGGGATCGCCGTCGTCACGGCACCCAACAGTGTCGTTTTACCGGTTCCAGTCCCGCCAGAGATGATCGTGTTTTTGTGCAGCCGGACCGAGATTTCGAGAAACTCACGAGCTGATTCCGATAGGCTGCCGAATCCGATTAAGTCCTGAAGATTCAAGCCACCGCGCTTGAATTTTCGAATTGTCAGGCAATGCCCTTCGCGGCAACCCGGTGGCAAGATTGCGTGCACACGAGACCCGTCCGGCAAGCGTGCATCGAGGATCGGATTCTCCTGGTCAATTCGCCGTCCGACCCATTGGGCGACATTCAAAATCGCCGACAGCAAGGCATCTTCGCTTTCAAAACGGGCGGTGGTCTTTTCCAACTTTCCGGCCCGCTCGATGTAGATCTTGTCGAAGCGGTTGACCATCACTTCGGTAATTGTGTCGTCTTCGAGAAACGGGCCGATGGGACTAAGGAAATAGTCCACGCTTGCTTCAAAGATGGCTTCGCGAGACATATTGAGTTCCGGAGAAATGGAGAGAGTTCATTTCATCATGCTTTTATCGCGCGAATGCGTCAAGCGCCGGACTCATTGGGTAGTGTCCCTATTAGCGTGTTGGTCCGACCCAGACTTCCGAAGTTTTGCGAAACTTCGGAAAGTCTACAGCTCAGAATTAGGACACTTCCACTCATTGGTCATGGGGTTCTTCGAGCACGACCGTGATAGAATCGGCGGTTTTGTGATCTAAAAGCACTTCGCGGCCGTCTTCCAATATCAAGGTCCACTTTTTCCCAGCCTGTTGGCGTGGACCAACGGATACCGCCGCGCCGACTTCCACAGGAAGGTCGTCGGCACCTTGGGCGATTCTCGTAACGGTGGCACGATGGCCGCGTCGCAGTAGGCTCGCATTGATCTCCGTGCCAGGCACGAGGTGTACAAAGTCTTCCGGGATCTCGGCACCGTGCGGGTCCGTCAACGGATGGCCGAGTTTGTCGTCGAGATAGTCGACTGCGGCTTCGTCGTGAAGGTGTTCTAACCGATCGGCCGCCGCGTGCAGTTCTTCGACCGGCGTGCCGACGTGTTCTAGATAGGACTCCCACAATCGATGGGCACGAAGTAATCGCCGAGCTTCGCGCCGACCTTCTCTGGTCAGCGAAACGGTGTCGGCCTCAGTTGATAACAATTCTTCCCTTGCCAATGATCGAATCGCACGTAGTATGTGCGCAAAAGGTGCTTGAACATGCTGACTGATCACTGACAACGCAACCTTTTGTCTTTTCGACCGCAGAATGCAGCCCAAGACATCCTCGACTAATTGTTGTGGCAGGGCGCGTTGACGCCGAAGCCAGTTCGCGATCAATCCGTAGCGCGGAGCAATGGTCAGCACCAACATGAATTGCACCGTACTTGCGACGACAATGGCAGGTCCTGGCGAAGTTCGGATCACAGCGGAAATGTAGTAGCCCAGATAAAAGCTCGACACCCCAAAGAGAGCCGACACCCACAACATTCGATTCAAACGATCGCAAAGTAAATAGGCGGTTGCCGCCGGTGTGACCAACATCCCGACGACCAGGATCACGCCAACAATATTGACAGCGCTGACAACCACGAGCGAAGTACACGCGGTAAGCAAATAATCGATCGCCAGCACAGGAACGCCGATTGAGGCTGCCATGACGGGATCGAAACTGGTGAGTTGCAGTTGACGGAATAACAGGATGACGACTGAGATAACAAACGCGGCCACGATCGCCATCATCCACAGTTGCGAGTCGTCGACCGCAAGTACTGTCCCCACGACGAAGTGGTACAAGTCGATGTGAATCTTGTCGCTGAACAACGAAACCAGCAACGCGCCTGCCGCAAAGATACCCGTATACATCGCGCCGATCGCCGTGTCTTCCTTGATCCGCGACACGCGCGAAACGAATGCCACCATGGCCACCGTGATGAAGCCCGCGATGATCGATCCGATTAACATGCCGACCGCGCTGACGTCGATGTGAAACACGATCCTCATCAGCAGAAATCCGGCGACAACACCAGCCAGCATCGAATGGGCAATCGCATCGCCGAGAAACGCCATGCGCCGCAAGATGACAAAGCAACCGATCACCGCGCAAACGACCGAAACCAGCGTCCCCGCCAGCATCGCTTTGATGAGATACGGCTGCGCGCGATGGAATTCGACCAAATTGTCGTAAATCGCTTCGAACATTACGAACCTCGCTTGTCCGCCAAATCGGCGAAGATGCGTAGTGTTCCTTCATAAACTTCGCTTAAGAATTCGGGGTGTAAAACGCTGTCCGGTGGCCCGAAAGCGTACAGTCGCTGTTTCAGCAAAATCAATTGATCAAAATACTCAGACGCCGTTGCCAGGTCGTGATGGACGACGACCAGTGTCCGGCCAGCGTTCTTGGTTTGTTCGAGGACGTCCAGAATCGCGCGCTCCGTCGCCGCGTCAACGCCGGCAAACGGCTCGTCCAACAACAGGATGTCGGCGCCTTGTGCCATCGCGCGTGCCATGAAAACACGTTGCTGTTGACCGCCGGACAATTGCCCGATTTGGCGGTCTTTGAATTCCGACATGCGCACTTTTTCCAACGATTCGTTGGCGATGCGATGATCGTCCTTGTTCAAATCTCGCCACCACGGAATGTGGCCGTAACGCCCCATCAAAGCGACCTCGCGCACCGTCACCGGGAAATCCCAGTCAACCGAACCACGTTGCGGAACGTATGCCACGCGGCCCTTGGCCTTGTCCGCCGGCTCGCCGAACAGCCGCACCGTGCCAAAATCGGGTTTGATGAATCCCAAGATCGATTTGATCAGTGTCGATTTGCCGGAGCCGTTCGGACCAATCACACCGATCAACTGTCCGGCCGGAATCGACAACGAGACGTCCAACAACGCCGGCACGGGGCCGTAGCTGACTGTTAGGTTTCGCACGTCGATGGCTGGTTGGTCTGTCATTGAAACGTAGCTTGGGTCTCCGATCCGGCCAATTGGCTTGACTCTGTCGGGGCAGAGACCCAACCTACAAAACGTCTAGTGGGGGTGATTATGATCGCGACCGGTGTGCGTCGAATCGGGCACTTCAACAATGACCGTATCTCGAATGGGTTGTCCTGGCTGCGACCAACGTGTCTCGTCGGCAATCGTTTCGCCGTCGCGCAGGACACGAATGCGTGCGGCATGAGACAAGATTCGCACAGGCTCGGAGGCTTCATTCGAATCAAGGTTGAGGGAAAAACCGTCGTCGTTCCGCGGTCGCCCAACCTCGACATCAGGCGTGTTGATCTCGATGTAAAACTCATTCATGCCAACCTTCACACCGGAAACCGGAATCTCTAGCGGCGTGCCGGCGTAAACCGTTTCTGCCGAATGATAAACACTCTGGCCCTCGAACTTGACCAGGATGGACGTCGGTTCGAGCGTAAACGCGTTGTTGACCGCGTCAAAGGTCAGTGTCAAATCGACAGTGAATTCGCCCGTCGCTCGATCCAATTCCAAATCCACCACTTCCGTTTTCGGCAGGCTGCGGACAAACCATCCGTACGCTGCGACGCTGCCGAGAATGGAACCAACGAGGATGATGGCGATGAAAGGACGCATACTCGATTTTGGTGTTATTTGAGTGCTTGAACAATGGTCAGCACATTTTCGCGCATCATGCCAATGTAGGATTCGCCGGCCGTTCCCTCTTCCCCCATGGCGTCGGAATAAAGCGTTCCGCCGACTTCGATGTCGGCGTCTTTCGCTATCTGTTGAATCAATTTCGGGTTGACGCTGGTTTCAACAAAGATCGCCTTGACACCAAACTTGCGGATCGAATCGACGACAATTCGCCGCTTCTCGGCGGTCAACCCGCCACCCAATTCTTCGGTGCTCCAGCCAACCGGGGCGGCGGGCTTAAATCCGTACGAGCTGCAGAAGTAGTTGAACGCATCGTGGCTCGTCACAAGGACTCGGCTTTCGCTTGGAATCACGTTGAACTGCTTTGCGATCCAAGCGTGCAGGGCCTGGAGTTGGTTAATGTACAATTCAGCGCGGCCAAAGTATTCGGCTTTGTGATCCGGGTCGACTTGTGCGATCGCAGACGTCAGGTTGCGAACATAAATCACGGCGTTCTGGACACGGAACCAAGCGTGCGGATCGTCAATCACTTCGCCGTCTTCTTCCAACTTCAACGGCTCAACCCCCTCTGTACACCTCACAATTGGTTTGTTTGCATCCTTGGCCAACGTCATCATCCAATCCTTGCCTTCCAAGTGCCATCCGTTTTGGGCACACAAATCAGCCGTCGCGACCAACGCGGCATCGGACGTCTTGACGCTGTAAAGATGCGGGTCGTCACCGGCTCCCAAAACACACTTCACTTCCCAACGATCCCCGACAATTTGGCGGGCAAAATCGGCAACTTGCGTGGTTGAACAAACGATTACTCTTTTCTTCTCGGCTGATCCCTCTTGCGCATGAGTGGAGACCGACATGATGGCCGTCGCTAGGAGCGAGAGTACGACGATGAAACGAGGCATGTGTGCTTTTCTGATATTTCAAGGTGGGACGTTGAACACCCCTACGAAATCAGGTGATTTCAGGGGCACGGAGGAGTTTTTGATTAATCAAAAACTAACCCTACTTTAGCCGTCAAGAGCTAACGGTCAAGGCCCAACAGCGACTGCACGCAGAGTTTTCTATCTGAATACTCGGCACTGGTTGCACGGACTGTAATCGGATTCCGCTTAGGTACGGTTGATTGCGTTGTACGGGTCCCATAGGTTTTGGCAAACTTTGAGTGTTTTGCGGATTGCAACTCGCCAGCCTAGCCGTAAGCTGCCAGCTTGCGAATCGACAAGCTGCAAGTCGCGAACTGACAAGCCGGCCGCTTGTCGCCCCAGACAATCCAAACGGGAGGCATTCCCTCGCGACATTTGTCGAGTACTTGTAGAATTGGGTTAGGCAAGTCACGCAGGATAACGAGTACGGCCCGTGCAACCGCATGTTCGATTTCAAATCGTTGAAACAATCGCTCAAGGCGATTTTGCGACCGTCTACAAGGCGGTCGACAACGAATTGGGGCGTGAAGTCGCGATCAAGCAGATCCATCAGCAGTATCTGGCGGACCCCACAAAGCTAGAGCGGTATTGGCAGGAAGCCCAACTGCTGGCCAACACCGAGCATCCGTATGTGATGACGATCTACGACATCGTGCGCGAGCGTGGTTGGCTGGTCCTCGAATTGATGCAGGGCAATTTGAAACAAAAGTTGGACGGCAATCCCATCGATTTGGAAGACCTGCGGCTGACGCTGACTTACATGTTGCACGCATTGCACTTTCTGGAACAAAACGGAATCGTCCACGGCGACATCAAACCAAGCAACTTGCTGCTCGACAAGAACCACCGGGTCAAACTCGGCGACTTTGGCATTGCCCGGCGATTGGTCAACGACGACGGCAGCGTCATCAAAGGCACGACCAAGTACATGGCACCGGAGGTGGTGTCCGACCAGTTCGGCCCGGTCGGCCCGCACAGCGATTTGTACTCGCTTGGCTTCTCGGCCTACGAGTTGATGGCCGGCAATCATTTCGACACCTTGTTTCCCAGCCTACACATGTTTGGTCGCGATCCGCAAATGGCCTGGATCATGTGGCACTCGGCCGGCGACCAGCGATTGCCGGAAATCAATCGCGTCCTGCAGGGCGTGCCCGAAGACCTGGCGATGGTGATTCAAAAGCTGGTCGAAAAGAATCCGGCGAATCGCTATCCCAACGCGGAAAAGGCCCTACTCGAACTTCGGGCCGGCGTCGAAGGTGGCGGTGAGACGCTGACGGCGGAAGAGCGCGCCGAGCTTGAGGCCGAAGAAAAACAAGCGAAACGCAGGCGGGGCATGTTGATCGGTGTGCTGTGTATGAGCGTGTGCATGAGTTTCCTAATGCTGTTCTCGGACATGCTGTTCAAGGAAGAAAAGCCGCCGCCCAAGCCGCCGCCCCCACTGCCCACGACCGGCATCATCACCGATGTCTTCCTGGACCATCAGTTGATCGAAGTCGACCCGGGCGCCGGCGGCAAAGCATTTGCCATTACGTTTGACGAGGGCGTGGACAAGATCATCGTCAATGGCCAAGTCGTCACGCTCGCCGATTTGCAAACGGGCGACCGAGTCGACGTGGCTCGTATGAAGTCGCAAGACGGCAAAGAAATCGAAGAGATCACAGCCGAACGTCAGACCGGTTCGACCAACCAATCGACGATTGCGTCGCTCACAGCCAACGATTCGATCATCACTCTGGCCCAGAAAGACCCGGAAGGCAAACCGGTTGCCATCTACATACCCACATCACTTACGATCACATTCAATGGTTCGGAAGAAATTGACGGGCGCAGCGTGCAACTGGCCGATTTGAAACCGGACGACCGTGTCGTGGTGGATCACGTCCCGGGCGATCGGTTGCCGCTCGCCACGTCGCTGGCGGCCCTGAGAGTTGTTTCGGCCAGCGGAGTGTTGGTCAAAGTCGATGCGAACCAGCGGACGGTTTTCTTCAAGGACGATCGGCTACCCGGCGCGGCGCCGAAGCAATTTCAAGTCGCGGAGCAATGCACGTTTTCGTTGAACGGCGCGGCAAAGTTGTCAAACGGCCAGGCGGTGACCCTGGGCGATCTCAAGGCCAATGATTCGATCCAGATGAAACACGACGAAGTGGTCGTGCGGATCGACGCCGAGCGAAAGTTCTCGCATTCAGGCACGGTGAGCGGTGTCGACGTCGCCAATTCAAAAATAACGGTTCGAATCGCGAATCCGGCGAGATCGGTCGATTTTTCGCTAGCGGCCGACTGCGCAGTCAAGTTGTCGCCGTCGGAAATGGATATCCCGCTCAGTTTTATCGAGCCCGGCGACAATGTCACGCTGGCCCACACATCGGCGACGCTTCAGAGCCCGGAAACCGACTGGATTAGCGTGATCGCTCAATCCAAGCCGGTTCGTTGGGCCGTCGTCATCGGCCAACAAACTTATGACGACAACCGCATCGCACCGCTCGAACACACGCAGGCCGATGCAGAACACGTGCGTGATACGTTGCAGACGTATTATCGCGTTTCGCCAAGCCAAGTGCGATTCGAACTGGATGCCACACGACCGAAACTTGAACAGGGTCTGCCCGGCTTCCTGCAATCGATTCCACTGTCGAGCCAGTTGATAGTCTATTTTGGCGGACATGGGTTTTTGGACGAACAACGAAATGCTGTGCTCGCGACGAAGGAGTTTCGGCCCGACAAAGCCGCGGCAACCGGACTGTCGCTGGGTTGGCTGGTTTCACAACTGGAGCAATGCTCTGCCAACGAAGTCATGCTGCTGATCGACAGTTGTCACAACGCGTCGGCTCAACCAGCGACGTCGGATCTCGTTGCAACGCTGCAAGACGGACCAACGCGTCCCGTTTCGCGCAGCGTTCATATCGTCGCCAGTTGCTCGGCAAACGAGCGTGGCCTCATTTTGCGAAAAGGGAAGCAGGGAGTATTTGCGACGGCGGTATCCGACGCCATGCGAGGCGCGGCGGATGCCGACGGCGATCGATCTGTCAATATTGGCGAGCTGTACACCTATTTGCAGACTCGCATGTCGGAACTGAGTGCCGAGTCCAGCGGCAAGCAAACACCCATACGTTTTGTCCCCGATCTGAATCCGCCCCGCCTACTCGCCGAAACGAAAACCGCGGTACTTGGGCTACTGAGATTCATGGACGAATCGCGTTTCGACAATGCAATCGTCACGTTATACGATCAAAGCAAAGGGCTGCAAACCAACCAGCCGGATGTGGCGCTGGCATATGGCTTGGTGATGTTGAAGCACAATCGCACAAAAGAATCGCAGGACATTTTCGAACAAGTCCGAGCTGCGTTTCCTGAGGAATTGCTGCCCTACCACGCGTTGGCCTGGCAATACTTCATGCAAAAGAACGCGTCCAAGGCGATGGGCGAGCTGAACGAACTGGCAGTCCGTCTGCCTGATCCGGATGAGGAGAAAGGATACGCCGCTTACGAACAACATTTGCTGGACATGATGGGCCGGATGGGCTGGTACGCCTTCCAAGCAGCCGAGCCTTCGGTGGAATATGAGGTCGTCAAAAGTTTCAACGACATCGTTTCCAACCGGGGCGTCGACGCCCGCACGATTTTTCTCAAAGGCGTTGCCCACGTTCGCGGCGAAGTTGCCAAAATCGACGAGGCAATCGACGAGGAATCGAACGACGAAAAGTTGGCGGCTTTGCAGCGTGAGCGACGACGCGTCGGGTATTACGTCGACTTTGGCTTCGATCTGGTGGTCGACTATCTCGAGGCCAAGCTCAAAATAAAGTCGGTGGAGACAGTTGAGAGAATGGAGAGGGAGCTGAACCTCATGCACCAAGACCTGATCAGCAAAGGCTCCACTGAAGAAGAGGTCAAGAAAAGACTATCTAAAAAGGCCAAAAAGGAGCGACGGAAAAATGGCACAGGAGCAACTGTTCTTCCAGAAGCTACCATTCAAGAAGAATTTCGAAGGTCAAAAGTCATCAAGTGTTCAGGCAAGGTC
>CAYFJO010000128.1:0-25361 GCA_964343305.1 uncultured Pirellulaceae bacterium | reverse complement strand
ATCCACCTCAAAAAAGACTACCACAAACCCCTTGTACTTTTTCAGCAGCTTCCATCTAACCGCGAGTCTCCAAGAGTTCGACGTGCCGGAAACGGAAACCTCGGCTTCATCGAAAGCACCAAAGCAGTGATCGTGGAAACGGATGCAACGAATTGAAACTCGCTGCCGTTGTCGAGTGTATGTATCCATACCAGGCGAACGGACTCCAATCAGAACTCGTTGATCACGAAGGATCGACACAACCGGCACTCATCCTGAATGCGAGAGGTGTACCATGTGGTCTAAGGCAGGGTTTTGCTTCACGCTCGTTATCATCGTCGCGTGTCTCTTCACCTTGAGTTGCGACGTTGCCCCAACTACGGTCTCGGCGGATGACGCGATTGCACCGCGTTTTGCCAATCGCGCGGCGTTTGACAAGTTCGTCGCCGAGGGCCGCGATTCGCCTTTCGGATTAGATTATGTGTTTGTCCACAGCCCGGGCGCCAGGGATCGAAAGTTGGTCGACAGCGTTTGCGAGAACGTGGGAATTCGTTGGGTGAACTTCACCAGACTGGAGTGGAAGCTTGTCGAGCGGCGGGCTCCGCAGGGCGGCCGGCATACGTACAACTGGCGAGACATCGACCTGGCGGTTCAAGCCTGGCAGCGCAACGGTATTCACATCATGACGTCGCTCCGCTTCGAGTCGCCGTGGGCCACCGCCCAGAGAACCGACAAGGAATTCGTCTACTTGAAGAGTTTCACAAAACAGATCGCCCTGCGCACCGCCGACTATCTGCCGAAACGCGAGCACATGAAGGACCTGCGCGATTACATGCAAGCTCTGGTCGAACGGTACGACGGCGACGGGCGCGATGACATGCCGGGGCTGCTGTTCCCGGTCCTTCACTATCAGATCGGCAACGAGTACTACAACGAAGTCTACTGGACAGGAAGCGCCGAGGAGTACGGACAGTTGCTCCGCGAGACGGCGGCTGGGGCGCGTGCGGCGTGCCCGGATGTGAAGATCATTCTGCCGGGGATCGGCTTCAAAGACGTCCAAACGTTCTACGACGGCGAGATGCGACCGCGGACCGAGGCACACGTGCGGAAGCTCCTTCCTAAGGTTCCACCGAACATGAGAAAATTCGGCGAGCGAGGCGAGGCATTCAGCATCGCGACGGCGAAGTGTACCGACGCCTACGACATCCTTGATGCGCGGTGGCCCAACCATGGAATCGTCACCAAGAGTCGTGAGTTATTACGCAGCATTCGCGCTTCCAACAAGCCGGTGTGGAGCGCCGAAATCTACAGCGGTTTTCCGTTGATGGAGCCGTTGGTTCTTCCCAACTGGACTCTGCAAGCCTGGCCGACGCCTTCGCGCAGCGGCGAATATCGAAAGGTTCTGACGAAGAAGAACGATCCACGGTTCGACGAAATCAACGCCTGGTACCGCGGGCTGCATGCGGCTCAGGTTGTGAAGCAGTGCATGGTCGCGCTGGATGCCGGATCACAGAAACTGATGATGGGTTGGGCCGTCGACGCCCAGACTCCACTTGCCGTGTCGACCTTGTCGCATCACGGGCTTTACAGCATCACGTTCAAACACTTGTGGCCCGCCGCCCACACATACAATCTGATCACCCAGAAACTCGATGGCCTCAAGCGGATCAAACGCCTTCACACACCGGCGGACATCTACGTTTATGAGTGTTTGGTGAAGGACGACAAGCAAGTCCTGGTCGCCTTCCACGACGACCACATCGGCCAGAACCACGACCAGCCGACCGGCGTCGCATCGGCATCGATCGACACGCCGTGGACTCAGGCCCGCATCACACACATCATCACCGAGGTCGGCAAAACGAAGCCGAAGGTCGAGCAAGTCGAAGTCTCCAACCAGCAATTGAGGATCGCGCTGACCGAGTACCCTGTGTTCATCGAGGCCGTTGAGCGTTAGGTCGCACTGGTCATTTGTAGGATGGATTTCCAATCCGTCCCACAGGATCAACTCAGGAACTCTTTCAGCACGCGAGAGTCTTCCACGCCGGTCACGCGGGCGTCGAGGCCTTGGAATTTAACGGACAGTCGGCGGTTGTCGATGCCCAGGCAGTGCAAGATCGTGTTGTTGATGTCGACAATCTTGACCGGGTCCTCGACGATATTGTAGCTGAAGTCGTCGGTCCGTCCGATCGACCGGCCGCCTTGGATGCCGCCGCCGGCCATCCACATCGAAAAGCAGCGCGGATGATGGTCGCGGCCATAGTTGTCGCGGGCCAGCTTGCCTTGGCAGTAAACCGTGCGGCCAAACTCGCCGCCCCAAACGATCAGCGTATCTTTTAGCATGTCGCGTTGCTTGAGGTCTTCGATCAAGGCCCGCGTCGGCTGGTCGATGTCGCGACATTGGTTGCGGATGTCGCGTGGCAAGTTGTTGTGCTGGTCCCAGCCGCGGTGGAAGAGCTGGATGCACTGCACGTCGCGCTCGGCCAGCCGGCGGGCTAACAAACAACTGGCCGCAAACGTTCCCGGCGTGTTGACATCCGGGCCGTACATGTCGAGCGTGGCCTTTGTCTCCTTCGAAAAATCGGTCAACTCCGGCACCGACGTTTGCATGCGAAACGCCATCTCGTATTGGGCCATGCGGGCGTTCGTTTCCGGATCGCCGACTCGTTCGAATTGCAATTCATTCAGTTTGCCCAAACCGTCCAGCATCTTGCGACGCAGTGCTTGATCGACACCAGGCGGGTCGGACAGGAACAGCACTGGATCCCCCTTCGCTCGCAACGCGACGCCCTGCAACTTCGATGGCAAGAAACCGGTCCCCCACAATCGCGAGTAGAGGGCTTGCGCGCTTTTTCGTCCCGTCCAGGTTGGCGTCATGACAACGTAGTTGGGGAGGTTTTCGTTTGCAATGCCCAGTCCGTAAGCGAGCCACGACCCGAGACTCGGCCAACCCGGAAGCTCTCGTCCCGTTTGGATGTAGGTCATCGCCGGATCATGATTGATCGCGTTGGTGTAAACCGAACGAATGATTGACAGGTCGTCGATCACCTTGTGTGTGTGCGGCAACAGCTCGCTCACCCAAGCTCCCGACTCGCCGTGTTGCTGGAACTTGAACATCGACGGGGCCAGCGGGAATCGCTTCTGACCGGAAGTCATCGTTGTGATGCGCTGACCCATTCGCACGGAATCGGGCAAATCCTTGTCGAACAGCTTGTGCAATTCCGGTTTGTAGTCGTACAGATCCTGTTGGGCCGGACCGCCGCTCATGAACAGGTAGATGAACCGTTTGGCAGTGGGTTTGTGATGCGGAATATCGGGCAATCCGCCGATTGGTTTGGGCGGCTGCTTCGGTGCGGCAACTGTTTGTCCGCCCGCCATCGATGCCAACGCTGCCGCGCCGGCGGCGTTGATGCCGCGGCTCAAGAGTTGACGGCGGGTGAGTTGCAGCAGCGTTTCGGTTCGCGGGTCCATGGTTACGTCCTCAGGCGGTCTGTTGATGTAGGGAACGGCCTCTGTGCCGTTCCGCGAAGCTGAATCCAAAAGTCAATTCTACGGAACGCCACAGAGGGCGTTCCCTACAGCGCTTATCCCTTCGTAATCGTCTCGTCCAAATTCAAAATCATATTGGCAACCATCGTCCAGGCGGCCAATTGGCTGGCGTCGAGCGTCTCGTTCGGTTTGGATTCGCCGACGCTGATTAGTTTCGTTGCTCTTTCTGTGTCCATTTCAAACTTCTTGAGGCAGGTTTTGTAGACGTCGATTAAGACAGCCAACTCCGCGTCGCTTGGCATTCGCGACGTTGCGACTCGAAACGCAAAGGCCGCGCGTTCTTCGTCCGTCTTGCCGCCTTCGATCATGATTCGCTGAGCGAAACCGCGCGATGCCTCGACGAATTGCTCGTCGTTCATCAGCGCCAAAGCTGCCAGCGGCGTGTTGGTGCGCGAACGCCGCACTGTGCAAGTTTCGCGCGACGGGGCGTCGAGTGTCGACATCGCGGGCGGCGGGGCGGTTCGTTTCCAAAACGTGTACATGCTGCGGCGGTACAACGCCTCGCCGTTGTCGCGTTTGAATCTCGCTGTGTTGCTGTCGGTGTAGCCAACCGCGAACCAGATGCCATCCGGTTGATACGGCTTGACGCTCGGACCACCGATCTTGTCGATCAGCAGCCCGCTTGTTGCGAGTGCGTTGTCGCGAATCATTTCGGCATCCATGCGAAACCGCGGACCGTGCGACAACAAGCGATTGTTCGGATCTTTGGCCGCGATCTGCGGCGAAATCCGTGACGACTGGCGGTAGGTCGCCGACATGACAATCAGTTTTTGCAACCGCTTCACATCCCAGCCGCTCTCGCGAAAATCGACCGCCAGCCAATCGAGCAACTGCGGGTGAGACGGTTGCGAACCTTGCGAACCAAAGTCCTCGGTCGTCTCGACGATGCCCACGCCGAAATACTGTTGCCAAAATCGGTTGACCGTAACGCGGCTGGTGAGCGGATGCTCGGGCGCGACCAGCCAACGTGCCAGGTGCAAGCGGGTCGGTATCTCGCCTTCCTTCAGCGGTCCAAGCGGCGGCAGCGCGGCGGGTGTATTGCGAGTGACAGGTTCCCCCTTTTTGTCGTACGCACCGCGAGTCAAGATGAACGCCGGTTTTGGTTGAGCCAATTCTTTCCAAACCAACGTGGTCGGAAACGATTTTTCGAGGTCGGTTTTCCGCTTGCGGGCTGCGGCAAGTTCATCGCGAGCTTTCTTCAGCGTCGGGTCGGTCGACACGACATTGCGAAAATGATCGCGGACTTTTTCCTTTTGCTGAGCGTTGCGTTTGGCCGGTTCAATTCCGAGCAGTTTGGCGATCTCCGATGGAGCCGATCCCGCGCCGGTTTGCGGAATGTTCGTGGCGTCGGTAACCGACAAACGAATGCGGCCGAACTGATGTTGCGCGTAGATCGATTCGTGCCGCAGCCGGATTTTCAACCGTGTGTCGCCTCCCTCGCCGAACGGTTTCTCAGCGACAAAGATCGCCGTGCGGTTCTCCTTTTTTTCGTAGCCCGCGGTTGCCCAACCGGTTTGTGGTTTGCCGTCGATGGCGTTGCCGATCTTGAAGTCGCCGTTGGATTGCTCGTGATCGGCCCAAGCGCGAACGAATTTGATGCGTTGCCACTTTTCCTGATCTGCTTCGGCAGCGAATTCCGCTTCGAACTCGGTCAGCACTACGTTGCTGTTGCCGCTACGACCCGCGCCGCCGTTGGTCAGTGACGGATGCAGCAGTCCTTCCAAGCGAATCGCGGTCAGACCATTCGCTTCAACTTGAGCGACAACTTCATAAACTTCTTTGGCCGGGTTCTCACCCGCAGCAAGGATTGAGTCGTCTTCGAGCTTTGTCAATGTCGCACCGCCATTGGATGTGAATTTGTCTGGTGAGAGAGTGATCCATTTCGGTTCGCCATCTTCGGTGGCCAACAGACTTTTTTCCCATTCCGCTTGTGCCCGATCGACATCCGGCATTGGCGACGTGATGATCTTTTGCAGTTCGGCGACACGCCCGTCCAAACTTGCCAGCTCGGCCTTCTGCGATTCGGTGGCGACCTTCAAAACCGGCGCCGTGTCCTGACGATTGCCGTCCATCACTGGGCCGTCGAGGCTGTTGAAGAAGGCGAACAGTTGATAAAAATCCTTCATCTCGAACGGGTCGAATTTGTGTTCGTGACAAACCACGCAGCCCATCGAGATCCCCATCCAAACGGTTGACGTGGTCGCGACGCGGTCGACCGTGTAATGGACAAAATACTCTTCTTGGATCACGCCGCCTTCGCTGGTCGTGACGTTGCAGCGGTTGAAACCCGTGGCGATTCTCTGTTCGAGCGTGGCCTCGGGCAGTAAGTCGCCCGCCAATTGCTCGATCGTAAACTGATCGAACGGCATGTTTGAATTGAATGCTTTGATGACCCAGTCACGATAGGGCCACATCAATCGAAAATTATCCAGATGCAACCCGTGCGTGTCGCCGTATCGCGCGGCGTCGAGCCAATAGCGTCCCATATGTTCGCCATAACGCGGCGACTTGAGCAAACGATCGACGACCTGTTCGTACGCCTTGTCCGACGTGTCGGCCAGGAAGTCGTCGATCTCTTTCGGAGTCGGCGGCAGGCCAGTGAGGTCAAGTGTCACGCGGCGAATCAGTTTGGCTTTGTCCGCTTCTGCCGACGGTTTGAAACCTTCCTTTTCCAAATGAGCGTGAACAAAGTGGTCGATCTCATTGCGCGGCCACTTCGAGTCGCTGACCTTGGGCAACTCAGAGCGCGTTGGCGTGACGAGCGACCAATGCTGTTGCCAAGCGGCACCCGCCGCGATCCAACGTTTGATCAGGTCGATTTCGCCCGCCGTCAATTGTTTCTCTGCGTCCGCTGGCGGCATCCGTTCATCTTCGTCGTCGGTGACAAGCCGTTGGTACAAGACACTCTTTTCCAAATCACCCGGTACGATTGCAACCCCGCCGGACTCGACTGGTGCAAAAAGGCCGTCTTTGGTGTCCATACGCAAATCGCTCTCACGCTTCTCCTCGTCGAGGCCGTGACACGAAAAACACTTTTCTGCCAACAGCGGCCGGATCTGGCGACCAAAGTCAACGGCTGGCTCGTCACCAAACACGAGCAGCGGCAGAGCAGCCAGCAGGACCGAGAGCAGTGAGAGAACACGACCAGGCGAAAATGCAGCAGGATGGTAATTGCTGACCAGTGGAATGTGAAGGGTGTGATTATCCTTCGTCGCGGGGATTTCCTTCATCTTATGATGTCTCGCTACGGGGTTTCCGGGCGTGATTCTGGCGGGAGTTCTATTAAAGCATATCAAGACCTTGACATCCAGATGTCGAGAACTTTAAATGGTTGTAATTGTTACGAGTGAATGCTGGCTTCATCGCTGTCCATTCGCTCGTCCCGCCCCACATTACTTTCCCTGATTCCCCCAGAGCGTGAACGACCGGACATTCGGTTGAGAACAGGAGTTGTATCCATGAAGTCACGACATTTTTTGTTTGGCATCGCCATCGTTGTTGTCGCTTGCTTTGCAGCAAGCACGACGCACGCCTTGTCTCCCTTTAAGAAAGCGTTCGACGCGAAGTATGTGAAGAACAGCGGCAGCGAGGATTTTCAGGCCGCATTTAAGAAGTCCGGTTGCTACACCTGCCACGTGAAAGGTCAAAAGAAACACGTTCTCAACGCGTTTGGATTGGAGCTTGCGGAACTGATCGAGGGCAACGGCAAGGACCGGGTTGACGCGGCCAAGGAGAAAAGCGCCGACGGGAAGAAGGACGAGGAAACGAAGTTATTGAAAGAACTGGACGAAGCCTTCAAGAAGGTTGAGTCCATCGAGGGACCATCGGGAACAACTTACGGCGATTTGTTCAAGGCACATGGCCTGCCAACCGCCGACGGCGCGAAGTCGATCCGAGAGTAGCGTGGCAGTTGCCCGTAGGGCGGATTTTTAATCCGTCAAGCTCGTTGCACGGACGGATTGGAAATCCGTCCGCCGAGAAATGCAGGTGGATGTCGGACTCCTCGCAGCAGCCGTCCAACAATTTGAAATGGCGAGCCAAGATCTTCCGCTTGTCGTATTTCGTGTCACTCCAAGCATCGGAATTGCCGCAGGTCCACGACAACAAAGGACTTGATTGGTGAGAGTGCGCACGTTCGGCTACCCAATTCACCTTCAAGACGTTGTCCCGATTTCCGCGCCTTCGCCGTTGATGTAGCTGCGCATGAAGTGATTCTCGGTTTCTAACTCGTCGTGATGCGCCTTGACGAGGTCGCCGATCGACACGATTCCCAACAGGTCACCGTCGTCGTCCAGCACGGGCAAGTGCCGAATGCGGTGGCGCGTCATCAGTCGCATGACGTCAGGCAACGAGGCGTGGGCCGTCGTCGTCACAAGATGGCTCGACATCACGTCAAAGACGAGCAGACGTTCGAGCGGCGCTTGATGAGCGGCTTGAGCACGCAGAATGTCGCGCTCGGTGATGATGCCCACCATCCGCCGATGGCGGCCCGTGACGAACACGACCAGGGAACCGATGTTGTAGCGAACCAGTTGCTGCACGGCCTCGTCAGCCGTCGACGCAGGATCGATGCCGTAGACTTCGGATCCTTTCGCGTGGAGAATGTCTCGAACAAACATTGCGATTGCTCCTTCGTTCTGGCCGGTATGCTCGGCGTGAAGAGATCCTCACGCCGAGCGTAAGGGCTACTGTTCGAATAGCCGTCAGGAAGTAGTGGTGGTGTTCATCTCTTGTTGATTAAGAATCTTGGACCTTTCATCCACATTAGATCCGTGAAAAGTTTTGCGTCAACCAGGAATCTCCGTTTTCGTGCATCGGGAAAACCCTGACTCTGGTTGAAGCGAGAAGGTGCACAAATCGTCGTGCCGGTTGGATCATTTGGCCGAGAATATGCGTTTGCTAAATAGCCTTGCGCGATTGTGGTCAGTTAATCGCGGATCAACATTTAGGCGCATGAGGATTTCTATCCGCGTGTTTCCATCCGTGTGCCAGAGCCATATTCGCGAAAGATCTAGTCCCTGCCGCTGCTTTTCGAAATGAGTGCATCGAGGAACTGATGGTCGGCGTTGAACAGGCGGCGGTAGCTCAGCAGCACGACGCCGACAGTGCCCAAAGCTGTCGCAGCGGCGATCAAGAACATGATGATGATTTGGTATCGGACGGCTTGCAACGGTGAGGCGCCGGCCAGCAGTTGGCCAGTCATCATACCGGGCAGGCTGACAATGCCGACCACCATCATCGCGTTGATGATCGGGATCATGCCGGTGTGGACGGCTTGACGAACGCTGCTGCGGGCGGCTTCCCAGCGGGTGGCTCCCAACGTCAACATGGCCTCGACCTGGTCGCGTTGTGTGGTCAGTTGTTCGGTCAGACGGTTCATTCCCAGCGAGATGCCGTTGAGCGAATTGCCGAGGATCATGCCCGTTAACGGGATCGCGTATTGCGGCTGATACCATGGCTGCACGTCTCGCATGATGACAAGCAACGCGTAGGCCGCGACGAGCCACGAACTGCACGAAACGGCAATCAAGCTATCGATGTGGGCTCCGCGATAACGACGCTGCGTCCGACCGACGGCCGAGATGCCTGCGATGATCGTCATCACCAGCAGCAATCCCAACACGGCGTACCACTTCTTCAGAGCAAACACGGACTGGAGCACCATTCCGATCAACAGCAGTTGCAGGATCGTGCGAATGGACGCCAGCAAAAGCGGGCGGCCTAGCTTCAAACCGAGTGCGATTGAAATCACACCGTTGACAATGATGAGTGCGGCGGCCAGCCCGACATCGACAGTAGACAGTTTCATGGCGACCGCTCCAAGTGACCGTTGCTCATCGCCACAACTTGATCTGCGACGCGAGCCACTTGCTGCTTGTCGTGGCTCACCCACACGAAAGCCCGCTCTGTCGCCGATGGTTCGAACCAACCGTTTACAAGCTTTTCGATCATTTGCGTGGATTCGTCGTCGAGTGCCGCCGTCGGCTCATCGAGCAACAACAACGTCGGTTGCAACTGAATCGCTCGCAAAAGGGCGACGATCTGTGCTTCACCGCCCGATAGTTCGTGCGAAGATCGTGCAAGGAACCTCTCCGTGCGATTAACTTGCGCGAGCAACGAAAGAACTGTCTCGCGGGAGAACTCGCGCTGGTGGTGGCCACGCAGTGTGAATGGCAGCCGCAAGTTTTCCTCGACGGTTCCTTCAACGAGTGCTGGGCGTTGATGCAGGTAAATGGCTTGCTGTCGAAAGCGTGGGATGGCATCGCCGTGGAGCGGGGCGCCTTGCCAGAGAATCTCACCAACGTCGATGGGATCGAGATGTACGAGCGCTCGCAACAACAGCGTCTTGCCGGAACCAGTTGGCCCGACGATGGCAAGTCGAGAAGCACCTTCGATGTTGATGTCAATTTCGCGCAGCAGCCAATTGTCGCTATTGGGTTCTCGACGGCCTACGCCGCGGGCTAGCAGAAGGGTTGAGAGTTGAGGGTCGATGGTTGAGGGAGAGTCTATCGATTGTTGCATGTTTCCTCTTCCGACCCTCAACCGTCAACCTTCAACCCGCTTCGAGTGCGAAGGACATCGGCGACCGAACGCGCTTGGTTGAACTGGTCCACAATATCGTCGCAAGGAAGTCGGTTGGTTTCCAGCCGCCGCACGAATTCATCCAACGGCTGTACATCGAATCCGTGACGGTCAAGAACGTCTGGTGCTTGACGAAGAATTTCGGTTGCGCGGGGTCGAATAGTGTCGGCTTCCAATCCATCCCGGGCGACGGATCCAAGATCATAGATTCGCGACTGCTCGCTTGCTCGACCTGCCAATTCATCATCCAGCACCACGGCGAGCCAAAGCAAGAAGAAACCGTGATAATCATCGAGCCGGTTTGTGGCTTCGAACAGTTTGAACTCCAGCCGCCCGTTTTCTTCTGGGTGAAGTTCGATCGCTGGGGCGATCACACTGCGTCGATAGGTGCGAATCGACTTGCCGATCTGTCCACGAATTCGCCACAGATCGCCGCGATAAAGTGGCGATGCCAGTGTCAACGCGGCAAGTGCCGGTGAATAGTAGTTGACTTTGGCGTGCAGGTCGGCCGTGTCAAGCTGCTCGTTCAATTCGGGTGGAAGACTGATGTTAATGTCCGGTCCATACGTGACCATCACTTCCATTGCCCACTGCCAGTAATCGTATCGCCGTTTATTCTGCGGGCCTTCGAAGTGGTGCTGGGTCGGATGGTGTGAGAGGGAAACCAGACAGTACGCTCGTTCGTCCAGCGCGGTTTGCAATCGGTCGTGCAGCGTTTGCAGGCAATCCAGACATTCGTCGATCGACGAACAAACCGGCGTGCGGATTTCGATGCCCTTGGGGAGCAGATCGATCGGACTGAGGTCTGGTGCCGGTACGTGATAACCTTCCACCGCAAACGGCATCAACTTGTTGTGGGGCGGTTCCAAATCCAGTCCGTCAATCGGTGGCAAATCATCGAACGGAATCGACTCGAGGCCTTCGTTCAAATCATCGAACGTGACGTCCTGATGCCAAAGCGGTCGAAACGTCTTGGCGTCGGCGAGCATAAACTCGGCCTCGATACCGAAACGGAAGTTATTGAGGGTTGAAGGTTGAGAGTTGAGGGTGTGGGATGGTTGAGGGTCGAGGGATGAGTGTTGAGGGCCGGTCATTGAAGCTTCTCCTTGAAGAGACTCGCTCGCAAGCCGCTCGACATGCGCGACAAGCGATCTGCCGCCTGGAGAAGTTGGCTGAAGCTGGCTTCGTCAACAAAGCCCTGACGTTTCGCGACGTGTAATTGCGATACGCATTCCATCAGCGACCCGTAGGCAATCTCTACAAAACGCGCGAAATCAACTTTCGACAAGCGACTACTCCCTTCGGCAACATTCGACGAGATGGACACGGCGGCTCGTCGCAACTGGCTCGTCAGCCCGAACCTCTCATCGCTCGGAAACTTCGCTGTAACACGGTAAATCTCATACGCGAACTCAACCGCCATCTGCCACACCTCAAGTTTCTCAAATCCAAACACAACTGTCCTTCCTTCCCTCTACTCTCAACCTTCAACTCTCAACCCTTCTCAACCCTCAACCTTCGACTCTCCACCCTTCTTCACATGCCTTGGATATTCATAGCGGCCGATGTTGTCGCGGACCCATTCGTAATAAAAGCGGATGCCACGGTCGTTTTCGCTCTTGCCATAACCACCCATTTCGGGATTGGGGCCGGTGCCGCTGCCATTGGTGATGCCTTGGCACCAGCCGCTGTGGAACAACATACAGGCGTTTTGGGCGGCAGCGTATTGCTTAAAGTAACCGAGAAAAATTGGAAACTCGTCGGCCTCAAACTTGCCGTCGTTCGAATAGGCGTCGTGGCGTTGGGTCTCGACGTTGACGACGAAGCCTGTTTTCGGAATCGAGTGTTCCTTTTGGATGATCCGCACTTCCATGCCGGGATACTCGTCGGCCGTATTTGACTTGTAGGTTGGACAGATTCCTGCTTCGATGTTCGGTGCGAACTTCTTGAACCACTTCGTCAACATTGCTTTTTTCTCGGCCCCATCTGGCTCGCGAAAGATGTCGTGGTCGATCCGCGAATGGCTGTATTCGTGCATGATATCGCAGAAGACGTTGTTCAGCTTTCGGCGGACAAGGAACTTCGCGGTTTCCTCGATGGCCTGCTGCGCGGCGGCTTCGTCCTTGACGTCTTGATCCTTGCGAGGTGAAAACAAGCCGACCATCACGACCATGCCACGCTGGTCCGCTTCACGGACGAGCCATTCCAGTCGGCGGACAAAGTCGGGCTTGAGTTGGCCGTCTCCCGTGTAGCCGTTGCGCCCGCCTTCAGGATCAGGATGCCCGCCGTTGCTTCCTTGAACGTAAACGCCGATGCAATTGATGCCGTGAGCCACCATGTTGTCGAGATTGCGGACGTGCCGCTCGGTGACGCCCTGACTGAAAAGTGCGTTGCCGCAGCGCAGGCCCCAGATTTCGATCTGCTTGCCGCCAAGATACGGTCGGTCGTCTTTGATCCCGAATTCTTTGGTTGCCGGCGGGTCGTCCATGCCGAGAGCGAGTTGAGGGTTGAGAGTTGAGGGTTGAGAGGAAGCAGGCTTCTGGCCCTCAACCTTCGACCCTCCACGCTCCACCCTCGTCGATTGAAACGCGACAACCTGCCACGAACCGTTACGCTTTGACCAGATTCGCAGAAAGCGGAACTGGCCTGATGCAATGGCTCCGTCAGACTCACGCCATTTTGGTTTCGACAGCCCGGTGACAATCGCGGTGTCTCCGCTCACTCGCACCTGCAACCCTTCCGAATCAAAGCCCACGTAGCTGCTCTTGCCTTGCACCTTGCCTTTCATCCATTCGGCCTTTGTGCGAAAGCGACCCGACTGACTCCCGTGCGTGAGGTCAGCAGCGAACAGCCGATCGAACGTCGCTACGTCTCCTTCCACGACAGCTTTGTTGAGTCGGGCTTCCAGTTTGTGAATTGCGGCCTCATCATCCGCGATTGCGGTTAAGGCACCGGCCAGGACGCCCAGCACGATGAACTGCGGGATCGGTTGCATGCTTCTCTCCCAATTCGAGGTGGTCCGTTAATCCGATGTGCAAGACCGGCTCACCCGTCACCGATCTTTTCCTTGTATCGTCGAAGGGCGTGCGCGGCGTGGTAAAGACCGCCGTCGCTGAATGCTTCGAGTGGCTTTTCTTCGAGTGTTTTCAAAAGAGAATCCACTCCTCGACGGACCCAATCTTCTTCTAGCTGGTCGGCGTTCATCGCGACGGTGAACCATTCCAGCGTGTGTCCGGTCGCCCAAACCATCTGTCGTGGAGAACTTGCCCGCCGGGATGCGCGAAACACGGCGGCGGAAAACGATCCGTCTTCCTGCTGGAACTCCTTTGCCTGATGAACGTATTCATCAAGGTATGACCTCGCCTCGGCCCACGTGCCAGAAAGGCTGCCTGGATGCCGAGTGTGATATGTGTCCAACGCGAACGCGACCCCATAAAGATGATGGGGTCCGCCTTCCGTTTCTCGTCTTGGATCGCGCTTTATCGCCAGTTTGACAAGTTGCTCGATGTCATAAATCTCGCCGCTTCTTGCCTTCCACTTTTCATCAAGCGAGAGATAGGTTGCCACGGCGACAAGTGTCCAGCCTAGCTCTTGATCGTCTTTTACATTCAACTTTGCCGCGTTCAACAGATCGCCCACGGTGAACTTCCTGCCGCCCTCAGCAACGATCGCTGTATCCAACGACACATTCGCGTCAGCAAACGCCATCAGAAACTGATCGACATGATCCTGCACTTTGAATGACTCACGCAGGCCAAAGCTGAGTCCGCGCGTCGGCAAAACTGGTTGGCCATCGTCATCCCGAAAGATTCTCTGACCATCGAACCTCGCGCTCTGGCACAGGTAGTCAATCGCGTGGAGCTTTTTCCCCGCATCGACATCGACGACTTCCAAGTCCTTTTCAAATGCAATCACGGCGTGCATGATCACCCACGGAGTGTCATTCACCGTGCTTAACTCGCGCGATCTGATCTTCGTAATGACGGCGTCGATTCGCCGAATGAGCGATGCGGCATTGTTGCCGCTGATATCATCGCCTGCCAGAGTAACCATCGAACAAAAGTTTAGCGCGAAGACGATTACGTATAGCAAAACGAGTCGTATCATTTATTGACCGCCGTCTTCGATGCTGCCGAGGGCTTCTGTGGACCAAACGTACCTGATTCCGCGGCCACGAGCGCCTGATATCGCTCTTGCACATCCGTTGGAGCGCAGTGAGGAAGATTCGCCGCGAGAGCGACGTTCTCTAGAGCGCGAATCAACCGCTGACACTTGACCCATTGGCGATCCAGGTCGAGCTTTTGATCGGTCAGTTTTTTCGTTTCACCGCGAAGTTTGTCGAGTTTCGGGAAGTCCGCGTGTGACTCAATCAACTTGACCAACTCGTCGGACTTGTCGTTCAAAAGTTCGGCGGTGGTGGGATGCCAGCGGTTGTTCAATTCCGGCCAGCGGTTGATCAGCACCTTGCGGATGTTGTTTGCCGCGGTGTTGTACTCGCCAGACTTTTTCTTGTATTGCGCGTCTAGTTCTTTCTTTTCCTTCATCAGTTCGGCGGCTCGTGCCGTGGCTTGTTTGGCGCGCTCAGGCTCGGTTAATCCCAGCTCTAGCGACAGGCCTCCCAGGACCGCTTGATCGGCCGGCGAGGCGAGTTGGAACAGTTCCTCAAAAGGCGTATCTGCCGTTAGCAATTCGACCAGCGGCTTACTGGCAGTTCCTGGCTCCTCTTTTTTCTCGCCTTCTTTCTTCGTTTTGTCATCTTTTGGTTTGTCGATCTTTGTCTTGCTAAACGCACGCAACAGCGTATCTGACGTCTTGACGGAGATGTCGACCGTTGTCGATGTCAGCAGCGCGTAGGCATGGGCTTCGGCAAACGCGATGTCGCCGTCGCCGTCATAGTCAGGCCGCTCGATTGGTTCGCCCGTGCGAGTCCGTCCGCGAAAGGCTTGCCAGAAATACGTGCTGTACTCGTGATAGTTCGCTTCGTTGATGTCGGGTGTGCAGCCGGCAGCCGGGCGCGTATGCGTGGTGGCAAAGAAACCGCAACGGTTCGCGCGGGCCACGCCTTTTTTCGAATCGCCTTCGTTGAACAAGATGTTGGCGAAACCGCCGCAATAGCACTGCACCATCACCGTCATGACAGCGACACCTTCGGGCAACTTGTCCAGATGAGCGGCAAACTCTTTCATCTGGACATTCTGTGTGTTCCAAAGATAGAGCTTTGTGTTGTGCGGCACCTTCTTGTCGGTCGACTTGCCACCGTGTGCCGTGACGTAGACGAGCAGCCGATCGCCCGCTTGCAACGTGCTGCCAACTTCGTCGAACCATTTCGCAATGTTGCCGCGGCTTGTCGCGCCGTGGACGTCTGGGATTTCGTGTGTTCGATACCGGTTGCGCAGATACTTTGTTTGTCGAAGCACTTGTGCAAGCAACAGGTTCGCGCGCGGTATCTCTAGATCGGGATCTTCGAACTGAATGTCCCGACCGGCATCGCTGCCGTCGCTGAAATAGACATCGTGCCGCGCTCCGCCGGCGTATTGCTCATCAACAAACTCCTGAAAGAGCATCACGTTTCGTTCCAGCGAAATCTGATTCCCCGTCGGGGAATAGCCACCGCCGATTGTGAGAAAGTAATCCTCCGCCACTCCCCGGCTTTCCGCCATCAAGACGAACAAGAAAAGCAAGGCGTAAGTAATCGCAAGAAGACGATGCATGGCGTGATCTCCGGTCGGGTGTGTCAAAAACGGGATAGATGCAAATTAACCGGCCACAAATGTACCGTCAAGCATTCCCCCGCCGTTGAACGTTTAGTGCAATTTGACAATGACGACCGTTGCATCATCGTCCTGCGGTCGCGCGCTGGCGAATTGGCGAATCGCATCGTACAACGCAGTAGCCATTTTGCAGCCGATTTGGCCCCGTTTTCTCGCACCATCCTGACCATCCGCTCGATACCAGAATGTTCGGTCAACTGTTCAATGCGGTTTGGAACGCAATGATCCGATCGGACATTGGGCCAGGCGGTTTGAGCGTATGATCGCCTGCGGCCGTCGCCACTTTCAATATGATGCAGCGCGGTCCCGGTTGGGCCAGAGCATCGGCCACACCGTCTTTCCATGCTGGCAAGCTGTCGAACTGGGAGACACTCGCGAATCTTGCGGCCCGAGCCAAATCCGCAAGTTGGATCGAGCTGTCGCTCGTAACTAGTTTCTGCCCGCCGGTGGTTTCGTAGTTGCCGTTGTCGATGACAATCCCTGTAAAGTTCTGCGCCTTGCTGACCGCGACGGTGACGAGCGAACCGAGGTTCATCAGCAGACAGCCGTCGCCGTTGAGTACGAGCACGTCGCGCTCCGGTCGTGCCAGCGCGATCCCCAGTCCCAGTGCGAAGCCACCGCCCATGGTCGACGGGACGTAGTGGAAATCGAGCCGATGTTGCGACTCTCGCATCCACTGCCGCGCTGCACTCATCGTTGTAACGACCACCTGATTGCTGCGCACGTCGGCCAACACCTGCAACGCCTCCACCAGCGTCATCCTGTGGCTTGTCTCCATTACATCGCTCCTTCCGCGATCAAACCGACACCTGGTGTGCAGGCAGCCTGACAAACCCGATAATGGTCGACCAGTTTTGGCAAGTCACTGGCGCCGTTGATCAACTCGTACCGCAGTCCCCAGGCGTCCAGGATCGGTTCGGCGAATTTCTTAGCCGTGTCCGGCGAGTCTTCGACCAGGTAGCTGCGGTAGCCGATCAGCGCGAACAGCGGAATTCTCAAGTCGAACAGCACGTTGCGCAGCGCGTCGCCCGACTCGAACAGCCCCGTCGTCTGCATCATGACCAACGGTGATTTGCCACCCAAGTACAAACCCGCAGCCAACGGCCAAGCCTCGCCTTCACGACACACCCGCAGCAGGTCGAAGGAAGCTGATGTTTCCAACGCTTGCTCCCATGGACCTAATGTCGTGTCTGGTATCCAGATGACATGCGTCGTTCCCAACTCGGAGATTGTCTTTTCGATTTGATGGCCGAGAGTCATGGTGAGTCCTTGTCGGTTTCCAAAAGGGGTCAGGTACCGTTGTGCAAACCACCCTACGGGCCGTTCCGGCAACGGTACCTGACCCCTTTTTGAAATCGAGGCAAGACTCAGAATATCAGTCGATCGCCCTGATGAGAAGGCTCACATAGGCCGCAACAGCGCGATGCGTTAAACTGAATCTTGATCATCAAGAGGAAAGTATCCGTGGCACAGCAAGCGATAGATCCGCAGAAAAATGTGAATCCAGCCTTGGATGGGCTAAAGGTTCTCGACGTTTCTCGCGTCCTGGCCGGGCCGTATTGCAGTATGATTCTGGCCGATTTGGGAGCGGACGTTATCAAAGTCGAGCGGCCCCCCGGCGGCGACGATACGCGCGCGTGGGGACCACCCTATCTGGGCGACCCGAGCCAAGGACTGAGTGCCTATTATCTATCTGTAAACCGGGGCAAACGCAGCGTGTGCGTGGACCTGAAGAGCCAGGCTGGGCGCGATCTTTTCCTGGCGATGGTGGGCAAGGCGGACGTGCTGATCGAGAATTTTGCTCCCGGCGTCGCGGATCGTCTGGGATTGGGTACTGAAGCAATCGCCGTTGCCAACCCGCAGATTGTACATGGCTCAATCACCGCTTTCGGTGAGCAAGCGGGTCCGGCATACGACTTAGTGATTCAAGGGATGAGCGGCCTGATGTCGATTACCGGCGCCCAGGACGGTCCCCCGATGAAAGTCGGTGTGGCCATCACCGATGTGATCGCCGGCCTGCAAGCGGCCAGTGCGATTTTAGCGGCTGTCGTTGCCCGCCAACGCACCGGACGTGGCGACCGGATTTCGGTTGGCTTGCTCAGCTCGGCTGTCGCCGCGCTGGTCAACATCGGACAGGCCTACCTGGTCAATGGCACACCACCGCACCGCTGGGGAAACGCGCATCCGCAAATTGTCCCATACCAGGTCTTCGTGTCGGCCGATGGATATTTCACGGTGGCGGCGGGAAACGACAAACTGTTTGGCAAGTTGTGCCAGGTTATTGGAAAAGCCGAATTGGCGGCCGACTCGCGATTTGCCACGAACCCGCAGCGAGTGGTCAATCGCGCGGCATTGATCGGCCTCTTGGAACCGATCTTCGCCGCGAAATCCACCAGTGAATGGCTCGACGCTTTGGGCGCAGCCGACGTGCCGTGTGGACCGGTCTGCGACCTGCCGGAGTTATTCGGCGGCAGCAAACCACCACCGGGCGTCGAATTGCCGGAGTTGGAGACATCGTCTGGCGCGGCATACCGGACGGTCGGCCCGCCAGCGCAGATGAATGGCCGATGTCACCAATTGAAAGCGGCGCCGCTGGTCGGCGAGCACACAGACCAGGTGCTGCGCGAACTGTTGGAGCTCGAACCGCAGCGACTGAAGGAGCTGCGCACCAGCGGCGTCATCCAATGACAGTAGTTCCAAGTTTGACGTAGCTGGATTCGCAAGAATTCAGGCGTTAGCAAATTCCCCGAATTCTATGCGAATTCGGCTACAACAAAAGGACCGAAACATGATGAGCCAAGACGAACGCGAACAATTGCTGGCTGATGTGGAAGCATACTGCCAGGAGCTTCGACCGATCGAAGAACTCTGTTATCTCGAGCACCGCTACAATGCAGATGCCATCACTCTGGCCAAGAAGTACAATCTGCTCGGCATGCACGTGCCCGCGCAATACGGTGGCCGCGGCAGTGACTTGCTGACCTACATGAAAGCGCTCGTCCGCATCGGCCGCGAGGGGACCGGCGTACGCACGCTTTACTCCGGTCACTGCTCGATCGGCCAGACACCAATTATCGAATGGGGCAACGACGACCAAAAACAACGTTACCTGCCCGCATCGGCGCAAGGCGATAAGATCCTGGCTTTCGGACTTACCGAGCCAGACGCCGGGTCCAATCCTCGCGAGCTACGGATGACTTATCGCCGCGACGGCGACCGGTATCTGCTCAACGGGGTCAAGTATCTGATTTCCAATGGCGGGATCGCCGACGCGATTGTGACGTTCGCCTATCCCCAGGAGCGGATGGACCGTTTCAGCGCCTTCATTGTCGACACCGATGGTCCCGGTTTCGAGTCTGAGGAGCTTTCCGCGAAGCTGGGCCTGCCGACTTCCGACACGGCGATGTTCGAACTGACGGATCACGCAGTTCCCGTCGAGAACCTGTTGGGAGAAGAAGGGGACGGTTTGCGCATCGCAATGGCCACGCTCCGCAGCGGCCGGTTGAGCGTCGCGGCGGGCTGCGTTGGTGTGATCGAGGATTGTCTCAACGAAGCGGTCGAGTATGCCCGCCAGCGCTCACAACACGGCAAGGAGATCGCCAAGCATCAACTGGTTCAGGAACACATCGCCAGGATCGAAGTCGCCCGTCAGGCGAGCGAGAGTCTGCTGCTGACTGCGGTGGAAGCAAAAATGGCCAGCGACGCGGACTCAGACAACGGCGATCTTCTCCAGCGAGCGGATATGTTAGCGGCCGAGGCCAAATTCTTCGTCAGCAACGCCGCTTGCGAAGCGGCAGACCGGGCGGTCCAGGTCCTGGGCGGACGGGGTTATTCGGAACTCTACCGACCAGGCCGACACTGGAAGGACGTGCGCGTCTGCCGCATTTATGAAGGAACCGACGAGATCCTCAAATTGAAGATCGCCGCCGGCGTGTTGGGCAAGCAATACGAATCGTATCGGTGAGGAGGACGATCTTCGCAGTTGGATTCGTAAGTATCGTTATTCTGAAGTCTCACACCCTCGGCAGGAAGACCCCAGAGATCCTGACATCGGGGCGGAAAAATCCGTGAGGCGAAATGCTGCAAAGAGAGTACCCTAATGCTCGGCAAGTTCCAGGAGTTGTTTCACGATTGCGCCAACGTTTGAGCGCGGCCAAACCGGCACATCCACCGCCACTTCATCGTCCGTCACTACCGCGGCGATTTCGGCTTCTTCCGTCGCTATTGGTTCCCCAGCAACGGCAGCACGCCAAACCTCTACCTTGATGGCTGACGACCTTGAATGTCCCTCAACCAAAACCACGTCGCAACCGTCAAACATGGGCAACAAGCTGTCGTAGCGATCTTGCGTGTCCTCGGCGTCGTTCGCTGGTCGGAACGCCGCGATCATATCAGGTGACATGATCCCGACCACTTTAGCACCCGCCTCGCGATGGCGATGAGAATCTTTGCCGGGGGTGTCCAACTCATGATGGTGATGCGTGTGTTTGATCGTACCGACACGGTAGCCGGCTGAGGTTAGATGTTGTACCAAGTCAACGACAAGAGTCGTCTTACCGCTATTTTTCCGGCCAATGATGTGGATGCGTTTCAATCGATTTGCTCCCTGAAGATTGAATTGGTTGAGCACTATGCCATGACTTCGTTGACGACGAAAGTCGCCAAACAATTGGGCGTGACATGGGCGTGCAGAGATTAACTAGACAACGTTTGAATCACATCACTGAGGATTGTTGCGACGCGTTTTGCGAGAAACTTTGAGCCATCTTTTGTGAAATGAACATTGGCGGGCAATTGGATTTCTTTCAGTTTCGGTTTGGTCGCAAGATAAGCATCATCGACCATAATCCCGTTTTCGTTCATGATGGCCTCGGCGACCTTATTGTACTTCGCGGCGTCGCCGGGAACTCGGCCTTTGGCTCCTTCGGGAACTGGTGTCGTGGCACGCCAGATAAGTTTCGCACCGGTCTTTCGCAGTCGAGCCACCAGCTTTCGCATGTTCTTTTCGTATTGATCTATCGCTACCTGCTGGTGACTCTTCGGGTCATTCGGATCCGCTAGATTCTGGCCGTTGGAACCCAGGTATTTCAAATCGTGAAGCCCCCAATTGAAGTGAATGATGTCCCATTTGCTGTCCCCCAGCCACTTGTCGATTTCGGCCAATCCCTTGGTCGTGGGTCCGCAGTTGGTCGGCGGGCGATGGACGTTGGCTTTGCCTTTGAGCAAATCACGCACACCAAGCGTATAACCAATGGAGATGGAATCGCCGATCAGCAAGACACGTGGCAGGTTGGGATCGTCCGTGACCGGCGCGAACACGGAATTGGGGCGCCGTTTGGGTGGCTGCTTCTTTTTGGCGTCCTCGGCGAAGAGGCTAGATGTTACGAACGGGACCAGTGTTAGAACGGCGATCAGTTTCCATTTCATGTTTGAACCTCTTGACGTGATTGGGTTTTGTGCGAATCATGGTTGCGGCGGGATAAAGCATAATATACACCAATTCCCAAATGAACGACGGAGCACGTTATGCATGGATTCACTTCCCGTTGGCTTCTAGCTGCCTGCTGCATCCAGGTGGCCCTCAACTCTCCTGCCGTCGCCAGAATCAGTGCGGAAGCCATTCCCGGTGCACCATTCGGCATTGCCAGCGTCACGATCCCCTTGGAAGCTGGCGATTCCGTCGCACTGCAAAACAACGCGTTCACCGTGACCGAGGCCGACGGGCGAGTGTACTATCCGACATTCACCAATGGTGCAGTGCGTCGGATTCTGGGTGGCCTGCTCGGCGGCGGAGAAGCGGAGAATGCCACGTCGACCAGCGCCGTTTTTCTTTTCAAAGGCGAAGCGCCCCTACGACTGACCATTTCGACAACGCGGAAACATTCAATCGTCGTGACACCGCGGCGCGGCAGCTTGCGATCATTCAATCGTTTGATGCGCAACTGGTGGCGAGAATACAACGCTGCGGCACGTAAGCAAGTGGCGGACGGCGACTATCCGCCGATTGTGGAAACCTATTTGACAGCCATGCTCGGCAAACGTTTGGGGCTCGATCCTCCGCTGCTGAGCCGCATCAACAATTCGCAGTCGAGTGAGCTGCAGCAATCCTTGGAACTATTGCTCGGCGTCGAGAAGCTCCGACTGGCGACGATGCGAGACACGATCCTGAACGACACCGGTTTCGTCGAGCCAGTCGATCGACCGTTACCGCGCAACGTGCTTTGGGCGCTGCCGGACGTGCGCGCGAAACTCCCCGATGCCGACGTCGAAGAAATCGCAATGCGAGTTCCCGAAGAGTGCTTTTATGTCCGCTTCGGCACGTTCGAAAACTATCTTTGGATGAACAGTTTGATAGAGGAGTTTGCCGCGGACGCGAGTCGAATGATCTCGGTACGCGGGCACGAATCGGCGGGAGCACAGCAGATTCAGCGCCAGCTCGCGGTGAAGAAAACCAAGGTCAGCGACATCTTTGGACCAAGCGTCGTCGCCGAGATTGCGATCATCGGACGCGATCTGTACATGCGCGACGGCGCGGCATTTGGCATCTTGTTTCGCGCCAAAAGCAACGCGCTGCTGATAGCCGACATCGAGGGGAATCGCGCGGCCGCGCTGAAAGAAAACAAGGAGAAAGGCGCGACGAACAAAACCGTCAAGATTGCCGGCCACGATGTCTCTTTCTTATCGACTCCGGACAACTCTGTGCGTTCCTATTATTTCCGGGATGGCGAATATCATTTGGTGACCAACTCGAAAGAAATCATGCGGCGATTCTTCGAGGTGAAGGATGGCAAGAACTCGTTGGGCGAATCGTTCGAATTCCAAAACGCTCGCCGCTGGATGCCACAGAAACGCGACGACACAATTTTCGTGTACCTGTCGTCGGCCTTCATGCGAGGCCTGGTCAGCCCGCAGTATCAGATCGAACTGGCTCGACGTATCAAGTCCGGCACGGACATGGAACTGATCGAAATTGCAAAACTAGCGGCGCGCGCCGAAGGCCAACCGCATCGCACGATCGACGACTTGGTCGCCGGCGGATTCTTGCCGCGAGGATTTGGTGTTCGACCCGACGGCAGCGGTCCTATTCTGACGGCGGATGGCGTGATCGACTCGATGCGCGGAGCCCGTGGAACGTTCACTCCGATCCCGGACGTGCCGTTGCGCGGTGTGACTCGTTCAGAAGAGTCGCTATACATCTCACGATCGGCGTACTATGCGGCAAATTGGAAGCAGATAGACCCGGTGATGGTCGGCGTGAAGCGATTTAAGCTCGACGACAAGGGCAAAGAGCGTTTAGTCGTGGACGCCAATGTCGCCACGCTGGGCGAAGAAAAATATGGCTGGCTGTTCTCGCTGTTGGGACCGCCCACCAAGGAAAAAATCGCAACGGTGCCGGGTGATGTTATTTCGGCACAGATGTCCGTCAAAGGTGGGTTGTTGTTGCCGTCGATCCCGCCTCATTATTTGTTTGGCGGAGTGCAAGATACGGCACCGCCCATGACCGATTTGCAACCGACGGGGTTCTTTAAAGTATTACAAATCTTGCAGTCCACTCCTGGATACATTGGTGCGTGGCCTAAACCGGGCTTTCTCGATTTGCTGCCGTTCGGCTTGGCCGGCACGCCGGATGAATTCGGATACACACGAATGCTGTTTGGTTTGTGGCGGCGTCAGTTTGCCGGCTTCTCTCTGTTGTCATTTCAACGTGGTGTCTTGGAAGATGTTTCGCCACACTTGCGCGTGGAAGAAGCCGATACGCTGGCCCAGATTCGCATCAACGTCGGTGATCTGCACGCTTCGAAACTGAACGGCTGGCTAACGACGATGAACTACCAGCGGGCAATGCAAACGTCGCTGGGCAATGTGCGGCTGCTGCACATGTTGACGCAACAGTTAAACGTCCCACGCGAAGATGCCTTGAAAGTCAGCGAGAAGCTGCTGGGTGTTCATCTGACGTGTTCACTGGGTGGCAAATACGAAACGAAACTTGGTGAGGGCGGCGTCACCACTTGGCAATCGAGCAAGCTGCCGGTGTTGCCTGTGACGCGCGTTCCCGTAGATTACAAATCTCCGATCCTGGAATGGTTCCGCGGATTGAACGTCGAGTTGACGAAGGTCGAGGATCGCATGATGGTGCGAGCCCATATCGACATGCAGCGGAAAGCGACGGCCAGCGCGGTTAAACTGCCGTCGTTTAACATCTTTGGGTCGAAGAAGCCCAAGCCGAAAGATGCCAAGCCAAAAGAACCGGAGAAGCCCGCGCCTCCCAAGAAGCCGTCGAAGGGACCACGCGAGTTTTAGTGTAGAGCAATTGTCCCAATTGCTCTGCTGCTCTCCGAACGATTGAGACAATCGTTCTACACTTCACAAAAACTAACCCAACGTCACGGGCGATTCATAACCATCTGGCTTCACTGCCAGCACCGAGCAGGTGAGCCGTTTGAGGATCTTCTCGGCGGTGTTTCCGATGATGAGGCCCGCCACGCCGGTGCGTGCGATTGTTCCCATCACCAGCAAATCTTCGTCGTCCTGCTCCAACAATTCAGGCACGACATATTCAGATGGACCTTCGGGCACGTGAATCTCGACGTTCGCAACTCCCTCGGTGTATTGCGGAGTGAATTCTTCGATCGATTGTTTTAGTAGCGCGCGCTTCTCATTTTTGATCTGCTCTATTTCCTCTTCGGGCATGTGGCTCTTCAAAACGGATTCGCCGTACAACGACCATGAACGGATGACGTGCAAGTCACAGTTTCCTTCTTTCGCCAAAGTCGCCGCAAACTCGAGGATTTTCCCATTGAACGCTTTTTTTTCTTCGTCGCCCGGAACCAGATCGATCGCTGCGGCAATTTTGCGAAACTGTTTGGCGTCCCGATGGACAAGCCAAACCGGACAAGGACATTTGCGCAACAAATGGCAATCGATGTCGTGATGAAACAGCCCCACGTCGCTATCAATATCCTTGATGACCAGGTCGTGATTGTTCCGCAAGACTTCGCGGATCAATTCGTGCCACGCACGGCCGATGACCGTCTTGGTTGCAACAGACAGACCATCGGCACGCAGCGGAGCGGCCATTTCTTCGAGTTTCTTGTCGGACTCTTCGACGAACTTGGCTTGCCACTTTTGAGCCAGGCCAGACAGCAATTTGTCCGTCCACCAGGGTGTCGCGTCGATGCTAGAAGCGATGCTCAGCGCGGCACCGTGGTCGGAGGCAAGCTTTTGGGCTCGAGCGACGGCGGGATGTTCGGCGGCTTCGGTGGTGACATAAACCAGGATGTTCTTTAAATGCTCCATACCGTTCCTTTGCGGCCCATGCCCAATCGGCGAATAGTCGTAAGACTTGAATTATTGGTTATCCTAGACGATAGATCTAGTGCTCGCCGCGCGCCGGCTGTCTTGCCATGACTTGGTTCGTTAAACTCTAGAGCCTACGCATAAAGTCGTTTAACGCCGAGCCGGCAGGCGACGGCTTCGTCA
>CAYFJO010000127.1:0-25481 GCA_964343305.1 uncultured Pirellulaceae bacterium | reverse complement strand
CAACCAACAATTCGCCTCCGCGGGCGAAGACGGCTCGATTCGGATTTGGCGATTGCCGGCCGCGCCGACGAACCTGGCCGGACATTCCCAGCCGATCACCGCCGTGGCTGCGAGTTCGGACGGCAAGATGATTGCGACCAGCTCAGCCGACAAAACCGTCCGACTGTTCAACGCGACCGACGGCGCGGCTCTGCGTGCATTGCCCGCGCAAGTCGAAGCGGTCAACGCGATCGCTTTCCGCGGCGACAGCGCTCAAATCGCATCGGGCGACAAGACCGGCGAAATTCGATTCTCAAAGACCGCAGACGGAGTGCTGGAAGATTCATTGCTCGGCCACGCCGGCGAAGTCAGCGCGATCGTCTATCATCCCGACGGCAAACAACTGCTCACGGCCGATTCCGTCGGCTCGATCAAGTGGTGGCAGATTCCGTCGGCTCCACCCAAGACACTCGCCACCGAAGCAACTCCGGCAACCGCGATGATCGTCTCGCCCGACGGCAGACGAATCGCCGTCGCAACGACCGCGAACAATCGTCCCGCCGTCTTGATTCGCGACGTCGCGTCGGGCAACGTCACCGCCACGTTGCTTGGTCATGAGGCGGCGGTCACCGCGATCGCCTTCAACGCCGACGCCACGAAACTGGTTTCCGGATCGGCCGACAAGACGGTCCGAGTCTGGAACCTGGCCGACAGCAAATTCCCCGAAGTTGCCAAGATGACTGGCGAAGCTGCCGTAGGCGCGGTTGCCTTCAACACCGACGCTTCGCAAGTCTTCGGTGGTTTTGCCGACTTCAAGATCAAACAGTGGACCGTCGCCGATGGCGCGGAAGTCCGCGTGATTGCGGGCCACACGAATGCAATCCGCTCGATGGTGTTTTCTAGCAATCAGCTTTTCTCCAGCGCGGCGGACGGAAGCGTTCGAATTTGGAACGCCCAAACTGGTGCCGCCGTTCGCGCGATCACGCACGGCGCGGATGTGTTATCCGTCGCCGTCAGCCGTGATGGTGCGACGATCGCATCGAGTGGCACGGACAACAACATCAAACTTTGGAAAGTCGCCGATGGCGCGGCGATCTCGACGCTGGCTGGTGCAACACCCGTTCGCAGCGTCGCCTTCAGTTCGGACAATTTGCGACTTGTTAGCACAGGCGACGACAAGCTGGTCCACGTTTGGGACATCGCCACGGCCCGTGAACTGCAACGATTCGCGGGACACGAAACTCCTGGCGTCCGAGCCGTGTTTGCCGCCCATGCGGACACAATTCTCTCGACCGCTCAAGACAAAACAATTCGACAATGGCAAGTCGCCGCCGTGCGAATCGTTGCCGCTCACGAAGGTTTGATCGACGATCTCAGGCTGTCGAAAGACGGTACGAAGTTGGTGTCCGGCGGCGCGGATAAAATCGTTCGTGTACACAGCGTGGCGGATGGAAAGATCTTGCACGAACTCGCCGGCAATCCTGGCAGCGTGGCAAGCGTTGCAATTCGAGGCGCGCAGGTTGCCGCGTGCGGTTCCGATCCGAACCTCTACATCTGGACCTTGCCCGCAACCGGCGCGGTGGCCGCACCTGTCAAAATCGAGATTGGCCAGCCGAGTCACGCCGTTCAGTTTACCGTCGATGGCGCGAAGCTCGCCGTGACGTCGACCAACCAACTGCGAACGTACGATCCGGCAACGGCAACGCTGCTTGAATCGATCACGCTCACGGCCACCTCGAATACGCTCGATTTTTCGCCCGATGGCATGTCGCTCGTCGGTTCGAACGCGAACAATGGTTTCATTCAGCCACTGTCCCTGCTGTCGAGAATCACCGGCCACGAAGGTGCCGTGAACACGATCGCCTACACACCGGACGGATTGCGGTTGATTTCAGGCGGTGCCGACAAGTCCGTCCGCGTCTGGACGCTGGCCGACGGCAAACAAGTCGGTTCGTTCGCGGGCGCGACCGATGCGATAACTTCGCTGGCACTGACTCCTGATGGAAAGAAGTTGGTCGGCGGCAGTGCGGACAAAAACGTCTTGCTCTGGACGGTCAATCCCGCCGCGCCTGCCACTCCACCAATTCAACCAGAGGCCACGTTCGTACATGAAGCCGCCGTTCGTGGTGTGGGCATCAATGCCGATGCCAGTCGCTTGGCGGCCTGCGGCGACGACAAAATGGTCCGTGTTTGGGACGTGGCCACGGGGCGCGAGTTGCAGCGGTTCGAAGGCTATGAAGCTCCTGTGTTGGACGTCGCGTTTGGATCGGATAACAAAACGCTGGTCAGTGCGAGTGGTGACAAGACTGCTCGCTCGTCATCGATCGCCGTGACCAGCATCACCGTGGCGGACGAAAAGAAAGTGTACGACGTGGCGTTCACGCGAGACGGCACGAAGTTGCTGACCGCCGGCGAAGACATGCTCGTCAAACAGTGGGACGCAACGGGCAAACTGCTCGGCAATCTGCCCGGCGCAAAGGCCCCCATCGCGCGTCTGGCGGTTCGTCCCGACGCGATGCAACTTGCCGCGACCGACATAGAAGGCCGTTTGATGTTTTGGACATTGGCCGATAGCAAGTTGGTCAAAATCGTCGAGGAGGCGGCGGCATTGCACGGACTTTCGTACAGCGCGGATAGCACCAAGCTGTTGGTCGGCTCGAAAGAAAAGACCGCCGTCGTTTATGACAGCGAAGGCAACCGCATTTTGCAGACAAGCACAACGCCCGACGAAGTGACCGGCGTCACGTTCGGTATGGATAACAAATCGCTCCTCATTGCCGCCGCCGACAACAGTGCCGCAGTCTATCCATTGTCTTTCCAACAGATCATCACCGGCCATGAAGGCGCGGTCAGTAGCTTGGTGGTCCTGCCAAACGGCACGCAACTGGTGAGCGGCGGTGTGGACAAGACCGTGCGGCACTGGAATTTGGCTGATGGTGCCGAATTAAAATCGTTCGCCGGGCACACCGATGCCGTGACGTGCCTGGCCGTCACGCGTGACGCAGCGAAAGTGGTCGCGGGTGGTTTGGACAAAGCGGTCCATGTGTGGACGATCGCAGGCGATGGCAAGCAACCGGATTTGTCCATCACGCATCCCGCCGCGGTTCGCAGTCTTGGCACGAGCATCGACAATTTGCGAATTGTCACGGGCAGCGATGACAACGTCGTTCGTGTCTGGGATTTGGCAAAGGCGGTGCTGCTGGAACAGTTTCGTGGCCATCAAGCTCCCGTGCTGGGCGTCGGTTATGGATCGGACAATCGCACAATCGTTTCGGCCAGTGAAGACAAAACGGCCAGTGCATGGACCACGGCCGCGCTGCGAGCCTTCCCGGTGCATGAAGGCGGCGTGCACGACATCGCCATGTTCGCCAACAGTCAACTGGCAACTTGCGGCGCCGACAAGATGGTCAAGTCATGGGATCCCAACACGGGAAACATGATCCGACAATTCGAAGGACACGAAGAAGCTGTCACCGCGCTGGCACCACGAGCGGATTCGCAGTTCTTGGCCGGCAGTGCTGGAGAGAAGCTGCTGGTTTGGAACAACGGCAACGGCACTTTGACCGCACAGGCTGACTTGCCCGCCGCGGCTCACGCTCTCGATTATAGTGTCGACAATCTCAAAGTTGCCGCGGCCTGTGAAGACAATTTCATTCGTGTGTTCAACCAAACGGATGGGACATTGTTGTACGAACTTGATTCGAAGAAAGCGGCCCATGATGTCGTGTTTACGCGCGACAACCGGAAGTTGATCACGACGGGACCTGCCGGGTCGGTTGAAGTGTGGGCCTATGCGTCTCCCGAGTCGACCCGAACGTTGGCGGGGCACGGCGGGAATATCTATGTCGTCGCCTATAGTAGTGACGGCAAATTGATCGCGTCTTGCAGTGCCGATCAAACAGTACGAATCTGGGACGCCGCTGCGGGAACGCAGTTGAAATCGCTCGCGGGACATCAGGGGCCGGTTTATAACCTCGCTTTCAGTCCGGACAATGCGTTGCTGGTTTCCGCTGGCGCGGACAAAACGTTGCGATTGTGGGACGTGGCGGGTGGCCGGCAGTTGAAACAGATCGAAGCAGGCGATGCATCCGTCTACAGCGTGGCGTTCAATTCCGATGGCAAACGAGTTGCGGCTGCCGGATTGGACAAACAGATCCGCATCTTCGATGTCCTCTCCGGATCGCTGCTGAACACGATCAAAGGCCACAACGATTATGTCTATCGTGTGGAATTCAACAAGGCCGGCAATCGATTGATGTCGTTGGGCTACGGCGGCAGCATCAACGTTTGGAATGTGGCCAATGGACAAGCAGCGTTCTCAACCCATTTGGAGCGTGTAGCGAATTACGCGACTTACTCGCCCGACGGAGCAAGAATTGTTGTCGCGGGAGGCGATGGCGTTGCGTATTTTGTGGACGTGCCAGCCAGCGCCAGATGATTGCCAGAGTTCAAAGTCAATGAGCACGAAATCCTTTACTATTTGCGCTGTTGCCTTCGCGATGATGTTGGCTGATTGTTGCGCGGAGAAAATCGTCTTAAAACGCAACAGGCGGATCCGTCCAGACGAACCGGTTCAGCTTCAGCAGACTGAATCGTGCTCACTCGATGGTTTGATGTCAGGAGAGATGCTCGTCTTTTCCGGCACCTCGGGAACTCCATTTTTTACGCCGCAGCCCGGTGATTTTCGTTTAGAACGTTTGGGCGACGGTCCCGTGGAATGGGTGCCCATGACTTTTGGCTTGGACGGTTGGAGCCACCCGAAGGAATACGAGTATCCGGAACACGCGACCGCGCAGCGTTTGGAACTTCATTTGCGTTCTCTCTACCACAATCCGCACGATCAAATGCGGGCAATGGAGATGCTCGAATTCGCGACACCTAGGTTTGAGATCTATGCCGATGCTCCGCTCGAACCTGGTTGTCGTTATCGATTGACTTGGAGGTGCCGGCCCAATGGCGTACGAATGATCGAGTCGAAGCAAATCGAGTTCGCGATTGATGGCGCGGAGGATAAGCAACTGGCGGCGATTCGTCTCGTTCGTCCTGGTCGACAGTATGTCGTCGAAGTCCTCTACCCGGATGAGGAATCGGGCGTAACGTTTTTGTCGCAATTCACGCTGCCTCGCCACCGTCATGAAGATACGCGCATTTCCGCAATCGGGTTTTCCGCCGGCCGGTCGATTGATCCTCCCGATCCCCGCAAGAGGCTCGTGAAAGTCCTTGAGGAAATCGAACGGCTTGAGGATGGGGCCTTTGCGCGAAAATCAAAGCCTCGCGTTGCTAAACGAACAAGCCTCTTCGGAGCATCGTTGGATAAGCGAGGGGACGCACTCATTCGCGTTGTCGACACGGCGGCCGGTGTGCCGTTGCCGCAAGAAGCGGGGCAGGTTACCTACGGATTTCTCGACCGTGCTGTGTTTCGATTCGAAGTGCTGACCGAGAATCCGCTTCGGCTGCGGCAAGACGAACAGTATTGGGTCCAGCGAGTCGGCGAGATCAACCAAGAGCTAATAGAACAAGCTCGAGTGGATGAACGAGCAAAGCGCTGGCTCGCTCGATAATCCACCCTCCTGATGGGCGACGGCCTTCTGTATGATATCGTATTTAGTACGACGTTTGCTTTCATTGCCGTGATGGCCCCCGTCACGATGCCGTTGCCGGCCACGTCTCGCGAGCCAAAATTGAACAGGTCGCCACTTTCGACGGGAAGAGCACCACGACCCGCACGCAACCAGTGATGCCATTTCACCTCGCCAAACGCATTCGGTTGCAACCAAGTCGGCGGTTGGGCAGTGTCCTAATTGTGTGTTGCTAACTCATTTCTACCGCAGAGAACGCTGAGGGCCGCAGAGGAATTAGGCTATGTTCTCTGCGTCCCTCCGCGTACCCTGCGGTCAATTCCTTTGAGTTGTTGGGGGCAAATTGGGACACTACCGGCGGTTGAAATGGTTTGACCAGAACGCTCTTGCCCGTCTTTTCGGCGACGGGCAGGAGTGCCCGTCCTACATTCGTTGGTAAGTTCTCATCCGCCGCTCGCCTTACGCTTCGAAAAGCAGTCGCCTTCGGCTTTACGCCAAACGAGTGTCCTCTTTTCGTCATCTGGGAATTTAGCGGTGACAAAACACGAGAAAGGGTTGCATGTGGTGGAAATACCACTCAAACTGAGGGGAATTCGACACCTCAATTAGAACAATGCTTGCCTTTGCAAATTAGCCCCCCTTTTTTGATTCTCATGAATCAACATTCGTTGTTGTGTAGTTCGAGGTCGACATGCTCTATTCTTTCAGAAACCTCTTTGGTTTTGATGGTTTTCCCCCTCGGCGAGAGTGTGGCGATGCTTGGGGCGACGAGCCGTCATTGGGTTGGATTCACATTGTTTCGGACGTCACCATCTTTCTGTGCTACTTGGCGATTCCGTTGATGCTCTTCTATTTCGTGTATCAAGAAAGGCTCAAAGGCTCGGTGTGTTCTTGCCAGTCTTCTGGTTGTTTGCCGTCTTTGTCTTGGCATGCGGTTTTGGCCACTGTGTCGAAGCAACGTTGTTCAACCGCTTGCAAACTCGAAATGATGGGACGCAACAATGATGCCAGCGCTGCTGAGAGGACGTTGGCCACGTTTGAAGCCGAGTTGCAAACCTCTCGGGAGGCGGTTGGAAAACTGCTCGATTGAACCATGTTATTCGGTAATACACGGGGCGGGAGAATGCTTCAATGACCAACGATCATGAAGAAGATCAACCGAACAACGGCGCACTGCAGGACGCCGATTATTCGCTGAACGAATTCGGCGAAACCGTAAACTATGTCGCTTCACCACAGACCGAATCGACCGCCGACGTGGCGGCCGATTCGGATCGCGTCGCCATTCCGAAGGCGATTGGCCGATACGAGATCCGTAGCATTCTCGGGCAAGGTTGCTTTGGAGCCGTCTACCTCGGCTACGACAGTCAACTCGACCGACAAGTGGCCATCAAGATCCCGTTGATTAACATGGCGGGCACTTCCGCCAAGGACGTGGAAGCCGAGTTTCTTCAAGAGGCAAGACAGCTCGCCAAACTCACACATCCCAACATTGTGACCGTATTTGACATGGGTGTCGAAGAAAACGTTTGTTACATCGTGTCAGATTATCTCGATGGTCCCGATTTGAACCATTGGCTCAAAGGGCACACGCCAAATTGGCAGGAAACGACTCGTGTTGTCGCCTCGGTGTGCGACGGTCTCGCGACCGCGCACGCCAGCGGCACGATCCATCGAGACGTGAAACCGGCGAACATTATTATGACCCAGCGAGTGGACGGAGTGGTGCCCGTACTGGTGGACTTTGGTTTGGCGTTGAGCGAGGCGTCCATGGCGGCGGCCGGCGAACGCGGCAGGATTTCCGGCACGCCCAACTACATGTCGCCCGAACAAGCAAAAGGCGAAGGCCATCGCATCGATGGCCGCACGGATATTTACGGGATCGGCGTTCTGTTGTATCGGATGGTGAGCGGCAAATTACCGTTTAAAGCCCCCAGCGTCCGGGACTTGCTGCGGGCTGTCATCAATGACGAACCACAACCGCCACGGCAATTCGTTCACGGCATCCCACGAGAATTGGAACGCATTTGCTTGAAGGCGATGTCCAAGCAGATCTCCGATCGCTACACCACCATCGGAGACCTCGCGGCCGAACTACGCACTTTGTTGCGTCAACATGAGGCGGAGCTTGAGGCTGCCAAGACGGCGGTCGTGGTCAAGGAACGAGCCGTGGCTCGCGATGCGGCCAAGATTTTGATCGCGGACGACGACGAGTTGAGCCGGTTCAAATTGCAAACGGACTTGGAAAAGTGGGGGCATGAAGTCACTGCCGCCGAGGACGGTGAACAGGCGTGGCAACTATTTCAAAAGGGGGAATTCTCCATCGTGATCACAGACTGGATGATGCCCAACGTGGACGGCCTGGAATTGGTTCGCCGCATTCGCGATGCCGAACTGACAAACTATGTCTATGTGATCATGTTGACGGCCAAAAAGGAAAAGCACGACATTGTCACGGGCATGGGAGCCGGGTCCGATGATTTTCTAGCCAAACCGTTTCATCGCGACGAACTCCAAATCCGCTTGCATGCCGGCATGCGGATCACCAATTTGAACCGCGAGTTGAATGACACCAATCGGCGCATGGCGCGCAGCCAGGAAGCCGCCGCCCAGATTCAGCGTTCCTTTCTGCCAACGGCCAAGCCGGATGTCCCGGGACTGCAGGTCGCCTGGGATCATCGCTCCACGAACGAACTCGGCGGCGACATGTTTAACTTCGTTCGTCTCGACGACAAGCAATTCGGCTTCTATGTGCTGGACGTGACAGGCGAGGGCGTGCCCGCTGCGTTATTGGCCACTTCGCTCAGCCGAATTTTGTTGAATTCGGCGGACCCGCAATCGATCCTGGTCGAACGCGGCAACGATGAATTAGCTGGATTTCGCATCCTCGAGCCCGCGGAAGTTGCCAAACGATTGAATCAGCGGTTTGTGGAGTCGTTGGAAGGCAAGCAGTACTTCACACTGACCTACGGCGTTTTGAATGTCGAGTCGCGCGCGTTTCGTTTCACCAGCGCGGGGCATCCGCCGCTGCTGCATCAAAGCGCCAACTCATCGCCTGCTATGCTGGATATTTCTGGATTTCCCATCGGCATGGCCCCCGCAACCGAGGAGTTTGGCCAGAAGTCGATTGTGCTGGAAGCCGGCGATCGCTTGCTGGCGTATTCCGACGGTTTGACCGACACGATGAACGACGAGGGCGAGGTATACGGCGCGGCCCGCTTGCTCGATTGCGTCACCAGCAATCGGCAATTGTCTTTGGACGAAATGGTCACGACCGTGATGTCCAACCTTGGCCAGTGGCGCGGCGAAGCTGAATTGAACGACCACGTATCGATGCTGGCTGTCGAAGTGAAATAGACCGTTCCGACTTCCGAAGTTTTCTTCAACTTCGGAAGTCTCTAACCAAGTTTGCGTTCAACGATCAAAGGGAACATCCATGTCCTTTTCACGAACCGCCTCGTTGCTGTTTTGCTTGCTATTCCATTTCGCGTTCGTCCTTGATGCCGGCGAACAAGTCGAGGTTGGCTTATTTCACGTCGACGCGTCACCACCGGTCGGCAGCCCGCTGGCTTACGATCCAACCAAGGGCACGTTGATCCCGCTCAGTTGTCGTGGCATCGTGCTGATGGGCGACGAAAAGCCGATTGTGTTGTGTGCCGTCGACTGGATCGGCATCGGCAATGACGGGCACTTCCGATTTCGAGAAACACTCGCAAAGGCGGCGGGCACGTCACGTGAGCGAGTTGCGATCCATACGTTGCATCAACATGATGCGCCGCACTGCGATCTGTCCACCGACCAGTTGTTGGCTCAATATGGCATCAACCAGGAATTCTTTGACGCGCCGTTCTTGCGTGACGTGATGCAGCGGACGGCGGACGCGGTGAAGAAAGCCACCGCGTCGCCCGTTCCCGTCACCCATCTGGGACTGGGACAAGGCGAAGTAAGAATGGTCGCCTCGAATCGCCGGATTCTCGGACCGGATGGAAAGGTGCTTCACGTTCGCTGGACGGCCACTCGCGATGAAAAAGTGCGAGCGTTTCCAGCCGGCACGATCGATCCACAATTGAAAATGATCAGTTTCTACAACGGCGACAAGCCGCTCGTGGCGCTGACCTACTACGCCACCCATCCGCAAAGTTACTATCGCACCGGCATGGCGAATCCGGATTTTCCCGGCATCGCGCGCAACGTTCGGCAAAAGGAAACCGGCCTGGTCCACATCCATTTCAACGGCGCAGGCGGCAATATTGGCGCGGGCAAGTGGAACGACGGATCAAAGGAGAACCGGCAAGTGCTGGCCAATCGCGTTGCAGCGGGAATGAGAGCCGCCTGGGAGAACACCAAACGCAGCCCCATCTCGGCGGACGACCTTGGTTGGAAAAGCGTCGCAGTCCAACTCCCCGCAGCACCGCATCTCGACGAAAAGTCACTGCTCAAAATCCTGGAGAACAAAGAAGCTGAAACGAGAGCACGATTGGCCGCCGCGCGCAATTTGATCTGGCTGCGCCGCTGTAAATCAGGCGACACTATCGACGTATCTTGCCTCGCGCTCGGCAAGTCCCGCGTGTTGCACCTGCCCGGTGAGTTGTTTGTCGAATATCAACTCGCCGCACAAAAACTCAAGCCCGAACTGTTTGTCGCGATGGCCGCTTACGGCGATTATGCGCCAGGCTACATCGGCACCAAAATCGGCTACACCCAAGGCGGCTATGAGACCAGCCAGCGTGCGTCACGCGTGGCGCCGTCGGTCGAAGGCGTGTTGACGGATGCGATCAAACAACTGTTGGACGCCAAGTTTGCCCCTTAAAACGGATTATTCATGAAAGAATAGCGTGTGTGTAGCAAGCCTTTGTGTTTCGGTGTGTTGCGCACAACAACGGTTCACTAGTGCTTTGTCAACTTTCTTCTTTGACAAAGCACTAGCTCACTTTTTCCTTTTCCTCGGAGCGGCCTGCACTGGACCAGCCATCGGCGCAGTTTCAAAGAACTTGCCATCGTCCACCATTCTCGGATCTTCCGTGCTGACCAGTTCGTGCAACAGTTTTTTACGCAGCGCTGCGGCAGTGGCCTGATGATCTGGATCCGCTGCGACATTCTTCATCTGATGTGGATCCTTGTTCAGGTCAAACAACTCTTCGCGCGGCCGCTTGCCGTACGCGTGATCGTATAACGGTGCCCATGTGGCATCATTTCGATGCGACACAAGCCATGCCTTCGTCGGGCCCGCATCTTCGTCTGGAAGCGTGCAAAACGTGCTGTTCGTCATCTCGTTGATCGAAGGGGGATTGTCTGTGTCCAGCCGATAAGGATCGCCCAATGGATACCGGTCGGGTTTGAAATTCATCACAAAGAGGTGGTCCTTCGTTCGAATCGCGCGTTGCGGATAAGGCAATTGTCCCGCGCGGGCCTTGGCGACATGCCGCTCGCGTCCGACAAACACGTGCGTGCGTTTTTCATCCACCAAACCTTCCGCCTTCGATTCCAAAACCGGCCACAGCGTCCGTGCGGTCATCACTTCCGGCGGTTTCACATCGCCAGCATCCAGGAACGTCGGCGCAAGGTCCGGAAGCGTCACGAAGTCATCCACCACGCGACCACCTTCAATTCCAGGCCCCGTCAAAATGAGTGGCACACGCGTACCGAAGTCATAAAGATTGCACTTCCCGTGTGGAAAACCCGGCGCGCCGTGATCACCCGAAATCGCGATGATCGTGTTCTCGAACTCACCGGCCTTCTTCAATTCATCGACCAGCACTCCCAACGCCATGTCAAACGCTTGTGCTTCGCCAAAGTAATCGGCCAGATCCTCGCGCACTGCCGGAACATCCGGCAGGAAGGGCGGCATCTTGCCGTTCAAACCATCCGGATCGATATTCCAAAGCGCCTTGCCAGAACCTTTGATCCACTTGCGATGAACATTCGTTGGGCCGAACCAGTAAGCGAACGGTTGTTCCTTTTTCTTGTTCGCCAAAAATGCATTGAAGTTTCCAATCACTTCATCCTTCAGCACCTGTTTGGCTTCATCGACGGTCTTGCCCTGCTGCACCAGTTTTGTCGCGTTTTGGGAAAAGCCGTTAAACCTGCCGCCGGATTTCTGGTAAGCGTTCGCCGAGCCACCGTAACCCGCGTCGCGCGGCGTTCCCGGACTCCACACTTTAAACGTAAAACCAATGTGGTAACCACTGTCCTTCAACAACAGCGGCCACGTCGGAATCCGTTCGTCCCAAACTGCCCCTTGCAGAATCGCGGCGCGACCTGTTCGCCAAAAGTGTTGGCCCGACAGCAACGAACTTCGACATGGCGTACAAGATGGAGCATTCACAAAGGCGTTGCGAAACAACACGCCCGTCTTCGCGAGCGCATCGAAATTCGGAGTTCGAATCACGTCGTTCACCGTCCCCGGCCCATCCACTTTCGCGTAAGCACTGGCATGCCGTCCCCAGTCATCCGCAAAACAGAAAAGCACATTCGGCCTCTGGGCAGCATCAGCCAACGGCGTGCAAAGACCAACCGCAACAACCACCGTCAAAATAGTATTCGTACGCATGCAGTTCCTCGAGCTAGGAGTCATCTTCAATTCCAGAGGCATTTATCATTGCTGGGGATATTCTCACAGTCAATTGCCTGGCACGGCTTTCTTTTGATATCGTATTTCATTAAGGTCTGCGCAGCCAATGGACGGTAACAAATTGATAGAACAAGCGACCAAATGTCCGACTTCGTGCACCAACGACACCAACCGCCGGTTGAACTTGCACAACCACGAGAGTTGATCGTTGCCTGTCCGCCCCTGCGCAGCAACGTCAATCTGTCGCGAATTGTGCGGGCGGCCGGATGTTGTGGCGTGCGAAAGATGGTTGTTTGTGGAAACGCGAAGATCGATCAAAAAATTGCTCGCGCCAGCTTGGACCAAATCGAAATCACGCGACGCCGCTCGCTCGCACCGGCGCTCAGGCAATTCCGCGAGGACGGTTACACAATCGTCGGACTCGAACAAACCACAAATTCCGTGAGCCTGCATTCGTTCGCATTCGACCGCCGCAGTGTCCTGGTTGTCGGCCACGAACGGCACGGTCTAACGGACGACCTCCTGGCACTGATCGATCATGTCGTCGAAATCCCCGTGTATGGGATGCCACACAGTTACAACGTGGCCACCGCGGCCTCCATGACTTTGTACGAGTATTGTCGTCAATTTCCGGCGGGATGAAGTGTTTAGAGAGGATACAGAAACTCCAATCGGAGCAGCCAACGTGACACACCGGCATCATTTTCGTAAAATAACGTAGATTCTCAATGACAACCTTCTGTTGTGATCCATCAATCGGGTGAGTGAATTCAATGAACAACGTCACGGGATTTATCGTCGGACTGCTGGCTGGGTTGATTTGCCACGGCACGCTGCAAGCCGCCGAGGAAAAGGCAAAACCGCAATACAAACGAGGCGTACTGATCCGCTTCGACCGCGAAATCACGCAGTGGAGCGAGCAGTTTCTTTATCGCAAACTCGCCGTGGCTCGCCAGCGGAACGCCGACTTGATCGTGATCGAAATCGATAGCCCCGGCGGCGAACTCTATGCCAGCGAAAACATGGCCACGCGGCTGCGCGACATCGAGTGGGCACATACGGTTGCCTACATTCCTCACAAGGCACTCAGCGGCGCGGCGGTACTTTCCCTGGGATGCACCGACATCGTCATGGACCCCAACGCACGACTCGGCGACGCGGGCGTGATCTTCCTGGACGAAGATTTCATGTTCAAGTATGCCGACGAAAAGATCCGCAGCGACGTGGCGCGTTTTGTCCGCGATCTGGCCTCCGCCAAAGGCCGCGCTCCTGCGTTGGCCGAAGCCATGATTGACCAAAACCTGGCCGTCTTCAAAATGACGAATCAAAAGACAAACGAAGTCACCTACATGACCGAGGATGAAATCGCGTCGCTGGAAAACTCCGTCGATTGGGTCAAAGGAAAGCGAGTTCTCGAGTCGCGGGATGATAAGTTTCTGATTGTCAGCGGCACGCGGGCCGTGGAACTGAATCTTGCCAACGGATACGCGGAAACGCACAACGAGTTGCGTGAAATCTACGAACTTGACGACGAGTTTGTCATCCTCGAATACGGTTGGGTCGATACCGCCGTACTCGTTTTGAACTTTCCACTCGTGACCGGCTTGCTGTTCATCATCGGGCTGGTCGCGTTGTATGTCGAACTCAGCGCACCAGGCATCAGCGTTGGCGGATTAATATCCGGACTTTGTTTCTCGCTGTTCTTCTGGAGCCGATTTCTCGGTGGGACGGCCGATTGGTTGGAAGTGATCTTGTTCTTATGCGGGATCGTGTTCATTTTGATGGAGATCTTCGTAATCCCCGGATTCGGTGTCTCGGGAGTAACGGGCCTGTTGTTAATCCTCGTCAGCCTGGTAATGGCCAGCCAAAACTTCATCATCCCGAGCACGTCACATCAACTTGCGACGTCGACGAATTCGCTGGTTGTGATTCTGGTATCCGGAGTCGGATTCGTCATTGTGGCAGCGGTCATCAGCCGCTACCTCGGCAGTCTGCCCGTCATCGGTGCACTGGTCCTCAAGCCACCGACAGGTGAAACAACAACCGTCGACCCCAATCAAAAAGGCGCGTTGCCCGACGAAAGCAAGTTTCCTGTCGCAGTCGGCGATTGGGGCGTGGCCGATTCGCCATTGCGTCCCGCCGGCAAAGCAAAATTCGAAAACGAATACGTCGACGTAGTCGCGGACGGCACCTACATCGACCCGGGCGACCAAGTCCGAGTCATCGACCTGTCGGGCAATCGCATTTTGGTCCGCAAGGTCGAAGAAATGAAGTGATCAGGTCTCGATCTCACAGTTCCGAATTCAATCTTCGCTGTTTGCGATACTCACTTGGCGTGACGCCTAGTTCGCGGCGGAAGACTTCGTACATTCGCATGGCTTTGCCAAAACCCACGTCGCGGGCAATGTCGGCCAGGCGACGATCGCTCTGGGCCAGTTCACGTTTGGCTCGCTCGACTCGCACGCGGCGGATCTCTGTGGCGATCGGGCGGTTTAAGACCTTACGGAAGCGGAGTTGAAGCGTTCTTGTCTCGGCGTCGACGGCTCGCGATACGTCGTCCTGGCCGATGCGGCGATGACTGTTCCGGGAAATGAAGTCCAACGCCGCCGCGACCATTTCGTCTTTGACGGCGTAAAAGTCGGTCGATTCGCGAATCACGATTCCTTGTGGTGGCAGCAGGATGTACTGGGGCGATGTTCCCTTTTTCACTTTTCGTCCCCTCTCCCGTTCGTCCATCAATCGGTCCAGCAGGCGAGCGGCCTCGTAGCCGATCTGGTCGAAGCCCAACTCCATGCTGGTCAGTGACGGCCGCGGGTTCTCGCAAAGCGCCTCTTCGTTCGACCCGGCGATGATCGCCACGTCCTGTGGCACTCGCCAGCCCCGCCGTGCGCACCTCTGAACGACCGTGCGTCCTGCCAATTCGTCGGTCACGGAGACACCGATTGGCAATTGCCACTCGCTCATACTCTCGTCAATTTGCTGTTGAGTCTTCAGCCAGACGGCATGAGTTCTTGCGGAATTGAGCGGCAGCTTTGTCGTCACACACGGGAAGCCGGCTTCCTGCACGGCCGCACGGAAGGCTGTCGCTTCCAGCTTTCGGCCGCGGTCTTCACGCACCACAACCGCAAACCGCCGCAGTCCCCGCGCCAGCAGATGCTCGGCTCGGCTGCGGCCACTGGCGGTGTAGTCGGGAAAGACGCCCGGTAGTTGGTCCCGCACGGGCGAATTAAACCAGACGTTCACCAGTGGTATACCTAGTCGCGCGGTACGCGTGGCGAGTTTTTCGCTCGACCGGGCAATCACGCCGTCGTAGGGAAGTGATCTGGTCTGTCGGGCTGGCAGGTTTTCGGCCACGAATTCGTCGATGATCGACTCCCAGCCTTGCTGACGGGCATACTGCTGTGTTCCGGCGAAGATGCCCGCGTGGCGTTTGTACGGCCACTGAAGGTCCAGCATGATGGCGACGCGACGTGGGTTTGGCACGAACTCGACATTCCTAAAAACATTGCAGTTTTTCGCGAATACGATCTCTTCTTGCACCATAATAACGGGTTGCGTGTGTGCGAGCAATGTGCTGCTGTCAGCTCATCAATCGCGTGTGTTAGATTGTGACCTGACGCAGGTTTCCGACGAAGCGACCTACCAACCACGCCAGGAGATGGGCAGGAGTGCCCGTCCTACGAAACAAGAAACAAAATACGGAATGAATCCATGAAACGTAATCGGACAATCTGCCTCGCGTTGATCGGATTGCTGTCGGCAACGCTCTGCAGCCTGACGCCTGCCAAAGCCGCTGATCGCCAGACCTTCTCGGTTGCTGATCATCAGGCGTTCGTTCTCAAACCACGCGAGTCCGCGTGGATCGAAGGGCCGATGCCGTGGGTGTGGTATGCTCCAACGCTCGGTAATCGCCATCCCAATCGTGATGAACAGTGGATGTTTGATCGACTCCATGCGATGGGAATTGCTGTCGCGGGTGTGGACGTTGGAGAAAGCTACGGCAATCCAAAAGGACGCGCGATTTATCAAGCACTCTTCGAGGAACTGACGAAGAACCGCGGGTTTAGCACGAAGCCCGTGTTGCTTGCTCGCAGTCGTGGCGGATTGATGCTCTACGGTTGGGCGGTCGAGCATCCGGAATCGGTCGGCGGCGTCGCGGGCATCTATCCGGTCTGCAACATCGCCAGCTATCCGGGAGTGGCAAGGGCCGCTCCGGCGTTTGGCATGACGGCGAAGGAACTCGAAGAGAAGCTTGCCGAACACAATCCAGTCGATCGATTGGAGAAACTCGCAGCGGCACGAGTTCCCATCTTTCACATTCAGGGCGACTCCGATCGCGTTGTGCCGCATGAGAAGAACTCCGGATTGTTGGCCGAGCGTTATAAAGCGGGCGGCGGTCCCGTCGAAGTCGAACTGATCAAAGGACAGGGCCACAACATGTGGCGGGGCTGGTTCGAGTCTCAGCGGTTGACCGACTTCATGATCGCCAAAGCGCTGGGCTGGCCAAGCCTCGAACTGGGAACGCCGTTCGTTGACAACGCGATCTTGCAACGGCAGATGCCCTTGCCCGTCTGGGGCTGGAGCAAGCCCGAAGCGAAGGTCACCGTCGAATTCGCGGAGCAAACAAAGACTGGCACGGCAAACGCAAAAGGCAAATGGTCGATCACGCTCGATCCGCTGAATGCGTCCAGCGAAGAACGCGAGTTGAAAGTCACCAGCGGCAGCGAAGCGATTGCACTCAGCGGGGTCCTCGTTGGCGAGGTCTGGTTTTCTTCAGGTCAGTCGAACATGGACTGGGTTGCTGGCAAGTCGATGTGTCGCGATCTGGCGAACATGCTCGCGCGTTCGAAAGACGAGATTCCGATTCGCGAGTTCAACGTTGATATCGGCTCGTCGCTGTATCCGCAGACTCGCACGACCTCGAAAGACGGTTGGAAGCGATCGAGGGCTGCCGGCGGGTTCTCCGCGCTTTCGCTGGCGTTCGCATGGGAACTTCATGAGGAGCTAAAGGTGCCGATCGGCATTGTCCGCAGCACGCATGGTGCGACTCCGATTGAAACGTGGACGGCTTACGAAGGGTTTGCGGATCATCCCAAATTGCAGGACATCGCCCTGCGCGTTCGCCAGAGCAACCCGGCGACCAGCGATGCGAAGGACGCGATCGCCGCGTACTTCGACGATCTCAAAACGTGGCAACGGGAAAGCGAGAAGCTCATCAACCGCGGCGGTACGGCTTTACCGCGTCCGAAGTTGCCGGGGATCGCCGACGACTGGAAAGGCGCGACGCGGATGTACAACCGGAAGATCGCTCCACTGATTCCGTACGCGATCCGCGGCGCGATCTGGTGTCAGGGCACGAGCAACGCGGATGACGGCAAGATCTATGCGGCGAAGCTGGAAGCGCTCATCAACGGGTGGCGGAAGAATTGGGGACGGCCTGATCTTCCTTTCTACTTCACCCAGCAGCAGCACTACGGCGAACCGGATCCCAATCACGTCGGCTTCGCTGATCTTCGCGAGGCTCAGACATTATTCTTCCTGCGGGCGAAGCATGTCGGCATGGTCCCGCAACACGACCTGAACAGTGCCCGTCCCACAGGCATCCACTATTTCAACAAACTTGACCCGGGCAAGCGGCTCGCCCGCTGGGCACTGGCCCATCAATACGGCAAGGACATTCCCTACACGGGGCCAATCTACAAGTTACACACCATTAAGGGCAACACGGTGCGTGTGCAGTTCGAACAGCGCGGCCCCGGCGGCGGTCTGATGATGGCCAGCAAAGGGATGCAGGCCGACTACCAGAAGAATCCGTCAGCCTACGTCGAACCGGCTCGCGAGACCCCGGGCGAGAAGCTGAAGCACTTCCGGCTAGCGGGCAAAGACAAGGTCTGGCATCCGGCGAAAGCGATCATCGATGGCGACGAGGTCGTGGTGACCAGCGAGTACGTGCCCGAACCGCGAGGTGTGCAGTACGCCTACTGCGGCACGCCGATGGGTGCCAATCTCTACAACCGCGCTGGTTTGCCGGCGATTCCATTCGCGTACTTCAACGGCCGGCAGATGTTCAACGAGGATGATCCCAGAATCGTTGCCGCTGCCAAAGCCGAAGCGGAGCACAAATGGGGTAAGAAGACATATTTGTTGCCCTCGACGCTGTTCCGCGATCGATGCGTGCTACAGCGAGATCTCCCGCTGCCCGTGTGGGGTCACGGAGTTCCCGGCAGTGAGATCACTGTTTCCTTTGGCGGTCAAACGAAGAAGACCGCCGTCGATGAATTCGAACGCTGGCGAGTCACTCTCGATCCGATGTCCTCTACTTCCAAAGGCCGTGACCTGGTTATTCGCAGCGACGTAGACGAGGAACGCAGGATCCGCGATGTGCTCGTAGGCGACGTCTGGATCATGACCGGTTCGCGTCAACTCGATGGCCAGTTGATTCGCCCGCAGAAAGACAAACCCGTTGACCTGAAACCGCTGCCGCTGGTTCGCGAGTTCCGCATCAAAACAAAAGCTCGCCGGTTCCGCACGCCGCGGAAACTGAGAATGGAAATCGGTGGCGGTAGGTACGTGGCTTCCTGGCAGTCTGCGGATTTCGACGAAGTTGGCGATCCGCCATCCGTTGTCGCTTACCACTTCGCCTCGAAAGTCCAGCAGCCAGGCGTGCCGGTGGGCATCGTTACGCTCGGTGCGGAGAACCCGCCGATTACGTGGGTTTCGCACAAGGCCATGCAGGCGGCCACCGGCTTTGAAAAGGAACGCGACGAGCTGAACCTCGGCTATCCGAACACCGATGTCTGCAAGCAAGCCGTCGTCCAGTACATCGAGACCGTGAAGCAGTACAACCAAAAGGTGGCGGCATTATTGAAAGCGGGCAACGACCTCCCGCCGCAATTGGCCGAGGCTGCGCCGGCCTTCCCTGAGCCTTATTACAACCAGTGGGCCAGCCGCACGGAGACGGCGACGCACACCTACAACTTCTGCATCAGTCCGCTCACGCCGTTCGCTGTCCGCGGCGTGACTTGGATTCCGGGCAAAGACAACATCAGCGACGACATTTCGAAGTATTCACCGTCGCTGGAGGTGTACGCAAGCAGCTTTGCTGAAACGTTCGGGCAGAAACAGGTCCCGTTCTTCTACGCCCAGCCGGCGAGTTCACTCGTTGACGGACTTAGGGCGCCAAAGTTCAAAGGCGCGACAAGCACCGAGTTCGACCTGTGGCCAAAGAGTCTTGAAGCCATCGCCGCACAGCTTGGCGCGTTGGCCGCGGAAAAGCTCAAGTAATTGAAAGGTATGTTTTTGTTGAAGTTCTACCGCTCGCTATTCCTCGTTCCCTTGATTGGCTGCGTACTCGGTGCGTGCGATGCAGGCGCGGCTCCTGTTGAACGCGATGCGGCACGTGCCGACGTCACACGCGTATCGAGATGGACTACGCATCGCGCGGCGTCAAGCTGCCGTACAAGGTCAGCGTCAAAGATCAGGCCCGGACCGGAAACACTGTATGTCGGCTTGTTGCAAAACGAGCACAAGCCCTGTTATCGAGCGGCGGGACCACTCCTGAAGGTCTTGTCGAATCTCGACAATGCCCTCGATACCCGTTACGCGGCGGCAGTGGCTTTGGGGAAGATCAAAGACGAGGCAATCGCCAGGGCGATCCGCAAGATGGCGTCAGATTATCCTGATGTTTCAGTGCGCAAGGTGTTGTTGCGGAATTGAGGCGATATTTACCACTCTCAAAAACAATGGTTTTTTACCCAAATACAAGGCCGCTGAGGTGTATCATGTCTTGTATACCACGGCCAGTTAGTAATGTCCGCCTACGTCGTTTAACGCCGAGCCGGCAGGCGACGGCTAATCGTGTGCCGTCGCCTGCCGGCTCGGCGTTAAACGAGGACATTTTCTAATGGCCGCGGCATACAGAACAGCCCGCCTCGATTGTGACCTGCAATCGCTCTCCCTTGGATGCACGAAAGTCGCAGATCATCAAAATGAAAAATGTCCCCAAAAAGATCTGTGCACTCGCGATAGTGTTGTCGTTGTTCTCGAACACGATTCAGGCCAAAGACCCCATGCCGAAGAAGCCCGCTCGCAAGCCGGTGAAACTCCCCGGGATGGTGATCGACTTCGAAAAACGATGTGTCGATCTTGAAGCGACCGTTTGTCTCGACGAAGGTTTTCTTGAACTGGTCGCCTGCACGAAGGGTAGCAAGGAGCACGAATCCATCGTCGCTGTCGCCGCCCGCCCGATGCACATCCACACGGCGCTGTTGTTGCTCGGCGCGAACAATGGAAACCCCGCGATGCGGAAGCAGGTGGGCGAAGAGGAAAAGCGTTGGGTTGACATTCCGCCGCGCGGCGATCCAATTGACGCCTATCTTGTCTTCAAAAATTCGGACGGCAAAATGATCGAACGCCTGGTGAGTGACTTCATTGCGCGATCGAAGGAGCGCTCCGACGAGATTGGTGTTATTGAAAATCGCAGAGAAAGAACCAAAGCGGGCAAGGACAAAGAGTTTCCCCATACGTTTCTCTTTGCTGGATCGCATCTTCGCGACAACGGGAAGGGGCCGCGACAGTACCTCGCCGACCTGAGCGGTCACGTTATCTCCATCGCCACCTTCGGCGACGAACTGCTCTGCCTGCCAGGCGTTCAAAGCCATGCTAACGGCGCACTAATGTGGCAGGTGGATTCCGCGCATCTGCCCGACGTGGGAACAAGAATCACGTTGCGTCTGCGCCCCAAAACGGATCAAAGAACTGGAGTTAAGAAGTGATGACACGTGTTGCCCTGATCACAACCATGCTGCTGAGTGGCATTGCCTCGGCCGAAGACGGCTCGTTTTACAAAGAACCGCGCGGCCTGTTCTCCACGCGGCCGAGCGATACCAAGTCGCTTACTAACATCAAACGCTTCGGCCCGGTTGGGATGGGCATCGACCTGATCCAGCCGGCATTCACGATGCGGATCAGTCACATCGAGGAAGGCTCGCCGGCTGCGAAAACGGGAAAGCTGAAAGCGGGACAGATTATTGAATCGATCAATGGCCAGAAGCTGGCGGACATCGATCCGCGAATACAACTTGGTCGAATCCTTGCTGCGGCCGAGGCGAGCGACGGTGTTCTCCGGTTCGCTCTCAAGGGCCAGACCGAAGGCATCATTGTCAACGTTCCCGTTCTCGGCGCTTACGGCAAGACATGGCCGCTCGATTGTCCGAAATCCGACAAGATCGTGCGAGGGTTCGCGGATTACCTGGCCAAACCGGAATCCAACAAAGGCTTTGGTGGGATCGGCATGCTGTTCCTGCTCTCGACGGGTGAGGAGAAAGACCTCGAGACGGTGCGCAAATGGGCGCGGAGCGTTGCCAATCGCGCACACACGTACGCCTGGTACCTAGGCTACGGCGGCATTCCGCTGTGTGAATACTACCTTCGCACCGGCGACAAAGAGGTGCTTCCGGGCATCCAGAAGTGGGTCAATAACGCGGTCAAAGGGCAGTATCTCGATGGCTGGGCCGGCCGGGGCGGTGTGCCGAGCGTCACTTACGGCATGGGGCACCTCAACGCGGGCGGCACGGCGGTGGTCACCTTCCTGCTTCTGGCCAAGGAATGCGGCGTGGACGTACCTGATCACGCGCTGCTCGGCGCACTGGTCCACTTCTACCGCTACTCGGGACGCGGCCACAACCCCTACGGAGATGGCCGGCCGGAGGTCGGCTTTGTCGATAACGGCAAGAACGGCAACCTCGCCTTCGCCATGGCGGCGGCGGCGGCGCTCACGCCAGACGGCGAAAACTCGGTCTATGCCCGGGCGCGCGACGTCTGCGCGTTAACCAGTTTCTATACCACCAGCTTCATGCTGCACGGCCACACCGGGGGCGGCATCGGCGAATCCTGGCGCAGTCCTGCGATGGGCCTGATGTACGAGAAAAGGCCGAAGCAATATCGCGAGTTCATGGACAATCGCCAGTGGCACTACGACCTGTCCCGTCGCTGGGATGGCTCGTTCGGCATCCTGGGCGGGGCCGGGTATGACTCGGAGAAATGGAAAGGTGCCTGGGGGACCGCCTATGCCCTGACCTACACCATTCCGCGCAAAACCCTTCGCATCACCGGTGCTCCGCCGACGAAATTCTCCAGGCAATACCAACTCCCCAAACAACCCTGGGGCACCGAGGCCGATAACGCCTTCGTCTCGCTAGAGGCCGTGCCCGATGCTGATGGCAGGCAGCAGGACCTCTCCGACGAAACTCTGGCCAGGGATTCCAGCATGCCCGTTCTGGTCCGGCTCCATATATCGGGTGAGGTGAGCGACGACCTGCTGCGACAATACATCCATCACCAGGATCACAACATACGCTTCGTTGCCGCCAACAAAGTTGTAGGCATCAACAGCGGGTACATTGGCTGGCGGACGCCCGGTGGAGACGTTCGGACAGAACTCATGATGGAGTTTCTCCGATCGAAAGACCCGCGCGTTCGCCGTGCCATGTTCTCGGCCGTTTACGAAATCCTGAGACGGGAACAACGCATCGAGGTGCTGACCCGGGACGTCTTCGACCTGGCGGTGCAGGCGGTGAAAGCCCCGCGGGAATCGTGGTGGGTCAAGGACGCTGCGCTGCATGTCATCGGTGCCGCTGCTGCGGACTGGGTCGTGCCGCAGGTCGATCTGCTGCTGTCCTTTCTCAACCACGAGGACTGGTGGCTGCAGAATGCCGCACTAACCGCGCTGACCCCCGTCGCGGCGGATGAACGGTGTTACCAGAAAGTGCTCCCGCGGATCGGCGAGCTGATCAGAACGAACCAGCGTTCCGCTCTTACGTTAGGTTTGATGGGAAGCATCCGCGCACAAATCAAGACAGGCAGTCCCGAGGTGCATCAGTTGGCCACGAAGACTTTGAAGGAGACCTACACCGGCTATGCCGGCGTGAAAACCGCTCCGGGCGGCCAGGATATCTCCTCCACATACGACTCCCATCTGGAATTCATTGCCGCGTCACTGGCCGATGTGCCGGGCGGATTGGACGTGCTCTACGAGATCGCCCGCGAGCGTTATCCTCAGCAGATCCTGCCATACAAGCAGTTCTTCTTGAACGCGGACCCCAGCCAGTTCGGCCCAAAACTCAAGCAGGCGATCACTCCGATCATCACAGAGGAGTTGATCCCCGAGTTCGTCGGCAGGAACCGGGCGAAGTTGCATGAACTGGCAGCTTTGGAAGTGCAGTCGGGCTATGCTGGCGGGTCTCGTGATCAGATCTCGCAGCTTGCCGCCCTCTACGATCGGGCGGGACAGGACGAATTCGGCTGGCGCATGTTCGCCGATCTGCGAAACGCCGAGTGGTCGTTCTTTTCCTTTGACCCGATCGATGCCGAGCAAGTGCCTTTTGACCAGCTCATCACGCGCTACCGCAAGGTGACTCTGCCCAAAGGCACGGAGAACTGGTTCGCCACCGACTTCGATCCCTCCGCCTGGAAGGCAGGGAAGAGTCCCTTCGGCCACTACCTGGGCAAGCTCCCGACGCACCCGATTCACAAGTGTGGTGCTGGCTGCACCGGCCCCGGCTGCTACGGCGCCACGAAGGTGAACTCCTTCTGGGAAAAGGAAGTCCTACTGATGCGTGGGAGCTTCAGGATGCCACCACTGAAAGACGGCCACCGCTACCGGATTCGCGTGAACGATGGCAACCACGTCGGCTCCGGCGGTGGACACATCATCTACATCAACGGCCGACCCCTGGCCGAAACCACAACCTGCACCGGTCGCGGAGGCGGCGGTCAGCCGAAGGGCGCGTTCATCACCAGAGATTTCCTTGACGACTTCCAGGACGGCGAGGTCACGATCGCAGTGAAGACATTCCTCCGGTTCAATGACAAATACAAAGTGAAGCCGAGCACGCGTGTTCCCCAGGGCAAAATCAGCGTGCACTTCGAGGAGCAGAAGCTGCCGCCGATGGGCGACGATTTGGTACGCAAGTCGGCGACTGTCGTCTCGATGTTGTCGTCCGATTGGCAGGCCGCGCAGGATCCGGCAGACCGCGAACGCCAGGCCAGCGCCGTCAAGTTCCTCTACGACGGCAAATTCGTTCCAAACGCACGGTTAGTCGGCCGCTGGAAAACCCTCGGCGTCGTCAAGACGATCGACGAGTTCACGCCTGACCGGCGGCTGAATCCGCGCGGAGCGAAGATCGCAGGGATCAACTTCAAGGACAACGGCGAAACGGACGAGGTCACACGACTCTGGTCCAGCGACACCCTGATGGATTTGACCCGTTACGAAGCACTGAAGATGAAGATCAAAACGATCAACGACGAAGATTACCTCTTCATCGAAGCCGGCGGCTTCAATGCCAGAAACGCCGTCGGCTGGCAGTCGGCGTGGTACGTGCTGAAGAAATAATTGTTTAACGCCGGCTCGGCGTTAAAGATCCCACACCAGGAAACAACGATGAAACCAACGATTATTCTCGCCGTGATGACGTTGATGGCCAGCTCTCTTCAAGCCGCGGACGTCCCGGCCCAGTTGCCAGATCCGGATGGCAAGCCGGGCAACGCAACAAAGCCGGTCAAAGTCTACATCCTCGCGGGCCAGTCCAATATGGTCGGGATGGGTAACCTCAGTGGCGCGAAGAACGTCTACACCGGGGTCTATCTCAGCTCTGACCCCGCCGTCTCCGATGGGCCGCTTCAGATCTATCGCGTCGGCAACTACAAGGCCTCGCCGCTGAATGTCTACCTGCCGGACGGCAACCTGACTGATAAGCCGGTTGCCGAAGGACAACTCGAGGTGCCGCAGCACGGCGTCTATCAACTGCACTGCGGATTCGGTGAGAGTTCCGACAGCGTCATGAAACTCGACGGCAAAGAAGTCTACCGCCGGGAAGCAGGTGGTGAGCCGGTCAAGCAGGACGTGACGCTCGAACCCGGCAGGCGTTACGCGTTCAGGATCACCGGCTTCAAAGGCGACCCGCCGCGGTTCTGGATGCAGAAGACCGACCTGCTGGGCAACGGCGATCTTGAAGCGGTGGCCCGGCGCGAAGGAAAGTTTCCGTGGCTGGTCGATGGCGACGGCAACTGGACCGTTCGCAATGACGTATACTTTCAGGAAGCTAGAGTCGCGAAGGACGGCAATGGCTCGCCGCTGAGCGCCACGTCGAACGGCAAGTCCATTGGACCGGAACTCGGCTTTGGTCACGTGCTGGGCACGTTCCACGACGAACAGGTTCTGCTCATCAAGACCGCCATGGGCAACCGCGCGCTTGGTTTCGACTTCCGCCCTCCGTCGAGTGGTCGAACCGATCCCGACAACAAGTTTGAATCAGCCGAATACAAGCTGATGGTCGAGGGCGTGCGCAAGA